>WYBS01000193.1 GCA_011525755.1 Planctomycetaceae bacterium
GCGTGCGGGCCGCCCCAGTGCGCGTGCCACCCCTCCCCTACGACCCCTCCCCTCGACACGAGGACGCAGCCGACCGGGGGGTTGGGCTCGACGCGGAAGCGCCCCTTCTCCGCGAGCTCCGTCGCGCGGGCGAGATGCTCCCTATCCGCGGATCTCGCCACGGAGGGTGACCGGGCTATGGCCCGTGATCCTCACGTCGACGAGGTGTCCCGCGAGGTCCGGCCCGCCCCGGAAGTGGACGATGAAGTTGCCGCGGGTCCGGCCCATCAGCACGTCCGGGTCCTTCTTCGACCGTCCCTCGACAAGGACCTCGTACGTGCGGCCGACCATCGCCGCGTGCTTCGCCGTCGCGACCGCCTCCTGCGCCTTCAGGAGCCGGAGGTTTCTCGCCGCCTTCGCCGCCTCGGGCACGTCGTCCTCGAATCGCTCGGCCGAGGGCGTGCCGGGGCGCGGCGAGTAGCGGAAGACGAAGCTCTGCTGGAAAAGGACCTCGCGGACGAGCGAGAGGCTCCCTTCGAAGTCCTCCTCGGTCTCGCCCGGGAAGCCGACGATGAAGTCGGCCGCGACCTCGCCCTCCGGGCAATGGCGCCGGAACTCGCGCACGATCTCGAGATAGCGCTCGCGGGTGTAGCCGCGCGCCATGCGCTTCAGGACCGCGTTCGAGCCGCTCTGCGGCGGGATGTGCAGCGCGCCGCAGAGTCTCGGCAGCGTCGCCATGTCGTCGAAGAGCTCCTCGGCCATGTCGGCCGGGTGCGAGGTCACGAAGCGGAGGCGCTTCAGCCCGGGCACGTCGTGGCAGGCGCGGAGCAGGTGGTGCAGGTCCTCGCCCTCGGGCCGGTCCTTGCCGTACGAGTCGATGTTCTGGCCGAGGAGCGTCACCTCGACGACGCCGTCGGCGACGAGCGCCCGGACCTCGTCCACGAGCTCCGCCATCGGGCGGCCCTTCTCGCGGCCGCGCGTCGCGGGGACGATGCAGAACGTGCAGTGGTGGTCGCAGCCGCGCGACACGGCCACGTACGCGCGGTAGGGATCGGTGCGGACGGACACGTCGCGGGCGGGCGGCGGGCGGTCGTGTCCGACGGAGATCACGGGCCCGAGCCCATCGCGCGCGGCGGCGGCGAGGTCGAGGATGTCGCCGAACGACCGCGCGCCTGCGACGAGGTCGACGTAGGGCGCGCGCCGTGCGATCTCCTTCCCCATCCGCTCCGCCATGCACCCCGTGACGCCGAGGAGCGCGCCCCGCTGCTTGTGGCGGCGCAGCTCGCCCAAGTGCGAGAAGACCTTCTCCTCCGCGTGCTCGCGCACGGCGCAGGTGTTCACGAGGATCACGTCCGCGTCGGCCGGCTCCTTCGCCGCCTCGTAGCCCGCGCGCCGGAACGCGGAGGCCATGAGCTCGCCGTCGTAGACGTTCATCTGGCAGCCGAAGGAGAGGACGAAGAGCCGCTTCGCGGGGGCTGCCGTGGTCACGACGGAATCCTAGCAGAGGTCCTTCCGGGGCTCCGGGGGGACGCGGGTGGCAAGGCGGTCGAGGAGGTGGAGCAGGAGGAAGAAGACGGCGAGGTAGAGGGCGACGGCGAGGGCCACGGCTACTCGGCCGCGCCGGCCGCCTGGGCCTTCTTCCCCTTCTTCGCCTTGGCCGCCTTCTCCTCCCCCTTCCCCTTCTTCGCCCCCTCGGCGGCCTCGGGCGCGCTCTCGGCCGGCGGCGCGGGCTTGTCGACGAGCTGGAAGAGGGCGAGCGGCGCCCGGTCCCCGATACGGGCCTTCCCGAGGCGCACGATGCGGGTGTAGCCGCCCTGGCGGTCCCCGACGGCAGGCGCCACGCGCCCGAAGAGGGTGCGCACCGCGGGACGGTGCGGCATGAGCTGCGCGGCGCGGCGGAACGCGTGGAGGTGCGCGGCCTTCCCGGCCGGCGTGCCCTCCGCCTTCCTGGCGTTGCCGCGGCGGGCCAGCGTGATGAGCTTCTCCGCGAACGGGCGGAACGACTTCGCCTTCGCCACCGTGGTCACGACGCTCCCGTGCTCGAAGAGCGAGGCCACGAGGTTGCGCTGCATGGCGCGGTGGTGGGAGGCCGAAACCGTGAGTCGGCCCTTCTTGTGGCGATGGCGCATGGTCCCTCCGTTACGAGGTCATCGCTTCCAGGTCCATGTCGAGCTTGAGCCCGACCGACCGGAGCTTCTGGTCCACCTCGCGCAGCGACGTCTTGCCGAAGTTCTTGAACGCGAGCAGGTCGGCCTCCGAGAGGCGCACGAGGTCGCCGATCGTCTTGATGTTCTCCGCCTCGAGGCAGTTGCTCGCGCGGACGGAGAGGTCGAGGTCGCTGATGGGCAGCGCGAGGCGCTCCTTGAGGCTCAGCATCTTCGCGGCCGGCTCGGGCTCCGGCAGCGTGAGCGGCGTGGCGGGCATCTCCTCGGGCACGATCTCCGCCCCCGCCATCCCGTACTGGACGAACGGGTTCAGGTGCTTCCGGAAGATCTTGCTCGCCTCGACGAGCGCGTCGTCGGGGCGCACCGTGCCGTCGGTCCAGATCTCGAGGATCAGCTTGTCGTAGTTGGTCAGCTTGCCGACGCGCGTGTTCTCGATCCGGTACCGGACGCGGTGGACGGGCGAGAAGATCGAGTCGACGGGGATCACGCCGATCTCGGGCTCGGGCTGCGCGTTCTCCTCCGCCGTGACGTAGCCGCGCCCGCGCCGGGCCGTCAGCTCGCAGGCGAACTCGGCGTCCTCGGTGAGGGTGCAGACGTGCACCTCGGGGTTCACGATCTCGGCGCCCGGGTCGCAGACGATGTCCGCGCCGGTGACGGCGCCCTTCGTCGTGCGCTCGATGCGCAGCGTGACGGGGCCGTCCTGGTGGAGCCGGACGAGCAGCTTCTTGACGTTCAGGACGACGTCGGTGATGTCCTCGGCCATGTAGGGCAGCGCGGTGAACTCGTGCCGCACGCCGCGGATCTTGCAGTGCGTGACCGCGGAGCCCTCGATCGACGAGAGGAGGACGCGCCTGAGCCCGTTCCCGACCGTCGTGCCGAAGCCCTTCTCGAACGGCTCGGCCACGAAGCGGCCATAGGTGTCCGAGACCTCCTCGGCCACGACACGGGTAGGAAGCTCGAGATTCCTCCAACGGATGCGCATCGGCGAAACACTCCTTGCGCCCGGCTACCGGGAGCAGAACTCGACGACCAGGTTCTCGTTGACGGGCAGGGAGACGTCGTCGCGCGTCGGCATCCCGACCACGCGCCCCGTCGGCGGCTCCTCGCTGCGCTCCAGCCAGGCGGGCGTCCGCCCCTGGAGGCCGATGTCGATGCTGCGCTTCGCGAGCTGCTGGCTGCGCTCGCGCTTGTGCACGGTGATCACGTCGCCCTTCTTCACGAGATAGGACGGTGTCGACACCTTGCGACCGTTCACCAGCACGTGGCCGTGCGCGATCATCTGGCGGGAGCCGTTGCACGACGGCGCGAAGCCCAGCGTGGCGACCACGCTCATCAACCGCCGCTCGAGCAGCTGGAGCAGGTTGGCGCCGGTGTTGCCGGCCATCCGCATCGCCGTGTCGTACATCCGCCGGAACTGACGGTCGCTCAGGCCGTACGCCCGCTTCAGCTTCTGCGTCTCGCGCAGCTTGAGGCCGTAGTCCGAGACCTTCTGCCTGCGGTAGACGTGCTGGCCGGGCGGATACTCGCGCCGCTTGACCGCGCACTTGGCGCTGAAGGCGTTCGCCCCCTTGATGTGGAGCGAAACCCCCTCGCGGCGGCAGAGCTTGCAAAACGACTTGTACGTACGCGCCATGAACCCCCCGTCAGGAAGGGAAGCCTTCTAATATAACCCCCGCCTGCAAGCCTTAGACCCGGCGCCTCTTCCGGGGCCGGCAGCCGTTGTGCGGCAGGGGCGTCACGTCCTCGATGGTCCGCACCTTGAGCCCGCGGGCCTGGAGGGACCGGATCGCCGACTCCCGGCCGGCGCCCGGGCCCTTCACGAGGACGTCGATCTCCTTCACCCCCATCTTCAGGGCGCCGTCGGCCGCCTTCTCGGCCGCCCGCTGGGCGGCGAACGGGGTCGACTTGCGCGAGCCCTTGAAGCCGATGGTGCCGGCCGACGCCCAGCAGAGGACGTCGCCGTTCGGGTCGGCGATCGCGACGATCGTGTTGTTGAAGGAGGCGTTGACGTGCGCGATCGCCTTCGGGACCGAGCGCTTGACCTTCTTCTTCTTGCCGATGGCCATCTTCTACCTCATCTCCTTCACGCTGCGCTTCCCGGCGACCGTCTTCCGCGGCCCCTTCCGCGTCCTCGCGTTCGTCCGCGTGCGCTGGCCGCGGCACGGCAGCCCGCGGCGGTGCCGGATGCCGCGATAGCAGGCGATGTCCTTCAGGCGCTGGACGTTCGCCTGGACCTGGCGCTTGAGCTGGCCCTCGATGACGTGGTTCTTCTCGATCTCCGAGGCGATCCGCGCGACCTCCTCCTCGCTCAGGTCCTGGGCGCGCTTCAGCCCGTCGATCCCGCACGCCTCGAGGATCCTCTTGGACTGGTGGCGTCCGATCCCGTAGAGGTACGTGAGGGAGATCCAGGTCGGCTTGTTGCTGGGGATGTCCACCCCGACGATACGCGGCATATCCTTACCCCTGCCTCTGCTTGTGACGCTTGTCGCTGCAGATCACACGGACCACCCCGCGGCGGCGGATGATCTTGCAGTTCTCGCACATGCGGCGAACGGACGCCCGCACTTTCATGACTTTGGGCTCCTTCCCTTGCCCACGATCCGGCCCTTGCTCGGATCGAGGGGCGAAGGCTCGATGACGACCGTCTCGCCCGGAAGGACGCGCACGACCTTCAGGCGCATCCGGCCCCCGACGTGACATGTTACCTCGCTCCCGTCGCCCGCACGGCAGCGGTACCGCGCGTTCGGGAGCGTCTCGAGGACGACGGCCTCGACCTGGACCGCGCTCACGCCGTCCTCCCGTCGAGGCGCGTGAGCACCTCCACGCCCGAGCCGGTGAAGGCCACGGAATGCTCGAAGTGGGCGGCGAGCCCCCCGTCGGCGGTCAGGACGGTCCAACGGTCCCCGGCGACCCTCGTCTGGCCCGTCCCCGCGCAGAGCATCGGCTCGATGGCGATGACGAGCCCCTCCTCGAGGATCACGTCGTTCCGCAGGAGGTGGGCATCGACGAAGTTCGGGACCTGCGGCTCCTCGTGCATCTGCCGCCCGACCCCGTGGCCCGCGTAGTCCTTGACGAGGCTGTAGCCGTACGACTCGGCCACCCTCTGGACCGCCCGCGCGATCTCGGAGAGCCTCCCGCCCACCCGCGCCGCGCGGATCGCGGCCTCGAGCGCCTCCTCGGTCGCCTTGAGGAGGCGCCGCGCGGCCGCGGAGACGTTGCCGACCGGGAAGGTCCACGCCGTGTCCCCGACGAAGTCGCGGTACCGGACGCCGACGTCGACGGAGATGACGTCCCCCTCCTCGAGCACGCGGTTCCCCGGGATCCCGTGGACGACCTCCTCGTTGACCGACGCGCAGATCGAGGCGGGGAACCCGTGGTACCCCTTGAACTCGGGCATCGCGCCCCGCGCGCGGATCATCGCCTCGACGCCGGCATCGAGCTCGGCCGTGGTCCGCCCCGGGACCGCGTTCCGGCCCGCCCACGCGAGCGCCTCGGCGGCGATCTGGCCGGCCTCGCGCAGGAGCGCGATCTCGCGGTCGGTCTTCAGGACCATCATGACCGGCCCCCGGACCCCCCCGGCTTCCTGTTCGCCGCCTCGCTCACGTCGCGAGCGACGGCGTCGATCGGCCGGTCGCCGTCGATCCAATGCAGGAGGTCCTTCGCCTTGTACCGCTCCACGAGCGGTGCGGTGTTCTTGTGGTAGACGGTGAGGCGCTCGCGCACGACCTCCGCGCGGTCGTCGGGGCGCTGCACGAGCCCCTCGTTGCCGCACGCGTCGCAGGCGTCGGCCCGCTTCGGCGGCTTGGACTCGAGGTGGTAGACCGCCCCGCACTTCGGGCAGCTCCGGCGGCCACCCACCCGTTTCACGAGCGTCTCGTCGGCCACGTGGATGTAGATCACGGAGGTGAGCTCGGTCTTCAGCTGCAGGAGCATCCGGTCCAGCTCGTCCGCCTGGCTCTCGTTCCGGGGGTAGCCGTCGAGGAGGAAGCGGTCGCGCGCGCCCTGGAGCCGCTCGCGGACCAGCGCGTCCACGACCTCGTCCGGCACGAGATAGCCCTTGTCGACGAACTCCTTCGCGCGGAGCCCGGTGGGCGTCCCCTTCGCCATCGCCTCGCGCAGGACATCCCCGGTCGACAGGTGCGGGATCCCGTGCTCCTTCGAGAGGAGCTTCGCCTGGGTCCCCTTGCCGGCGCCCGGAGGTCCGAGGAAGACGAGACGCACTACTCCTCCTCCCCGCGCCGGCCGGCGCCGCTCCGCAGGAAGCCCTCGTAGTTGCGCATGACGAGGTAGGAGTTGAGCTTGTCCACGAGGTCGAGCGCGACCGAGACGACGATGAGGATCGTCGTGCCGCCGAGGTAGACGGTCAGGAGCGGCGGGAGGTTGAGCGTGGACGCGATGATCACCGGCAAGACCGCGATCGCGCCGAGGAACGCGGCGCCCGCGAGCGTGATGCGGTTCATGATGCGCTCGAGATGCTCCGCGGTCGGGCGGCCGGGCCGGATCCCGGGGATGAACGAGCCGTGCTCCTTCATGTTCTTGCTCATCTCCACCGGGTTGAACATGAGCGCCACCCAGAAGAAGGCGAAGAAGAACGTGAGCACGATGTAGAAGACCGACCAGAGGTACTGGCCGTACTGGAAGGCGCTCGCGAGCGCGTGGAACCCGACCGCTTCGAAGAGCAGCTGCGGGAAGGAGAGCAGCGCCGAGGCGAAGATGACGGGCATCACGCCCGCCATGTTCACGCGGATGGGCATGTAGTGCCGCTGCCCGCCGTAGACGCGCCGCCCGCGCGTGAGCTTCGCGTATTGGACGGGGATCTTCCGCTGCCCCTTGGTGATGAAGACGACGCCGAGGACGATGAGCAGGAAGAGGCCGATCAGCAGGAAGCCCTTCGCGGCGCCCAGGTCGGAGCCGATGATGCTCACCGGCAGGCGGGCCACGATGCCCGCCATGATGATCAGGGAGATGCCGTTGCCGACGCCATGCTCCGTGATCTGCTCGCCGATCCACATCATGAAGACCGTGCCGGTCGTGAGCGCGGTGATCCACCCGAGCTTCAGCCAGAAGGTAGGTCCCGCATCGCCGAAGGTCAGGAACGTCAGGATCTGGCCGGTGCCGTCCGGGTCCGGCAGGCTGATCTGCCCGGTGAACTGCCGGATCGTGAACGCCCCCTGCACGATGCAGATCGGGATCGTCGCGTAGCGCGTCCACTGGTTGATCTTCCGCTGCCCGGCGCTCCCCTCCTTCGACAGCTTCTCGAGGGACGGGATCACCTTCACGAGCAGCGAGAAGATGATGCTCGCGCTGATGTACGGCATGATCCCGAGGCTGAAGAGCGCCGCGCGCTGGAGGCCGCCGCCGCCGATCAGGTCGAGGAACCGGAGCAGCGGGTTGTCGGTCGACGTGGCGAACTGGGCGATCTTCTTCGGATCGATCCCCGGCAACGGGATATTCCAGCCGACCCGGTACACGATCAGCAGGGCGACCGTGATGAAGAGCCGCTTGCGGAGCTCCGGGATCCGGAACAGGTTGGCGACGGCGTTGAACATCGGGCGCTACGCCTCGGGTGCGTCGGGGGCCTTGCCCTTGGGATTCTTGGGGGGCTTCGGGGCCTTGGGCGCCGCCGCGGCGGGCGCCTCGGCGGCGGGCTGCGCCTGCTCCTTCGGGGCCTTCGCCGGCGGGGCCTTCCTGGGCTTCGGCGGCGGCGGCGGATTCAGGGCCGTGATCGACCCGCCGGAGGCCTCGATCTTCCGCTTCGCGCTCTCGCTGAACCGGTCCACCGTGACGTGGAGCTTCTTCGAGAGGTCACCTCCGCCGAGGATCTTGATCGGAGCGTCCCCCTTTGCGTTGATGAGGTGCGCATCGCGGATCGCCGCGGCGTCCACGGTGGCGCCCTCGCCGAAGGCGCCCTCGAGCTGCCCGACGTTCACGATGGCGTACACGACCCGGAACCGGTGGTTGTTGAAGCCGCGCTTCGGAAGCCGGCGGTAGAGCGGCATCTGCCCGCCCTCGAACCCGGGCCCCGGACCCCCTCCCGATCGGGCCTGCTGGCCTTTGTTGCCTCGGGTGCTCGTCTTGCCGTGGCCGGAGCCCCAGCCGCGGCCGAGGCGCTTCTTGCTCTTCCTCGGGATGAAGGCGCTGCGCACGTCGGCAAGGTTCATTTCACGTTCCCTCCCCGCAGCCGCTGCACGGTCTTGCGCGTGCGGAGCTGGGCCAACCCGTCGAAGGTAGCCTTGACGAGGTTGACCGGATTGGTGGAGCCGTAGGCCTTGGTGAGGATGTCGCGGACGCCCGCCGCCTCGAGGACGGCGCGCACCGCGCTTCCCGCGATCACGCCCGTGCCGGGCGCGGCGGGGACGAGCACGACCTTGCTCGCGCTGTACTTCCCCGCGACCTCGTGCGGGATCGTCGTGCCGACCATGGGCACGCGGACGAGGCGCTTCTTCCCGTCCTTCACCGCCTTCTCGACCGCGTTCGGGACCTCCTTCGCCTTGCCGAAGCCGAAGCCGACGACGCCGGCCTGGTCCCCGACCGTGACGAGGGCGCTGAAGGAGAAGCGGCGCCCGCCCTTCACGACGGCGGCGCACCGGTTGATCTTGACGACCGTCTCCGCCAGCGTGAGGCCCTCGGGGCTGACGCGGTCCCTGAACTCGTGCTGCATCTAGAACTCCAATCCGCTCTTGCGGGCCGCCTCGGCCAGCGCCTTCACCCGTCCGTGGAAACGGTAGCGTCCGCGGTCGAAACGCACCTTGGTGATGGACAGCGCCTTCGCCTTCTCGGCGAGGTCCGTGCCCACCTTCCCGGCGTGCTCGACGGTCCCGCCGTACTCGCCGCAGACCACGCGGCTCGAGGACGCGCAGATCGTCTTCCCGACGCCGTCGTCGATCAGCTGCGCGTAGATGTGCCTGTGGCTGCGGAAGACGCTCAGGCGGGGGCGTTCCGCGTCGCCTCGCACCCGCTTGCGCACGCGCAACGCCCGCCTCTCGCGCCGTTCCCGGATCAACCGCTCCCGTCTCATTGCTCCGTCCCCACGAACGACTTGCCCTGCTTGCGTTCGACGTGTTCGCCCTTGAAGCGGATGCCCTTGCCCTTGTACGGCTCGGGCGGCCGCGCGGCGCGCATCTCGGCGGCGAACTGGCCGACCTTCTGGCGGTCGGCGCCCCGCACCACGATCAGCGTCGGGTTCGGGCACTCCACCTTGACGCCCTGCGGCGCCTCGAACCGGATCTCGTTCGCGTAGCCGAGCTTCAGGGTGACACGCTGGCCGTTCACGGCTGCCTGGTACGAGACGCCGTGGACCTCCAGCTCCTTCACGTAGCCCTGGCTCACGCCGCGCACGTGGTTCCTGAGGAGCGCCCGCGCGAGCCCGTGGAGGGCACGGCTCTGCGGGTCGTCCTTCTGACGCGTCACGACGAGCTTTGCCCCGTCCTGCTTCGCCTCGATGCCGGCGGGCAACTCCTGCTCCAGCGTGCCGAGCTTGCCCTTGACCGTCACCTTGCGACCGGCCACGGCGATCTCGACGCCCGCCGGGACCTCGATCGGCTGCTTTCCTACGCGCGACATGGCTACCAGATCCTGCCCACGTACTCGCCACCGACCTTCTGTTCCCGGCACTGCGCGTCGGTGAGCATTCCCTTGGGCGTCGAGTAGATCCCGACCCCGAGGCCGCGCAGCACCCGTTCGACATCGTCCGACTTCTTGTACACGCGGCAGCCCGGCTTGCTGACCCGCTCGAGCCGCGTGATCACGCTTCGGCCGTCCTCGTCCGTGCGCAGGTAGGCGCGCAGCCGCTTCCGCCCCTCCACGTCCGTCACCTGCACCTCGCGCAGGAAGCCCTCCCGCGCGAGGAGGCGGCAGACCTCCTCCTTCATCGCGCTGTGCGGGATGTCGGTGTGCTTGCGCGACGCGAGAGCCGCGTTTCGCACCCGCGTGAAGAGATCGGCAATGGGATCCGTCATCGTCATGGGTGCACTCCCTACCAGCTCGCCTTGACCACGCCGGGGATCTCCCCCTTGAGCGCGAGGTTGCGGAAGCAGATGCGGCAGAGGCCGAAGCGCCGGTAGTACGCCCGGCGCCGCCCGCACGAACTGCAGCGGTTGTAACGGCGCGAAGCGTACTTGGGCTTGCGTCGCGCCTTCGCGATCCAGCTCTTCTTGGCCACTTACTCCTTGCCTTCCTGCTCCGGCCGCCGGAACGGCATGCCGAGCTCCTCGAGGAGCCTCTTGCTCACGTCGTCGCGTCCCCCGCTGACGGAGATCGTGATATTCATCCCCTGCATGTTCTCCACGACGTCGGCATCGACCTCCGGGAACACCACCTGGTCGGTGAGCCCCATGCTGAAGTTCCCCTGCCCGTCGAGCTTGTCCTTGAGGCCGCGGAAGTCGCGGATGCGCGGGATGGCAACGGCGATCAGCCGGTCCAGGAACTCGTACATCCGCTTGCCGCGCAGCGTCACGCAGCAGCCGATCGGAAGCCCCTCGCGGAGGTGGAACTGCGCGATCGACTTCTTCGCGCGGGTGATCATGGGCCGCTGGCCCGTGATGGTGCCGAGGTCGCGGGCGGCGTCGTCGAGAAGCTTCTTGTTCTCGCGCGCCTTGCCCACGCCCATGTTGACCGTGACCTTTCGGATCCGCGGCACCGAGAGGGCGTTCTTGAACCCGAACTCCTTCATGAGCACGGGGCAGACGTCCTTCCGGTACTTCTCGAGCAGCCGCGCCATCGCCTAGGACTCCTTCGCCGCCGCGGGCTTCTTCGCCGCGCGCTTTCCGGACGCCTTCTTCTCCTTGCCCGCCGCGGCGGCCGGCGCCGCGCCGACGGGCGTCCCGCCCTTCCGCAGGATACGGGTCTTCTTCCCTTCGACGACGCCGCTGCCGAGCCGCGACCTCGTCCCCGACGCCTCGTCGTAAAACATCACGTTGCTCCGGTGGATGGGCAGCTCGCGCTGGATGCGCCCGCCCTGGGGCGTCTTCTGGCTCTTGCGCATGTGCTTCCACCGGACGTTGACGCCCTCGACGAGGATCCGGTCCCGATCGGGGATCATGCGCAGGACGCGCCCGCGCTTGCCCCGGTCGTTGCCGGCGATGACCTCCACGAGATCCCCCTTGCGGATACGTGCCATCACACCACCTCCGGCGCGAGCGAGATGATCTTCATGAACTTGCGCTCGCGCAGCTCCCGCGCCACGGCGCCGAAGATGCGGGTGCCCTTCGGATTCCCCTCGTCGTCGAGGATCACGATGGCGTTCGTGTCGAACCGCACGTAGGAGCCGTCGTCGCGGCGGAGGTTCGCCTTCTGCCGGACGACGACGCCCTTGACGACCGCGCCCTGCTTGACCTCGCCGCCGGGAATCGCCTTCTTGACCGACGCCACGATGACGTCGCCCACGCGGGCATACCGGCGCCTCGTGCCGCCGAGGACCTTGACGCACATCACGGTCTTCGCGCCCGAGTTGTCGGCCACCTCGAGCCGCGTCTGCATCTGGATCATGACGTCGCCTCCTCCCCGCGGGCGTGGCCGCGCTCCAGGATGCGGACCAGCCGGAAGCGCTTGCGCCTCGAGAGCGGTCGCGTCTCCATGATCTCGACCCGGTCGCCCTCGCGCGCCTCGTCCTGCTCGTCGTGGACGGCAAGCCGCAGCGTCTTCACCACGTACTTGCCGTACTTCGGATGGCGGTAGCGGCGCTCGACGTCGACCGTGATGGTCTTTTTCGCCTTGTCCGCGTGGACCGTCCCGAGGAGGGTCTTCCTGTTCTGCTCGCGCACGGTCAGCTCTCCTTCCCCTGGCCGCCGACGGGATGGGCGCCCCGGATCCCCTGCTCCCGCTCCCGCAGGATCGTCAGGACCCGCGCCATCTCGCGCCGCATCTTCCGGAACTTCCCGCGCTCCTCGACCTCGTCCTGGCCGCTCCGGAAGCGCGCGTCGAACATCTCGCGGCGCATCTGCTCCACCTGCTCGCGGAGCTCGATGTCGCCCTTCTCACGCCACGCGGTCGCCTTCACAGCGCTTCCCTCCGCTTGAGCATCTTGACCTTGACCGGCAGCTTGTGGCTCATCCGGTTGAAGCACGTCTTCGCGACGTCCTCCGGGGTCCCGCCGACCTCGAAGATGACCGTCCCGGGCTTCACGACCGCCGTCCAGTAGGCGACGTCGCCCTTCCCGGTGCCCATCCGCGTCTCCTCCGCCGTCGCCGTCACGGACTTGTGCGGGAAGATGCGCAGGTAGAGCCGGCCCGGCGTCCCGGTGAGCGCGCGCGTCCCGGCGACGCGCGCCGCCTCGATCTGCCCGGCCGTGATCCAGCCCGGCTCGAGCGACTGGAGGCCGAACGAGCCGAAGGAGACCGTGTGCCCGCTCGTGGCCATGCCCTTGGACTTGCCGCGGTGCTGCTTGCGCCACTTGACGCGCTTAGGCATCAGGGACATTGCGCCTCTCCTTCCTCAGCACGCCGTCCTCCTTCACCTCGTTCACGTCCCCGCGGTAGATCCACGCCTTGACGCCGATCGCGCCGTAGCTCGTGCGCGCCGTCGCCTGGCCGTAGCGGATGTCCGCCCGGAGCGTCTGCAGCGGGACCTGGCCCCACACCTGCGACTCCCGGCGCGCGATCTCCGCGCCGCCCAGCCGGCCGGAAACCTGGAGCCGGATGCCCTTCGCGCCGCGCTCGCGGCAGAGCTCCATCGTCTTCTTCATCGTGCGGCGGAACGGCATGCGCCGCTCCAGCTGCTCGGCGATCTGCTCGGCGACGATCTGCCCCTCGAGCTCCGGCTTGCTGATCTCGAAGATGTCGAGCTGCACGCGGGCCCCGGCGAGCTTCGCGAGGTCCTGGCGCAGCTGGTCCACCTTCGCGCCCTTGCGCCCGATGAGGACGCCCGGCTTCGCGCAGTGGACGAGGATGCGCACGAGCTCGCGGCTGCGCTCGATCTCGATCCGCGGGATCTGCGCGCCCGTGAACTGCTGCTTGATGTATCTCCGGATCTGCTGGTCCTGCTCGAGGAGCTTCGGGAAGTCCTTCTTGTTCGCGTACCAGCGCGAGTCGTGCTTGCGCGTGACCCCCACGCGGAAGCCGATCGGATGCGTCTTCTGGCCCATGGCTACTCCGCGGCCTTCTCTGCCGCCTGCTCCTCGCCTGCCGGCGCAACGGGGGGGGCTTCGGGGGCGGCGCCGCGCCGCGGCCGCTTCCCGGCCGCTTCCCGAAGACCTACGATCAGGTGGCTCGTCCGCTTGAGGATGGGGACCGCGCGCCCCTGGGAGCGCGGCCGCCAGCGCGCGCGGCCGCCGAGGAGCGGCCCCATGTCCACGCGCGCCTCCTCGATCACGAGCGACTTCAGGTCCACCTCGAGATCCTGGCTCGCGTTGGCCATCGCCGACTTGACCACCTTCCGCAGGAGCATCGACGCCCGCTTCGGATGCTGGTCCAGGACCGCGAGCGCGTCGTCCACGGGGAGGCCGCGCAGCATGTCGGCGACGAGACGCGCCTTCCGCGGCGCGATGCGCGCCCAACGGTGGACCGCTTGGAAGCTCTTGCCCGCCATCGCCTACTCCCCTTCCGTCGTTTCCTTGCGGAGGGTGTGGCCGCGGAAGGTGCGCGTCGGGGAGAACTCCCCGAGCTTGTGGCCCACCATGTCCTCGGTCACGAACACCTTCAGGAACTTGTTGCCGTTGTGGACGTTGAAGGTGTGCCCCACGAACTCCGGCGTGATCGTGCAACCGCGGTCCCACGTCTTCACGGGCTCCTTCTTGCCCCCCTCCATGCGCTCGATGCGCTTGAGGATCCGCTCGCTGACGTAGGGGCCCTTCTTCAGGCTTCGACTCATGGACTACCTCTGGAAGCGGCCGCGCTTCCGGTGACGGAGGATGCGACGACCCGAGACCTTGCGCTTCTGACGCGTCTTGCCGCCCTTGGCAAGGACGCCGGTCGGCGATACGTGGTGGCGGCCGCCCGAGCGCCGACCCTCGCCGCCGCCCATCGGGTGGGCGACCGGGTTCATGGCCGAGCCGCGCACCTCGGGGCGCTGCCCCAACCACCGCTTGCGGCCCGCCTTGCCGTAGCTGATCAGGTTGTGC
This sequence comes from Planctomycetaceae bacterium, assembly GCA_011525755.1. Classification (GTDB taxonomy): domain Bacteria; phylum Planctomycetota; class PLA2; order PLA2; family PLA2; genus PLA2. The sequence goes on from WYBS01000193.1 coordinate 14,200, forward strand.
TCGATGTTGCCGACCTGGCCGATCGTCGCGCGGCACCGGTGATGGATCTTCATGATCGCGCCGCTCGGGAGCTGCACGATCGCGAACTTGCCGTCCTTCGCCTGGAGCTGCGCGACCACGCCGGCCGAGCGGACGAGCTGCCCGCCCTGGCCGGGCGTCAGCTCGATGTTGTGGATCTCGAGGCCGACCGGGATGTGGCGGAGCTCGAGGCAGTTGCCCACCTTCGGCTCGGCCGTCTGCCCGTTCATCACGGTCTGGCCGACCTGCAGCTTGTCCGGGGCGAGGACGTAGCGCTTCTCGCCGTCGGCGTAGTGGAGCAGCGCGATCCGGCACGACCGGTTCGGGTCGTACTCGATCGAATGCACCTTCGCGGGGATCGCGTCCTTGTCCCGCTTGAAGTCGATCTCGCGGTAGAGCCGCTTGTGGCCCCCGCCGCGGCGACGCTGCGTCATCTTGCCCTGGTTGTTGCGGCCGCCCGTGCTCTTGAGGAATCGCGTGAGCCCCTTCTCGGGCGTGCCCTTCGTGATCTCCGAGAAATCGGGACCCGTTCCGGCGCGGCGGCCCGGGCTTGTCGGCTTGAACTTCTTGAGACCCATCCGGCCCTCCCCCCTTCGACTAGTAGAAGTTCTCGATCGTGTAGCCGTCGGCGAGAACGACGATCGCCTTCTTCCAGTCCGGGCGGTGGCCGTACGACCGGCCGACCCGCCTCGCCTTGCCGCGGTAGCTCTGCGTGCGCACCGCGCGGACCTTCACCTTGAAGAGGGCCTCGACGGCCTGGCGCACCTCGATCTTGTTGGCGCCCGCGGCCACCTCGAACGGGTACGCGCGGCCGCGCTCGACCATTTTCAAGCCCTTCTCGGTGACCCGAGGACGGCGGATGATCCGGTAGTACCGTGCGAGGTCAGCCACGGGAGAACCTCTCCTCCAGCGCCTTCAGCGCATCCGCCTCGATCACGAGGTACTTCTGCTTCAGCACCTCGTAGGCGTTCAGGTCGGAGACGACCCTGTAGAGCGCCCCCGGGAGGTTGCGGCAGGACTGCCACACCCGCGCGTCGTGGACGTTCGGGACCACGAGGAACGACCCCTTCACCTCGAGGTTCTTCAGCAGCGTCGCGAAGTCCTTCGTCCGCGGACGCTCGAAGGAGAACGCCTCCACGAGGCGCACCTCGCCGTCCTCGAGCTTGCCGCGGAGCGCCGCCTCAAGCGCCGCGCGCCGGGCCTGCTTCGGCATCGACCAGCCGTACTCGCGCGGCTTCTTGGCGAAGCACATGCCGCCGCCGCGGAGCTGGGGAGCCTTGTCGTTGCCGTGGCGGCCCCTGCCGGTGCCCTTCTGCCGGTACATCTTCTTGGTCGAGCCGGCCACCTCGCCGCGCGTGAGCGCCGAGTGCGAGCCGACGCGCTTGCGCGCCTCGGCCATCTCGACGTACTCGCGCAGGAGGACCTTCTTGCCGAAGCGCCGGAACCGGTCGGCCGCCACGGGGTGCTTGCCGACGTCGCCGGACTTCTTGAGGAGGGGAACCGAGACTTCCATGGCTACAGCTTGATCCGGATGTCCACGCCCGCGGGCATGTTGAGCTTCGAGAGGGCGTCCACCGTCTTCGGTGTCGGCTCGTTGATGTAGATCAGGCGCTTGTGCGTTCGGATCTCGAACTGCTCGCGCGACTTCTTGTCGATGTGCGGGGAGCGCAGGACGGTGTAGCGCTCGATGCGCGTCGGGAGCGGCACCGGGCCGCGCACCTTCGCACCCGTCCGCTTGGCGGTGTCGACGATCTCGAGTGCCGACGAATCCAGCGACTCGTGGTCGTACGCCTCCATCCTGATCTTGATCTCGTCCATGCGTGGCGCCCCCCGGGCCGGTGGAGGGAGCGCTCCCCGAAGGGGCGACGGAGGCGGCCCCGGCGAACGCCGGTGGTCCCGCGCTCAGCGCCCCCGCGTGCGGGGACTCGCGCTCGCTCCGGGCCGGGCCCGGACGAAAACGAGTAGATTACCCGTGGGCCTCGTTCCGGCCAAGGTTTTTGAAGGGGGGCTCCGGGGGCAGTCGCCTCTCCTCCCCCCGGCCCCCTCCTACAGCAGGAGCTTTCGGGCGACATCGGGCGGCACCGGCCGGTAGCCCGTCGGCTCCATGCTGTGGCTCGCCCGGCCCTGCGTCAGGCTCCGGAGCGTCCCCACGTACCCGAACATCTCGGCCAGGGGCACGGTGGCGGTCAGCTGGGTGGAGGTGGCGTCGAGGGGCGCCGTGCCGTCGATCGACGCGCCCCGGCTGTTCAGGTCGCCGAGGACCGGCCCGACGAACTCGTTCGGGGTGCGGATCTCGACCCGCATGACGGGCTCGAGGACGACCCGCTTCGCCCGCTCCGCCGCCGCCTCGATGGCGCGCGACGCGGCCACCTCGAAAGCGAGGTCGGTCGCCTCCTCCTCCCGGTAGGTCGCGGCGACGACCCGCACGCGGACGCCGATCAGGGGGTAGGACTCGCCGGCGCCCGAGCGGGCGGCGTCGCCGAGCGAGCGCTCCACCGCCTCGGCGATCGGTTGCGGGAGCGTCAGCCGGACCCGGTCGTCCCACTCGATCTTGAAGCCCTCCGGGCGGTCGAGCGGCGACGCCTCGACCGCGACGTGCGCGAACTGCATCTTGCTCGCCGCCTCCTGCTCGAACCGGCCCTCGCCGGCGCCCCGACCGGCGATCGTCTGGCGGTAGGAGACGCGCGGGCTCCCGACGTTCACGGCGAGCTGGAAGTCGCGGAGCATCCTGTGGACGAGGACCTCGAGGTGGAGCTCCCCCATGCCCGCGATGAGCGTCTGGCCCGTCTCGGGATCCTCGCGCCAGTCGAAGGTCGGGTCGTCGCGCGTCAGCCGCTTGAGCACCTCGACCATCCGGTCCCGGTCGGCGCCGCTCTTCGGCTCGACCGCCATGGAGATGACCGTCTCCGGGAAGCGCGCGCCCTCGAAGAGGATCGGGTGGGCCTTCTCGCAGAGCGTGTCGCCGGTGACCGCGTACTTGAGGCCGACCGTCGCCACGATGTCGCCCGCGTGCGCCTCCTTGAGCCGCTCCCGCTCGTTCGCGTGCATCCGGTACAGCTGCTGGATGCGCTCGCCCTTTCTCGCCCGCGGGTTGTACGCGTGGCCGTTCTCGTGGCAGGTGCCGCTGTAGATGCGCAGGTAGACGAGGTCGCCGTGGCGGTCCGCGTAGCTCTTGAACACGAGGGCGGAGAACGGCGCGGCGTCGTCGCACGCGCGCTCGAGCGCCCTCTCGCTCTCCGGCTCGATCCCGTGCGCCGGGGGCACCTCGAGCGGGGACGGGAGGTAGGCGAGGACGGCGTCGAGCAGCGGCTGGATGCCCTTGTTGCGGAGCGCCGCGCCGCAGAGGACCGGCGTGCCCTTGCACGCGAGGGTCACCCGCCGGATCGCCGCCTCGAGGAGCTCCGGCTCGACCGGTTCCTCCGCGAGGTACCTGTCCGCGATCTCGTCGTCGAGATCCGCGAGCGCCGCGACGAGCTCGAGCCGGTGGATCGCCGCCTCCTCCTCCATGGCTGCGGGGACGGGCGCGCGCTCGTAGTGGTCGCCGAGGCCCTCCTCCGGCCACAAGAGCGCTTCCGAGCGCACGAGGTCGATCACGCCGCGGAACTCGCGCTCGGCGCCCACCGGGATCTGGATCGGCAGCGGCGGCAGCGAGAGCCGCTTGCGGATGGAGGTCACGGAGCGATCGAACGAGCCGCCGGCGCGGTCGAGCTTGTTCACGAAGCAGAGGCGCGGCACGTGGTACCGGTCGGCCTGCCGCCAGACGGTCTCGCTCTGCGCCTCGACGCCGTGCACGCCGTCGAAGACGACGATCGCGCCGTCGAGCACTCGGAGGCTCCGTTCCACCTCGGCGGTGAAGTCGACGTGCCCGGGCGTGTCGATCAGGTTGATCCGGTAGCCCTTCCACGGGATGCTGGTGGCCGCGGCGGTGATCGTGATCCCCCGCTGCTGCTCCTCCTCCATCCAGTCCATCTTCGCGGCCCCCTCGTGGACCTCCCCCATCCGGTGCTCCTTGCCGGTGTAGTAGAGGATCCGCTCGGAGACGGTCGTCTTGCCCGCGTCGATGTGGGCGATGATGCCGAGGTTCCGGACCTTCGTGACGTCGGACATGGATCGGGGGAGTTTATCGCATGCCGCCCGGCATCACGCGGTCCCTCAGCGCCCGGCGCATCGATCGAGCGCGGCGCGGTCGAGAGCGAGCGCCCCCGGGAGCCTCAGATTGCGAAGCGCGGGCAGCCGCGCCAGCGCCGGGAGGGACGCCGCGGTCACGCGGGTTTCGCCCAGCTCCAGATCCTCGAGTGCGGTGAGCCGGAGCAGGTGGAGGACACCGGCGTCCGTCACCGCGCCGCCGTAGAGATCGAGCCGACGCAATCGAGGCAGGCCCTCGAGATAGGGAAGCCCGCGATCTCCGAGAGGAAGCCCTCGGAGGACGAGGATCTCGAGGGACGGAAGCGTCCGCAGCACCTGAAGGTCGGCCGCCTGGAGGCGGTCGCACCGGGTGAGGATGAGCACTTTCAAGGCCTTGCCGGCCAGGTACGCGAGGCCGCGGCCGGTGATGTCGCTGTGCCGGAGATCGACCGCGTGAAGCGAGGCCCTCGCGGGCATGGCGGCAAGCCACTCGTCGGCGCCCGCCTCGGGGCCGGCGACGCCCGTGATGGTCCCCTCCGGGACCTGCTCCCGCTTCCGGTGGAACCTCACATTCCACAGGTCGCTCAGGTACCGGTCGGGCGCCTCGAGACATACCGCGCCGCCGACGTCGAGGGCCCAGTCGATGACCTCGTCGCGCAAGCGGCGGGCGTCGTCCTTCCCGGGCTCGACGCCCTCGTCCCGCACTCCGGATCCCCCGGTGCCCTCGGATGGCGCCGTCGCCGGGGTCGGGCTCGAGGCGCTTCCGCCCGGTCCGGGGACGACCTCCTCCCCCGGCGGGCGCTCAGGCTCCGGCGATGCCCTTGCCCACCGCTCCCGGGAGGCCGCGGAGAGCATGAGGAGCACCGCGAGGACCGCGACCACGATGACGATCGCGACGACGCTGGTCTTCCGCGGCACGATCCGATCGTACCGACGTCGGCGCCACGTGCGTGCCGACCCGGACCCTCTCGTCCGGGTCCTAGGGCCGCAACCGCGTTCCCCGCAAGCAGTTACGCGGGCGGGAGGGCGTACTCGGTACGCCCTACCACGCGAAGTGGGCGAAGGCCTTGTTGGCCTCGGCCATCTTGTGGACGTTCTCGCGGGTCGTCATCGCGCCGCCCTCGCCGTTGTAGGCGGCGATCAGCTCGTCCGCGAGCGCACGGGAGACCGGGCGTCCCTTCTTGCCGCGCGCCGCCTCGAGGATCCAACGGACGGCGAGCATCTGGGCGCGACGCTTGCTGACCTCCATCGGGACCTGGTAGGTCGCGCCGCCGACGCGCTTGCTCCGGACCTGGATGAGCGGCTTCACGTTGTTGACGGCCTGCGTGAAGACCTCGATCGGATCCTTGTCCTTCAACCGCTCCGTGATGATCCCGAACGCGTCGTAGACGATCCGCTGCGCGAGCGACTTCTTGCCGCGCTCCATGATGGAGTTCACGAACTTCGTGAGGAGCTTGCTGTCGTGGCGGGGGTCGCCGACGATGAACCGTTCCGTGGACTTGTAGTTGCGCGGCATTACTTGGGCCTCTTCGTGCCGTACTTCGAGCGGCTGCGACGACGGTCCTCCACGCCCGCGGCGTCAAGCGTGCCGCGGATGATGTGGTAGCGCACGCCGGGCAGGTCGGGGACTCGTCCGCCGCGCACGAGCACGATCGAGTGCTCCTGGAGGTTGTGCCCCTCGCCGGGGATGTAGGCCGTCACCTCGCTCCCGTTCGAGAGCCGCACGCGCGCGATCTTCCGCAGCGCCGAGTTCGGCTTCTTCGGGGTCATGGTCTTGACCTGCAGGCAGACCCCGCGCTTGAACGGGCAGATGTCGAGCGCGGGCGACTTGCTGCGGTAGATCTTCCTACCGCGCCCCTTGCGGATCAGTTGGTGGATCGTCGGCATTCGAGCCCCCTAGAATACGCGAAATGTCCAGCGGGCGCCCGGCCTTCGCGGCGCGGGCCCCCGGACCCCCCCCAATTCCGGACCCCATTACGCCACGAACTCCCGGGGAGGCTGCGGCTCCGGCGAGGGCAGTCCGCCCTCGAACTCCGCGAACCCCTCCTCCAGCGTGATCTCGCGCTTCAGGCGGCCCTTGGAGTACCACGAGAACCCCGTCCCGGCCGGGATCAGGTGGCCGAGGATCACGTTCTCCTTCAGGCCGACGAGGTTGTCGGTCCGGCCCGCGAGCGCCGCCTCGGTCAGCACCTTCGTCGTCTCCTGGAAGGAGGCGGCCGAGATGAAGGAGTCGCTCTGGAGCGACGCCTTCGTGATGCCCATGAGGAGCGGCGTCGCGCGCGCCGGCCGCCCGTTCTCCTCGATCACGGCCTTGTTCGCCTCGCGGAACCGGAACTTGTCGACCACCGAGCCCGGGAGGAACTCGGTGTCGCCCGGATCCTCGATGCGGACCTTGCGCATCATCTGGGAGACGATGATCTCGATGTGCTTGTCGTCGATCGCGACGCCCTGCGAGCGGTACACGTTCTGCACCTCGCGGACGAGGTAGTTCTGCACCGCCTCCTCGCCGCTGATGCGCAGGATGTCGTGCGGCACGTGCGGCCCCTCGGTGAGCGCCTCGCCGGCACGCACCCGGTCGCCGTTGTGGACGAGCAGGTGCTTGCCCTGCGGGATCAGGTGCTCCTTCTCGATCGCGCCTTCCGCCTTCACGCGGAGGATGCGCTTGCCGCGCTTCTTCTCGCCGAGCTCGACGTTGCCGTCGATCTCGCTCATGACGGCAGGCTCCTTCGGCTTCCGCGCCTCGAAGAGCTCCGTCACGCGCGGCAGGCCGCCGGTGATGTCCTGCGTGCCCGTCACCTCGCGCGGCGACTTCGCGATGAGCGTGCCCGCCTTGATCCTCGACCCGTCCGCCGCCTCGAGGTAGGCGCGCTCCGGGATCGGGTAGAGGGCGAGCGGCTGGCCGTTCTTGTCCGTGATGATGACCTGCGGGTGCAGGTCGCCCTTGTGCTCGACGATCTGGCGGCGCGTGACGCCGGAGACGACGTCGTGCTCCTCCTTCATCGTCTTGCCCTCGACGATCTCGTCGTACTTCACGACGCCGTCGACCTCGGCGATGATCGGCACGTGGTGCGGGTCCCAGCGGCACAGCAGCGTCGCAGGCACCAGACGCTCGCCCGCCTGCTGCCTCTCGCGCACCTCCTGCCCCTCCTTGACGTGGAGGATGGCGCCGGCCGGGATCAGATGGCGATCGACCTCGCGCTGCTGGTCGTCCTCGATGACGATCTCGCCGTTGCGGTTCAGGACGATCTGCTCGCCCTTGTCGTTCGTCACCGCCTTGAGCTTGTCGAACCGGATGATGCCCTTGAAGCGCGCGCGGATCTCCGCCTCCTCGACGGTCTTGTGGGCGGTGCCGCCGATGTGGAACGTGCGCATCGTGAGCTGCGTACCGGGCTCGCCGATCGACTGCGCGGCGATGATGCCGACCGCGAGGCCGCGCTCGACGATCTTGCCGCGGGAGAGGTCCATGCCGTAGCAGCGCCCGCACAGGCCGAGCGGCGCCTCGCACGTGAGCGCGCTGCGCACCCGGATCTTCTCGTAGCCCATCGTCTCGATGCGGCGCGCGACCTCCTCGGTGATGACCTCGTTCTCCTTCACCACCTCCTCGTCCGTCACGACATCGACGATCGTGTCGCGCGCGACGCGGCCGGTGATCGCCTCGGAGAGCGGCACCTCGACCTTGTCGCCCTTGTAGACGACGCCCTTCGAGACGCCGTTGAGGGTGCCGCAGTCCTCCATCGTGACCACGACGTTCTGCGCGACGTCCGCGAGCTTCCTCGTGAGGTAGCCGGAGTCGGCCGTCTTGAGCGCGGTGTCGGCGAGGCCCTTGCGCGCGCCGTGGGTGCTCGAGAAGTACTCGAGCACCGAGAGGCCTTCGCGGAAGTTGGCCTTGATGGGCACCTCGATGATCTTGCCCGACGGCTTCGCCATGAGGCCGCGCATGCCGGCGAGCTGGCGGATCTGCTCGACCGAGCCGCGCGCGCCCGTGTCCGCCATCAGGTAGATCGGGTTGAGATACGGCTTCCCGTCACGCACGTCGGTCTTCAGCTCGGCCATCATCTCCTTGCCGATCCGCTCGCGGGCGGCGGTCCAGCAGTCGATGATCTGGTTGTAGCGCTCGCCCTCCGTGATGACGCCCATCCGGTAGTTGCGCTCGATCGCGTCGACCTCGACCTGGGTCTCGTCGATGATGCGCTGCTTGCCGCTCGGCGTCTTCATGTCGTCCTTGGCGAAGGAGACGCCGGCGCGGGTCGCGGACTTGAAGCCCAGGTCCTTGATGTCGTCGAGCAGCTTGATCGTCGCGTCGCGCCCGAGGATCTTGTGGCAGTCCGAGATGACGTTCTGGATGCCCTTCTTGTTGAGCGCGTAGTTGTAGAACGGCATGCGCTCCGGAAGGATGTCGTTCAGGATGATGCGGCCCATCGTCGTGAGGACGAGCCCTTCCGCGATCTTCGGGTCCCCCTTCAGCGAGTTCTTGACCACCTTGCCCTCCGGCAGCCGCAGCTTGACCTGGCTGTGGGTGCGCAGGCGGCCGGTGCCGAGCGCGAGGAAGGCCTCGTTCGGGCTGCCGACGATCAGGGGCGCCTTCTCGCGGAGGTCGTGGTCCACCGTGAGGTAGCCGATCCCGAGCACGATGTCCTGGCTCGGGGCGATGATCGGCTTGCCGTGCGCCGGCGAGAAGATGTTGTGAGGCGCGAGCATCAGCGTGCTGGCCTCGATCTGCGCCTCGAACGAGAGCGGCAGATGGACCGCCATCTGGTCGCCGTCGAAGTCGGCGTTGAAGCCCGTGCACACGAGCGGATGGATGCGGATCGCGTTGCCTTCCACGAGCACGGGCTGGAAGGCCTGGATGCCCATGCGGTGGAGCGTCGGCGCGCGGTTCAGGAGGACCGGGTGGTCGAGGATGACCTCCTCGAGGATGTCGTAGACCTCCTCGTCGCGCCGCTCGAGCATCTTCTTCGCGCTCTTGATGGTGTCCGCGAGCCCCATCTCCTTCAGGCGCCGGATGATGAAGGGCTGGTAGAGCTCGAGCGCGATCTTCTTCGGGAGCCCGCACTGGGAGAGCTTCAGGTCGGGGCCGACGACGATCACCGAGCGCGCGCTGTAGTCGACGCGCTTGCCGAGCAGGTTCTCGCGGAACCGGCCCTGCTTGCCCTTGATCATGTCGGTGAGCGACTTGAGCGGACGGTTCGACGACCCGAGCACCGCGCGGACGCACCGGTTGTTGTCGAAGAGCGCGTCCACGGACTGCTGGAGCATCCGCTTCTCGTTGCGGATGATGACCTCCGGCGCGTTGAGGTCGAGGAGCTTCTTCAGGCGGTTGTTGCGGTTGATGAGCCGCCGGTAGAGGTCGTTCAGGTCCGACGTCGCGAAGTTGCCGCTCTCGAGGAGGACGAGCGGCCGCAGGTCCGGCGGGATCACCGGGATGACGTCGAGCACCATCCATTCGGCCTTGTTCTCGGACTCGCGGACGGCATCGACGAGCTTCAGCCGCTTGATGATGTCCTTCTGGCGCTGCCGCGACTTCGTGGTCGTCAGCTCGCCCCGCAGTTCGGCCGAGACCGCGTCGAGATCGAGGCGCCGCAGGAGGTCGCGCACCGCCTCGGCGCCCATGCCCGCCTTGAAGGAGTCGCCGTACTTGAGACGGCACTCGCGGTACTGCTCCTCCGTCAGGAGCTGCTGCTCCTTGAGGGGCGTGTTCCCCGGGTCCACGACGACGTAGTCCTGGAAGTAGATGACGCGCTCGAGCGCGTTCGTCTTCATCCCGAGGAGCGTGCCGAGCCGCGAGGGCATCGCCTTGAAGAACCAGATGTGCACGACCGGCGCGGCGAGGCTGATGTGCCCCATCCGCTTGCGGCGGACGCGCGAGTGCGTCACCTTCACGCCGCAGCGGTCGCAGATGATGCCCTTGTGCTTGATGCCCTTGTACTTGCCGCAGGCGCACTCCCAGTCCCGTTCCGGGCCGAAGATGCGCTCGCAGAAGAGGCCGTCCTTCTCGGAGCGGTAGGTGCGGTAGTTGATCGTCTCCGGCTTCTTGACCTCGCCGTAGGACCAGGAGCGGATGTCCTCGGGAGAGGCGAGGCGGATCTTGACCGCGCTGTAGTCGTTGATGCGGTTGTAGAGAGTCTCGACCATGGCCACCCCCCCTAGAACGCCTGCTTGACCAGCTCGAGATTCAGGGCCAGTCCCTTGATCTCGTTGGTCAGGACCTCGAAGGAGACCGGCGTCCCGGCCTCGAGGATGTTCTCGCCCTTGACCATCGCCTCGTAGATCTTCATGCGGCCGTCCACGTCGTCCGACTTCACGGTCAGGAGCTCCTGGAGGATGTTCGCGGCGCCGTAGGCCTCGAGCGCCCACACCTCCATCTCCCCGAACCGCTGGCCGCCGAACCGCGCCTTGCCGCCGAGCGGCTGCTGCGTGATGAGCGAGTAGGGCCCGGTCGCGCGCGCGTGCACCTTGTCGTCGACCAGGTGGTGCAGCTTCAGCATGTACATGTAGCCGACGGTCACCTTCTGCTCCAGGGGCTCGCCCGTCCGGCCGTCGTAGAGCGTCACCTTGCCGTCCTTCGGCAGGCCGGCGCGCTCGAGGAGGTTCTCGATGTCCAACTCCTGGCTTCCGCTGAAGACCGGCGCCACGACCTGGTACCCGAGCGCCCTCGCGGCGTAGCCGAGGTGCGTCTCGAGGATCTGGCCGACGTTCATGCGGCTGGGCACGCCCAGCGGGTTGAGCACCATCTGGACCGGCGTCCCGTCCTCGAGGTACGGCATGTCCTCGATCGACAGGATGCGGCTGATGACGCCCTTGTTGCCGTGGCGTCCCGCCACCTTGTCGCCGACCGAGATCTTCCGCTTCGTCGAGACGTAGACCTTGACCATCTCCAGCACGCCCGTCGGCAGCTCGTCGCCGCGGCTCAGCCGGTTGACGTGCTTGTTCTTCACGGCCTCGAACGTGTCGATCCGCAGGAACGCGTCGCGGAGGTACCGCAGGCGCTTCTCCCGCGTCCGCGACTTCGGCTCCTCGAGCACCTCGGCCCGCAGCCGGTCGCGGATCTTCTTGAACTCGATCGCCGAGAGCACGGCGCCGACCGAGAACGCCTTCCGCGTCTCCGGATCGCGCAGCGGCTTCTCGCGCCCCTCGGTCATCTCGAGGATGCACGCGTCGAGGATCTCCTGGTACTGCGTCAGGAACTCCCGCTCGAGCCGCTTGATCTCCTGGAGGTTCGCCTGCCGCTCCTCCTCGGTGAGGTTGACCTTGCGGCTGAACTTCTGCGCGTCGATGACGATCCCCTCGACGCCGCTCGGGACCTCGAGCGAGTCGTTCTTCACGTCCTCGCCCGCACGGCCGAAGATCGCGTGGAGCAGCTTCTCCTCGGGAGAGAGCTCGCTCTTCGACTTCGGCGAGACCTTGCCGACCAGGATGTCGCCCGGCCGCACGAAGGTGCCGATCCGGACGATGCCGTCCTCATCGAGGTTCTTGAGCGCCCGCTCGGAGACGTTCGGGATGTCGTTCGTGAACTCCTCGCGGCCGAGCTTCGTCTCGCGGATCTCGATCTCGAACTCCTCGACGTGGATCGAGGTGTAGGTGTCCTCCCGGAGCAGCTGCTCCGAGATCAGCACCGCGTCCTCGAAGTTGTAGCCGTCGTACGGCATGAACGCGACGAGGATGTTCTTGCCGAGCGCGAGCTCGCCGCCGCAGGTCCCGGCGCTGTCCGCGAGCACCTGCCCCGGCGTGATCCGGTCGCCCGCGCGGACGAGCGGGCGCTGGTTGAGGCAGGTCCGCTCGTTCAGGCCGACGAACTTGCGCAGCGGATAGGTGCGGCGCGCGTTCCCGTTCTCGACGACGATCTCGGTCGAGGTCGCCTTGACGACGGTCCCCTCCTCCACCGCCTTCGGAACCATGCCGGAGTTGCGCGCCACGGGGCCTTCCATCCCCGTCGCGACGAGCGGGACCTCCGTACGCACGAGCGGCACCGCCTGACGCTGCATGTTCGAGCCCATGAGCGCGCGGTTCGCGTCATCGTGCTCGAGGAACGGGATCAGCGCGGCGCTCACCCCGACGAGCTGCTTCGGGCTCACGTCGATGAACTCGATGTCCTTCGCCGGGACGAGGATCATGTCCTCGTTCCGCCGCGCGAGGATCGTCTCGTCCCTGAACTTGCCGTCCTGCGCGACGGGCGTGTCCGCGGGCGCGAGGATCCGGTCGCGCTCCTCGTCCGCGCGCAGGTACTGGACGTCCTCGGTCACGCGCCCGTTGCGCACGACGCGGTAGGGCGTGATGAGGAAGCCGTACGGGTCGCTCTTCGCGTAGATCGCGAGCGAGGAGATGAGGCCGATGTTCGTGCCCTCGGGCGTCTCGATCGGGCAGATGCGGCCGTAGTGGCTGATGTGGACGTCGCGCACCTCGAAGCCCGCGCGCTTCCGGTTGAGGCCGCCGGGCCCCAGCGCGGAGAGGCGCCGCTCGTGCGTGAGCTGCGACAGCGGGTTCGTCTGGTCGACGACCTGCGACAGCTCGCCGCGCCCGAAGAAGTAGTCGATCGCCGAGCTGATCGTCTTCGAGTTGATGATGGAGCGGGGCGTGACCGTCTCGCGGTTCTCGATGTTCATGCGCTCCTGCGCCGTGCGCCGGAGCTTCAGGAAGCCCTTGCGGATCTCGTCGCCCGCCAGCTCCGCGATCGAGCGGATGCGGCGGTTGCCGAGGTGGTCGATGTCGTCGATCTCGCCCTTCCCCTCGCGGAGCGAGAGGATGTAGCGGATCGCGTCGACGAGGTCCTCCTTCTGGAGGACCTGCACGTCCTCGCTGGTGCTCTTGCCGAACTTCCGGTTGAGCCGGAACCGCCCCACGCGGCCGAGCCGGTACCGGCCCGGATCGAAGAACTTCTCGGCGAACAGCTCGCGCGCCTTCTCGAGCTGCGGCGGGTTGCCCGGCCGGAGGCGCGTGTAGAGGCGCAGCAGGGCGTCCTCGTGGCTCGTCGTGCTGTCCTCGGAGAGCGTGTTCAGGAGCAGCGGGTCCTCGAGCGACTCGATGACCTCGACCTGCTTGATGTTCGCCTTCTGGATGAGCTCGGCGTGCTGCTCCGAGATCGGGTCGCCCGCGGGCACGAGGATCTCGCCCGTCGCCTCGTCCACGACGTCCTCGACCGCGTAGCGGCCCGAGATCCGCTGGAGGAACCCGCGCGTCCCGCGCTTCACCACCGACGTCGGGTGGAAGAGGCGGATCAGGTCGGCGTTGGTCGAGTACTCCTGGCCGAGCGCGCGGAGGAGGCTCGTCGCCGGGAACTTGCCTGACTGGTCGATGCGGACCTGGAGCGTGTCCTTCTTGGAGACGTTGAGCTCGATCCACGACCCGCGCTCCGGGATGATCCAGCAGCTGTGGAGCTTCTTCTCGGAGGTGTGGGTCTCCATGCTGAAGTCGATGCCCGGCGAGCGGTGGAGCTGCGTGACGATCACGCGCTCCGTGCCGTTGATGATGAACTCGCCGCCCCCCACCATGATGGGAAGCTCGCCGAGGTAGACCTCCTCCTCGACCGGCTCCTCCTTGTCGAGGCGGACCCGGATCTTGAAGGGCGAACCGTAGGTCAGGCGCAGCCGCCGGCACTCGTCGGGGACGTAGCGCGGGGCCCCGAGCTCGTACCCGAGGTACTGGAGCTTCATCGTCCCGTCGTAGGACTCGATCGGGAAGACCTCGCGGATGATCGCCTCGAGCCCCTTGTCCTCGCGCTCCGAGAAGGGGACCTCGGCCTGGAGGAACTCCTCGTACGAGCGGGTCTGGAGCTCGACGAGGTCGGGAAGCACGAACTCGTCCTTGCGTCCGAAATGCAGGGTTTCCATCGTGGGTCGGTCTCTCTTACGAGATGGCAAAGAACGGACCGGGTTCGCTGCGCCGGGTTTCTCGGTCCTCCTGGACCATCTTCACGGCGTCGGGAAACGGACGTAGGGGGGCGCGGGGGGAAGCGCCCATCAGGCGAGTTCGACCGTCGCGCCGGACTCCTCGAGCTCCTTCTTGACCTTCTCCGCCTCCTCCTTCGGGATCCCCTGCTTCACCTTGCCGGGGGCGCCGTCGACGAGGTCCTTCGCCTCCTTGAGGCCGAGGCCCGTCACGGTGCGGACGACCTTGATCACCTGGATCTTCTTGTCGCCCGCGGCCTTGAGGATGACGTCGAAGGAGGTCTTCTCCGCCTTCTCCTCCGCGGCCGGGGCGCCGCCGCCGCCGCCGCCGCCGACCACGGCGACCGGCGCAGCCGCGCTGACGCCCCACCGCTCCTCCATCGCCTTGACGAGCTTCGCCGCCTTGGAAATGGGGAGCGCATTGAGCGACTCGAAGATCTTCTCGAGCTCCGCATCGAGCTCGACCGTCTGGACGTTCTCGGACATCGATTCCTCCGTGGGGAGTCCCGTCGGAACGGGAATCCTCCTAAGCTGTTCCTTCGGGTTTGGTTTCGGGGGGGGCCGCGGGGGCCGGGGCCTCCGCGGGCATCTTCTCGATCCGCGCGTTCAGGCAGCGGGCGAGACCCGCGGTGACGGCGTTGAGCGCCCCCGCGATCCCGCGCGCCGGCCCGAGCAGGGCGCCGCACATCATGGCCCTGAGCGTCTTCTTGTCGGGGCTCCTCGCGAGCAGCTCCACGCCGCTCTTGTCGAGGACCTGCCCCTCCACGAATCCGCCGCGGATCTCGATCTGCTTCTTCCTCGCGACCTCGACGAGCGTTTTCGCGACGGACCCCATGTCCGGCTCGTCGCCGGGAACCAGCGTGAGGCCGGTCGCCCGCTCGAAGAGGTCCGCGAGCGGCCGCCTCGCCTCGTCGAGGGCGTGGCCGGACGTGCGGTTGTGGATCACCCGGAGCCGCGCGCCCTTGGCGCGCAGCTTGCTCCGGAGATCGAACGTCGCCGCCGCGTCCATCGGGTTGAGGCCGATCACGAGGAGGTTCGGGGACCCCTCGAGGTCCCGCCTCAGCTCCTCGGCCATCATGCGCTTCAGTTCCTTCGGCATCGCCCCCTCCTACGCGACCTGCAGCGAGATCGAGGGACCCATGCTCGGCGACAGGTAGGCCCCGACGATGAAATTGCCCTTCGCGGTCGCCGGCCGGAGCGAGCGCACGTGGTCGATGAACGCGCTGATGTTCTCCTCGAGCTTCTTCGCCTCGAAGCTCTTCTTGCCGAGGATCACCTGCAGGTTCCCGCCCGCGTCGTTCCGGAACTCGATCTTGCCGGCCTTGAACTCCTTCACCGCCTGGGCCACGGCATCGACCACCGTGCCCGCCTTCGGAGTAGGCATCTTGCCCTGCGGGCCGAGCACCTTGCCGAGCTTGCCGACCACGCGCATCATCGAAGGGTGGGCGATCGCGACGTCGAAGTCCATCCACCCCTCGTTCGCGACCTTGTCGGCGAGGTCCTGTGCCCCGACGAAGTCCGCGCCCGCGGCCCTGGCCGCCTCGGCGTGCTCGCCGTCGGCGAACACGGCGACGCGGACCGTCTTGCCGATCCCGTGCGGCAGGCTGTACGCGCCGCGCACGATCTGGTCGGACTTCTTCGCGTCGATCCCGAGGCGCACGCAGAGCCGGACGCTCTCGTCGAACTTCGGGCCCGGCATCTTGCGAAGCACGTCCACCGCCTCGGCGACCGCGTACCGCTTGTCGGGGTCGACGAGCTTCGCCGCCTTCTCGTAGCGCTTGCTCCTTTTCCGCATCCTCGCTCCTCCGTGGTCCGAACGTCCCCGAAGGGACTCCCACGATTCCGCCTCCGTGAGGCTAGTCGCGCACCTCGATCCCGCACGAGCGGGCGGTGCCCATGATGATCCGCTCGGCCGCCTCGGTCGTCGACGCGCTCAGGTCCGCCTTCTTCATCTCCGCGATCTCGCGCACCTGCGCGCGCGTGACCGCGCCGACCATCGTGCGGCCCGGCTCCTTCGACGCGGTGTCGAGCCCCGCCGCCTTCTTCAGCAGCACGGCGGCCGGCGGGGACTTCGTGATGAACGTGAACGACCGGTCGTTGAAGACCGAGATCTCGACCGGAATGATCAGCCCGGGCGTGCCCGCCGTCGCGGCGTTGAACTGCTGGATGAACTGGCCGATGTTCACGCCGTGCTGGCCGAGCGCGGGACCGACCGGGGGTGCCGGGGTCGCCTGCCCGCCGGGGCACTGCAGCTTGACCTTCGCGACCATCTCCTTCGCCATGTCAGATCCCCTCTACCTGCCAGTACCCGAGCTCGACCGAAGTCGGCCGGTTGAAGACCGTGATGATGACCCGGACGGTGCCCTTCTTCGTGTCCACTTCGTCGACGACGCCGTCGTAGTTCTCGAAGGGGCCTTCCTTGATCTTGACCGCGTCGCCCTTCTGGTACCCGATCTTGATCTTGGGCTTCTCGGTCTCCTTCTCGACCTGGCCGATGAGCTTCTCGACCTCTTCCTGCGCCATGGGCTCGGGCTTGCCGTGGGCACCGATGAAGTCGCCGACTCCGGGCGTCTCGCGGATCAGGAACCACGTCGGCTCGTCCATCTCCATCTCGACGATGACGTAGCCCGGGTAGATCTTGCGCTTCATCGTGCGCTTGCGCCCGCCCTTGATCTCCGTGACGGTCTCGGTGGGCACGAGGATGCGCGGGACGCGCTCCTCGATCCCCTTGGCCTTGACGCGCGCCTCGAGACCGCGGCGGACGCGGTCCTCCTGACCGCTCGCCACGCGAAGGACGAACCACTGCTTCGCCATCGTCAGAAGATGAACCTCAGGAGAAGGTGGAGCGCCCCGTCGAACGCCGCCAGCGTGCCCGTAAGCACGACGGTCACGAAGACGACGACCCACATGGCGTTGAACGACTCCTGCCGGGTGGGCCAGGAGATCTTCTTCATCTCGAGCTCGGTCTCGACGAGCGTGGTGTTCATCGAGGGCCGCCGCATGGTCCAGCGCACGAAGAGGAGAAGGCCCACGCCGAGGACCATGCAGAGCAGCATCTTCCACGAGAGCGGCGCGGAGACGATCGGGAGACGACGGAACCACTCGCCCGGGACCAGCGCCCGGTCGTTGGGGCTCTGGATCCAGGCGTACAGCTCCCTGCATCCCAGCGCGACAGCGAGGATCAGCACCGTCCAGGTGATGAGTCGGGTCAGAGTGCCCTGACCGGCCTTTTGCGGTTCCATGACGAGTGGCACGGGCGGTAGGAATCGAACCCACAACCCCCTGATTTGGAATCAGGTGCTCTGCCAGTTGAGCTACGCCCGTGTGTGGATGCCCCTTATGCAATGACCTTGGTCACGACGCCGGCGCCGATCGTCTTGCCGCCCTCGCGGATCGCGAACCGGACGCCCTCCTCCATGGCGATCGGAGTGATGAGCTCGACATTCATGCGGACGTTGTCGCCGGGCATGCACATCTCCGCGCCCTGGAGCGTGACGTTGCCCGTCACGTCCGTGGTGCGGAAGTAGAACTGCGGGCGGTACCCGGCGAAGAACGGGCTGTGGCGGCCGCCCTCTTCCTTCGTCAGGATGTACACCTCGGCGTCGAACTTCGTGTGCGGCGTGATGGAGCCGGGCGCCGCGATGACCATGCCGCGCTCGATCTCGTCCTTCTCGATGCCGCGCAGGAGGAGGCCGACGTTGTCGCCCGCCTCGCCGCTGTCGAGGGTCTTGTTGAACATCTCGACGCCCGTGACGACGGTCTCCTTGAGCTCCGTCCGGAGGCCGACGATCTGCACCTTCTCCTGCACCTTGACGATGCCGCGCTCGATGCGGCCCGTGGCCACCGTGCCGCGGCCCTTGATCGAGAACACGTCCTCGACCGACATGAGGAAGGGCTTGTCCTTCGCCCGGGTCGGCTGCGGGATGTAGGCGTCGACCGCGTCCATCAGGTCGTAGATGCACTTCGAGTCCGGGTTCTCGCGCCCCGGCTTGTCGGCCTTCAGGGCCTTCAAGGCCGAGCCGCGGACGACCGGGATCTTGTCGCCGGGGAACTCGTACTCGGTGAGGAGCTCGCGCACCTCCAGCTCGACGAGGTCGAGGAGCTCCGGGTCGTCGACGAGGTCGACCTTGTTCAGGAACACCACCATCGCCGGGACGCCGACCTGGCGGGCGAGAAGGATGTGCTCGCGCGTCTGGGGCATCGGACCGTCGCCCGCGTCCACGACGAGGATCGCGCCGTCCATCTGCGCGGCGCCCGTGATCATGTTCTTCACGTAGTCCGCGTGGCCGGGGCAGTCGACGTGGGCGTAGTGCCGCTTGTCGGAGAGGTACTCGACGTGCGCGACGGAGATCGTGACGACCTTCGTCTCGTCGCGGACGGTGCCGCCCTTCGCGATCTCGTGATACGACTTGACCTTCGCATCGGATCCCGCGAGGGTCCGCACGATCGCGGCCGTCAACGTCGTCTTGCCGTGGTCGATGTGACCGATCGTGCCGATGTTGCAGTGGGGCTTGGTCCGCTGAAAGACTTCCTTGGCCATGTCCTTGTCTTCCTTCTCCCTCGCGGCGACGGGGAACGCTTGTGGAGCTGCCGACGGGGCTTGAACCCGTGACCTCCTCCTTACCAAGGAGGTGCTCTACCGCTGAGCTACGGCAGCACGATCTTCGACTTGTGCGGGCTCCGGGCGCCCGAAAGAACTCCTGGAGCGGGTGATGGGAATCGAACCCACGTAGCCAGCTTGGAAGGCTGGAGCTCTACCATTGAGCTACACCCGCTCAATACTAGGGACGGGGTAGAGACCCCGGCCGTCCGACGAACTCGGTCGAAACGCGCATTCTAGGCCCCCTCCCCCGCCTGTCAAACTTGAGACGGCAACGCCCCCCGTTCCGGGCGGGAATTCCGCGGATCATGATATGCCTAGCGGGAGACAGCCATGCGAACCCTGCCCCTCCTTCTCCTCCTCGCCGCCGCCGCGCCGGGGGAGGATGCCAAGCTCCTCGTCGCGCCGGAGATGGAGCTTCCCGACCTTGTTGAGGCGCTCCAGGCCGCCACCGGGGTGACCTACCTCTATCCGCCCGAAGACCTCGCCGGGAGGCGGGTCGATGGGCGCTACGACCTCACGATCCCCAAGGAGCGCATGGGGGATGCGGCCGATTTCCTCGTCCGGCAGTGCGGGCTCTCCCTGTGGGCCCTCCCCACGGTCAAGGTGATCCTCCCGGGAAGCGCCAAGGGAACCCGGTTTTGGACCCCGGGCCTCGAGACCGGGATCGAGTTCGACCGGGGTCCCGGGAGCTGGCGCGGGGAGGCCGAGGCCCAGGGGAGCCTCTCCGCGAAGACGGTCGAGGCCCTCGTCGCCGAGGCCATGAAGGACCGCCCCGCCGCCCTCGACCTGCTCGCGGCCATGGCCCCCCGGACCCCCCCCGTTGCCGCCGCGGTGGCGAGGATGCTCGAGAGGCCCGCGCTCAGGTCCCGGGCCGCGGCGACGCTCGCGCGGTTCGGGTTCGCGGCGAAGCCCGTGCTCCCCGCGCTGCGGGAGGCCCTGAAGGCCGATCCGGATGCCTCGCTCCAGGACCTGGTGTGGGAGATCGAGGCCGCGCGCCACCCGGCGCTCCTCGATCCCGCGCTCGCGACCGGCACCGCGCCCAGCCGCTACGTCGTGCGGTTCGAGACGACCGCCGGCGAGTTCGAGGTCGAGGTCCTTCGCGACTGGGCGCCGCTCGCCGCCGACCGGTTCTGGAACCTCGTGCGTATCGGCTACTTCGACGGCTGCCGCTTCTTCCGCGTGGTGCCGCGGTTCGTCGCGCAGTTCGGAAAGTCGGGGGATCCCGGGGTGAACAGGCTCTGGTGGAACGCGACGTTCAAGGACGAGCCGGTGAAGGAGGTGAACCGGCGCGGGTACCTCTCGTTCGCGAAGGGCGGAAAGGACTCGCGGTCGACGCAGGTCTTCGTGAACCTAAAGGACAATCGCGATCTCGACGGCCAGGGGTTCCCGGCCTTCGGGCGGGTCACGAAGGGCATGGAGGTCGTGGACGCGCTCTACTCCGGCTACGGCGAGGAGCCCGACCAGGGGCAGCTCCACTTCAAGGGCGAGGAGTACCTCCGGCAGAACTTCCCGAAGCTCGACACGATCAAGGCGGCGACGATCGTCGAGTGACGCGGAATGCCGCGCCGTACGTGTAGGGCGACGTCTCGTATCCCGTGCGCTCGAAGGGGGAGGCTCCGCGGAACCCCGCCGCCTCGAGGAGAGCCAGGAAGACCCTTCCCGGCACCGCGCCGAGGATTCAGTCCGACCAGGCGCCGACGCGCCTCACGATCGCCTCGTCGACGTCGTCCTCGAGAAGGATGTCGGCGGCAAGGAGCGGCGCCCCCGGACGCAGCACGCGGGCGAGCTCCCCGAGCACGCGGGCCTTGTCCGGGCAGAGGTTAAGGACGCCGTTCGAAATGGCCATGTCGAAGGACGCGTCCGCGAAGGGCAGCCGCCCGGCGAGCGACCGCACGAAGCGGACCGCGCCGCAAGCGGCCCCGGCTGCGAACCGGAGCATCTCCCGCGTCATGTCCACGCCGGTGACGCGGGCGCCGCGCCGGGCGGCGAGGAGCGCATCCATGCCGGCGCCCGACCCGAGGTCGAGGACGCGTGCCCCCTCCGGGATCCTGCCCAGCGAGAGCGGGCACCCGACGCCGGCGAAGCGGTCCACCGCGGCGGGCGGCAGCGCGTCCAGCTCCTCCGGGTCGTAGCCGAGGGCGAGCGCGCTCGCCCGTCCGAGGGCGAAGCGCCGCTCGGCGCTCGGGTCCCGCGCGACGGCGCCGAACCTCGCGCGGACTTGGCGGAGGATCTCCTCGTGCTCGCTCATGCGCTCCTCCCGGCCGCGGCGGCCACCGACCCACCGCATGCGGCCTCGGGCCTAGGGCCCGGAGCCGGCAGCCTACCCCTTTAGGCATGGAGCCGGCGGTCGGATTCGAACCGACAACCCCCGGTTTACAAAACCGGAGCTCTGCCCTTGAGCTACGCCGGCGCAGGATGCCGCGATTCTAAGCCGCGCGGCGGACCCTGTCCGATCCGTGGCGCACGCACGTACGGAACGCGAGGTCCGCGCGCCACTCGAACCGGCCCGCCTCGACCGCCGCGCGCGGCGTTGCGGGGCGCCGGCAGTTCTAGGCGCGGTCCCGGCCGAAGCCTAGAATCCAGTGCTTAACCAGATGCGGACCGGTATCGAGTTCGGGCGGGGACGGATCTACGCCTCCGAGGCGTTCGTGAGGCTCGAGGGCCCCGGCCACCTCCTGCCCGCCGACGTCGGGCGCCAGGCAGCGTTCCTCGCCCGCAACGCCCAGGGGTGGGGAGAGCGGATCCGGCGGATCGCCTCGTTCGCGATCTCGGCCTCTTCGATGCCCTTCCTCGCGGCGATCCGGGACGACCTCGGCATCCGGGCGCTCTTCGCCTCGATGCGGGGCTACAGCCATGACCGCCTCGACTTCCTCGGCCAGGAGTACTTCGAGCGCTGGCTCCTGCCGCGCATCGACGCCGCCCGGGTCGAACGGCTGAAGGCCCGGATCGCATCCGGCGAGCGCGTGGTACTCGTGAGCGGCTGGCTGGACCACGTCGTCCGGCCCATCGCCCGCCACCTTGGCGTCGACCGGATCCTCTGCAACCGGCTCGAGTTCCGGGACGGCAGGGCGACGGGCCGGCTCCTCGACCCGATCATCCCCTCGCGGGGCCGCCACCTGCCCGAGGGCTCCGTCGTCCAGCCGACCGCGGGCGCCCTCCGGAAGAGCCCGACGATCGTCGTGTTCGAGGACGGCCGGATCCTCGCGCCCTTCTCGGTCCGGGAGACGCTCCGCGGCAGGCAGTTGCTCCTGATCGGCGTCACGGGCTTCATCGGGAAGGTCTGGCTCGCGAACGTGCTGAACGCGCTCCCCGAGATCGGGAAGGTCTTCTGCCTCGTGCGCAGGCGCGGGAACACGAGCGCGAAGGCGCGGTTCGAGCGGCTCCTCGCCGAGTCCCCCGTGCTCCGCACGATCCCGCAGGACGTCGTGACCCAGAAGATCGAGGTCGTCGAGGGCGACATGTGCGAACCGGGGCTCGGCCTCGACGCCGCCACGCGCGACCGCCTCCAGGCGTCGCTCGACGTGATCGTCAACTCGGGCGGGCTCACCGAGTTCATGCCCGACGTGCGCCTCTCGCTCGCGAGCAACGTGGACTCGACGATCCACGCGGTCGAGTTCCTGCGGGGCTGCGACCACGCGTCGCTCCTCCACCTCTCGACCTGCTACGTCGCGGGCCGGCGTTCCGGCCGCATCCCCGAGCGCGCGGAGAAGGACCTCACCCCCGCGGGCACCAGGGGCTTCGACGTCGAGGACGAGCTGCGCGAGCTGCGCCTGCTCATCGCCGCGAAGGAGCGGGAGTCGGAGAAGCCGGACCTCTTCCCGAACATCCGCCCCCACTCGGGCAAGCAGATGAGCGACGTCCAGATGCGGAAGGCGCGCGAGCGCTGGCTCCGCGCGGAGCTCACGCGCCTCGGCATGGAGCGCGCGAACCGCTTCGGCTGGACGAACACCTACACCTACACGAAGGGCCTCGCCGAGGCGCTGCTCTGCGCGCGCGGCGCCGACCTTCCGATCGCGATCGTGCGCCCGTCGATCGTCGAGAGCTCCGACAAGGATCCGTTCCGCGGCTGGAACGAGGGCGTGAACACGTCCACCCCGCTCACCTACCTGCTCGGGATGCCCTTCCGGCTGCTCCCGACGCGGCACGGGCTCCGCCTCGACGTCGTCCCCGTCGACCTCGTCACGCGCGGGATGAACCTCATCGCGGCGGCGCTCGTCCGCCGGACGCACCACCGCTGCTACCAGATCGCGACGTCGGTCCGGAACCCGCTCGGGATCGCGCAGTCGATCGAGCTCACCTGCCTCGCGCACCGCCGCTACTACCAGGGCCGCCCCGGGTTCGACGCATGGCTCCGCACCGAGTTCGAGGCGCTGCCGGTCTCGCGTTTCCGCTACCGCGCCTTCTCCGCGCCGGGCCAGCTGGCGGTCGTCCGGGCGCTGCGCCGCGTCCTCCCGCTCCTCGTGCTGAAGCGCGCGGAGCGAAACCTCGAGAAGGTCGGGAAGATCGTCGAGCTGTACGAGCCCTTCATCCACGACAACGACTACGCGTTCGAGGCCGACAACATCGCGCTGCTCGATGCGGCGCTCGTGCCGGAGGAGCGGGAGGCGTTCGGCTGCGACGCCTCCGGGATCGACTGGCCGACGTACTGGATCGAGACGCACATCCCCGCGCTCCGGAAGTGGTCGTACCCGCTGATCGAGGGGCGCCCGATCGAGGGTTGAGATGCAGGCGGGCGATCGGGGGAGGGCGGGGCCTTGGGTCATCCGATGATTCGGGGCCGGGCTGCGGGAGGGGGGGCCGTCCTGTGGCCATCCTCCTGACCGGCGGCACGGGGTACATCGGCAGCTACGTGGTCGCCCGGCTCCTCGAGGCGACCCCGGAGCCGCTCCTGCTCCTCGCGCGCAAGGCGTCGAAGGAGGGGCTCTGGCGCGCGCTCCAGCTCCACCTCGACGAGGCGGCGTTCCGCAAGGCGCTCCGCGACGGACGGATCAAGGGGGTCGAGGGGGACCTCACGGCCCCGGGATTCGGCCTCGACGCGGGCGCCCTCGAGCGGCTCACGAAGGAGACCGACTCGATCATCCACATCGCCGCCTCGCTCAACCGGAAGTCGGAGCGCGCCTGCCTCAACACGAACCTCCGCGGCACGCTCCACCTGATCGAGCTCGCGCGCCGCGCCCAGGACGACCACGGCCTCCGCCGCATCAGCCACGTCTCGACCGTCGCCGTCGCCGGGCAGCGCCAGGACGAGGTGGTGAAGGAGGACACGGCGATCGACTGGGAGCGGAACGACTACGACCCCTACGCCCGGACGAAGAAGTTCTGCGAGTACATGATCACGCGGCTCCTCCCCGAGGTGCCGCGGACGATCTTCCGGCCGAGCGTCGTCCTCGGCGACAGCCGGCGCCCGGAGACGACGCAGTTCGACATGGCGAAGGCGTTCGTCTTCCTCGCGCGGCTCCCGTTCCTCCCGCTCCGCCGGGACGACCGGATCGACATCGTGCCCGTGGACTACGTCGCGGACGCGATCGCCACGATCCACCTGCGCGAGCCCGCGCCGCACTCGATCTACCACCTCGCCGCGGGCGAGGACGCGCCGACCTACGCGGAGGTCACCTCCGCGGTCGCCGACGCGCGAAGGAAGTCGCCGCCCTGGTTCTGGCCGTGGGCAGAGAGGCCCTTCGCCGGCACCGCGCGCTTCCTCGCGGGGTTCCGCGGCACGGGCGTCGGGAGCGCGGCCGCGCGCCTCCAGGTGTTCATGCCCTACCTCACCTACAACACGGTCTTCGACAACTCGCGCGTGGTGAGCGCCCTCGGGCGGAAACCCGCGCGCTTCCCGGCGTACTGCGCGCGGCTCCTCGAGTGGTGCCTCGCGCACAAGTTCGAGTACCCCTACGTGGACCTCCCCCGGGACCCCCTCTCTTCCGCGGAGACGGCTCGATGATGGACCTCGTCCTCGAGGCCTGGATGACCTCCCTCATCGAGGCGAGCAAGCTGCGGTACGTCCTCGGCGGCGGAGATCGCTGGAAGCCGGGCCGGCCGCTGAAGCTGCTCTTCGTCGGCTACAACGGCGCGCGGAACACCGGCTCCGACGTGCGCGTGGACGGCATGGTGAACCAGATCCGCCACGTCCTCGGCGCGGCCAACGTCGAGATCTCCGTGATCTCCCAGGACTTCGCGCTCACGAAGGGGTACTTCGGCGGCGCGAAGCTCGTGAAGCTCCAGGACATCTTCCCCCCCTTCCTCTTCCGCGAGGTGCCGAAGCACGACGGCGTGATCGCATGCGAGGGGTCGATGTTCAAGAGCAAGTTCGCGGACGCGCTCACGGTGATGATGGTCGGCGCGCTCGGCATCGCATCCGCCTACAACAAGGTCTCCGTCGCCTACGGCGCCGAGGCCGGCCACATGAACCTCGTCCCGCGCTGGATGGTGAAGCGCTACTGCAAGGACACGCTCGTCGTGACGCGCAGCGAGGAGTCGCGGGCGCTGCTCGGGAGCCTCGGCGTGCCGTCGGAGCTCGGCACCGACACGGCGTGGACCTTCGAGCCCCATCCGCCCGAGTACGGGGAGGAGCAGCTCCGGAAGGCGGGCTGGAAGGGGGAGCCGCTCCTCGTCCTCTGCCCCATCAACCCCTTCTGGTGGCCGGTCAAGGCGTCGGTCGGGAAGGCGCTCCTCCGGCTCTTCGGCGCGTACAAGGAGAGCCACTACCGGTCGATCTACTTCCACAAGTCGGGCCCCTCGGTCGACGCCGCGTACGAGCGCTACCTCGACGCCTACGCGAACGCGACGAAAGCGTTCCGCGAGCGCCGGAAGGTCTTCCCCGTGCTGGTCGCGATGGAGCAGCTCGACGCGCGCGCGTGCCGGCGGATCGCGGAGAAGCTCGGCGGCGCGCCGGTCTTCAGCTCGAGCGACTACGACATGTACGAGCTCGTCTCCATCGCGCGCAAGGCCGACCTCATGATCTCCTCGCGCTACCACGGCATCGTGACCACGATGCCCGCGCTCGTCGCCTCGGCCGGCGTCACGATGGACGAGCGCATCCGCAACCTGATGCGGCAGCGCGGCCAGCCGCAGCTCTCGCTCGAGTGCGACGATCCCGAGCTGGAGAGCAGGATCCTCGCGACCCTCGAGGACCTCCACGAGGGCGCGGAACGGGTCCGGGAGGGCATCGGCCGGACCGTCGTCGCCCACCTGAAGGAAATGGCGAAGATGGGCGTCTACTTCGAGGACAACGTCAGGAAGCTCTACCCCGAGTTCCCCGGAAGGACGGGCGTCCACGGCTGGCGCGAGTACCTCCCGCCGCTCTCGCCGCGCCTCAACGGCCTCGTCGAGCGCTACGGTTGAACTTCCTCGAGCGGATCCACTCGAGCCTCCTCGAGGGCGGCGACCGCGCCGCGGTCCGCGAGGGCCCGCTCTCCGTCCGCGCGCGCGACCTCCTCGCGATGATCGCGTCCGCCCGCGCGTTCCTGCGCCACGCGGGAGTGAAGCCGAAGGACCGCGTGGCGCTCTGGGGCGACAACAGCGCGCGCTGGGTGGCGCTCGATCTCGCGATCATGGGCGAGGGCGCGATCACCGTGCCGTTCTACGGCCGCCAGCCCGGGAAGGACGTCCTCCGGATGGTCGCCGACTGCACGCCCGCGCTCCTCCTCTGCGACACGCGCGAGCGGCTCGACGCGGTCGGCTCCGGCTGCCTCTTCGAGGAGGCGAACGAGGCCGGCAAGGTCGAGGAGCCCCTCCCCCGCGCCCCCTCCGATCCGGTGCGGATCGTGTACACGTCCGGCACCTCGGGCGAGCCCAAGGGAGCGGTCTTCCACCTCGGGAACGTCGATTTCATGCTCCCGCGCGTGCTCGGCCGCGTCGAGGAGGTGATGGGCGGCCCGGCCCGGGACGAGCGCGTCTTCCACTACCTCCCCTGCTGCTTCGCGGGGTCGTGGATCCTCATGCTCAGTTGCCTCGCGCGCGGGACGGAGCTCGTCTTCTGCACCGATCTCGAGAAGCTGAAGGAGGAGATGCGCGCGGCGGATCCGCACTGGATGCTCAACGTTCCGCTGCTCCTCGAGCGCATGCGCGCGGGGATCGAGCGGCAACTGGGGGGGGCCCGGGGGCCGAAGGCGTGGCTCTGGAGGCGGGCGTTCGGCCGGAGACTCCTCGCGCCGCTCGTCCGGCGGAGGATCGCGCCCTCGCTCAGGGCGCTGATCTGCGGGTCGGCGCCCCTCTCCGAGGAGACGCAGCGGTTCTTTATGATGCTCGGGTTGCCCGTGCTCCAGGTCTACGGCCTCACCGAGACGACGGCCATCTGCACGATGGACCGTCCGGGCTCGGTCGTGCCGGGCCGCGTCGGCAGCGCGGTCGACGGCTGCGAGATGAAGCTGGACGGGAAGGGCGAGATCCTCGTCCGCGGGCCGAACGTGTTCCCCGGGTACTGGGGGAGGGAGCCGCAGGGCGAGTGGCTCGCGACCGGGGACCTCGGCGACGTGGACGAGGCCGGGCGCTGGCGCATCGTCGGCCGGGCGAAGTACGTGATCGTCCTCGCGTCGGGCCACAACGTGCCGCCGGAGCCGATCGAGGAGAGGTTCTCGGACCTCGGCCAGGTGATGCTCGTGGGCCACGGGCGGAAGTTCCTCGGGCTTCTCGTGGCGGGGGACCGGGGGAACGCGGACCTCGCGATCGCCGCCGCGAACAGGGATCTCCCCCACTACAAGCAGGTGCGGGCCTACCGCCGCTGCCCGCCGTTCACGGTCGAGGAGGGGCTCCTGACCGCGAACGGCAAGCTCCGCCGCGACGCGATCCTCTCGAAGCACGCGACGCTCATCGAGGAGATGTACCGGTGATCCGCACGAAGCTCGAAGGGGGCGTGCTCGAGATCGAGCTCTGCCGGGAGCCCTTGAACGAGATCGGCACCGAGATGCTCGGGGCGCTCGAGAAGGTGGATCTCGGGGGGGCGCGCGCGGTCGTGCTCCATAGCTCGCTCCGGCAGGGGTTCTGCGCGGGCGCGGATCTGCGCGAGCTCTATCACGCCGGCAAGGGCATGAAGCCCGCCGAGCGGAGAAAGGGCGTCCGGGAGTTCCTGGGGCGCATCCACGCGTTCCTGAACCGGCTCGACGAGGCGCCGGTGCCGACGGTCGCGGCGGTCCACGGCGCGGTCTTCGGCGGCGGGCTCGAGCTCGCGCTCGCGTGCGACCTGATCGTCGCCGACCGGTCGACGCGGTTCGCCTTCCCGGAGCTGCGGCTCGGGCTCGTGCCGGGGTTCGGGGGCATCCCGCGGCTGAAGCGGGACGTCCCGAACTCGCTCGTGCGCGACCTCCTCTTCACGGGCCGCTCGATCAACGCGGAGAAGGCGCTCCAGGCGGGCCTCGTGAGCCAGGTGGTCGCGGAGGGGCAGGCGCTCCGGGCGGCCCGCGCGACCGCGGCGCAGATGGCGAAGTTCGATCCGGCGACGGCGGCGGCGGCGAAGAGGTTCGTGAAGCCGTTCCCGCGGGCGGAGCTGGAGAAGGAGATGGAGCTCTTCCTCGAGCTCTTCGAGCGCCCGGTGGTGCAGGACGCGCTCCGGAAGTTCGTGGAGGACAAGGGCCCGATGCCCTACCTCCCGTGATTCGTTGTACGGAGCCTGACACGATTCAATGAACGGGAGGCGCGGCATGGGCAAGATCACCCGCCACGAGTTCCTGGGCAGCCGCCTGCTCGTCGTGATCCTCTGCATGACGGTCATCGGGATCCCGATCGCGGTCATCCACCTGATCGAGGGGCTCGTCACGATCGAGGAGGAGATCCCGGACCCGACGGCATTCATGGAGGCGTACCGGCGGAAGAACCCCTGACCGACAGCCCTCGGCGGGCGAACGCGACCCGTGCGGTAACCTGATGGATGTACGGAGCCTGACACGAATCGATGAATACCAGGTTCTCATTGATAGGTGCCTGGCACACCTCAACGACATGCGCACGCAAGAACAGACCGAGAGCGAGCTCCTCGACCTCGCGGCCGCCCACTTCAAGGCGGACCGCAAGACGCTCCGCCCCGAGGACGACATCTTCGAGAAGCTCGGGATCGACAGCCTCCAGGCCCTCGAGCTCCTGACGAGGCTCGAGCGCCACTTCGGCGTCGAGCTGCCCGACTACGAGCTCCAGGGCGTGAGCGACTTCAGGACCCTCGCCGAGCGGATCTTCGTCCGGCTGTGATCGACCTCGACCGCCACCCCTCGCTCGGGAGCATGCTCCGGGAGGCCTTGGACCGGTTCGGGGACGACCTCTGCCTCATCGAGGCCGACCGCGACCGCGAGCGCTGCCGCCTCACCTACGCAGAGGTGCGCGCGGCGCGCGGCAGGCTCGCGGGCGCGCTCGCCGCGGGCGGCGCCCGCCGCGTCGCGATCCTCATGACGAACCAGTCGAAGTGGCACTTGGCCGCCGCCGCCGCGCTGCACGTCGGCGCGACGGTCGTGCCGCTCGACCCGAAGCTCTCGCCCGAGGAGCACGCGACGCTCCTGAAGCACGCGGGCGCGGACACGCTCTTCGTCGAGCATCACCTGTACCGGAAGCTCGCCTACGACGGCCGCGCGATCGTCACCGAGGCGCCGCCGGGCTTCGATCTCCGGGGCGCCGCGCGGTTCGAGGAGTGCGAGGGCGAGGAGCCGCCGCTCGCGGAGCGCGCCCGCACCGACGTCGCCTGCATCGTCTACTCCTCGGGAACCGGCGGCCGGCCGAAGGGGTGCATGCTCACCCACGGCAACTACCTGTCGCAGCTGAAGGCGCTGCTCGAGAAGTTCCGCTTCGAGCGCGGCGACCGCTACCTCTCGATCCTCCCCACGAACCACGCGATCGACTTCATGTGCGGGTTCCTCGGCCCCTACGCGTGCGGCGCGACGGTCGTCCACCTGCGGACGCTCCGCCCCGAGTTCGTCCGCGACGCCTTCCCGCGCTACCGGATCGCCTATGCGGCGCTCGTGCCGATGCTCCTCCGGAACCTCCAGGCGGGCCTCGAGGAGAAGTTCAAGGCGCTCTCCGGCCCCCGCCGCCCCCTCCTTTCCGCGCTCCGGTGGTTGAACCGCGTCCTCACGAGGCGTCGCCCGCATCTCGGCCTCTCGAAGAGGCTCCTGCGCCCGGTGCACAGGGGGTTCGGGGGCGCGCTCAAGGCATTCTTCGCCGGCGGCGCCTTCACCGACCCGAAGATGCTCCGCTTCTTCTACGACCTGGGGATCCAGGTCGCGAACGGCTACGGCTTGACCGAGGCGGGCACGGTCGTCACCCTCAACGACTTCGAGGACTACCGCCCGGACACCGTCGGCCGTCCGCTCGAGGGCACCGAGGTGCGGATCGCCGACGCGGGCCCGGACGGGATCGGCGAGGTGTGCGTCAGGGGACCGACGGTGATGGCGGGGTATCTCGACGACCCCGAGCTGACCGCGCAGACGATCGAGGGCGGCTGGCTCCGGACGGGCGACCTCGGCCGGCTCGAGCCTTCCGGGCACCTGTGCCTCTTCGGACGCAAGAAGAACATGATCGTGACCGCGGGCGGGAAGAACGTGTACCCGGAGGACATCGAGAACGTCTTCGACGGAGTGCCGGTGAAGGAGTTCTGCGTCTTCGCGGGCCACGTGATCCGCGACGACCGGAAGGAGCAGCTCCTCGTCGTCGTGCGGCCGGACGGCCGGGAGTGGCTCGCCGACCTGCAGGCGCGCAACCGGAAGCTCCCGGACTACAAGCGCGTGCATGCCTACATCCCGTGGGAGAAGGACTTCCCGCGGACCGCGTCGCTGAAGATCAAGCGCGACGCGCTCGCGGACGACCTCCGGGCGGCGGCGGGCGCGCCGGTGGTCGACCTGTGACGCTTCCTGTAGCGCTCGCTGTCGTCAACCCGCACGCCGGCGGCGGACGCTGCGGGAGAAAGGCCGACGAGGCTCTCGCGAGGCTCCGGAAGGCGGGCGTCGCGTTCGAGGTGGCGCGGACGGAGCGGCCGGGCCACGCGGTCGAGATCGTGCGGGAGGCGTACGGGCGCGGCGTCCGCCGTTTCCTCTCGGTCGGGGGCGACGGCACCGGGTTCGAAGTGGTCAACGGCCTCCGATGGGAGGGGTCCGAGGGGGACCGCGCGACCCTCGGCTTCCTGCCGCTCGGGACCGGGAACTCCTTCCTGCGCGACTTCGAGGGCGACCCGTTCGAGCGCATCGCCTCGGGCCGGACGCGGCCGTGCGACGTGGTCCGGGTCCGGCACGCGGGGGGCGATGTCTACTCGATCAACCTCGTCGCCCTCGGGTTCCCGGCGGACGTCGGCGAGGCGACGAACCGGCGATTCAAGTGGGCGGGGCCCATGGGCTACGTCCTCGGCGTCCTCTCGTGCCTCGCGCGCCGCCCGCGCCACGTCCTCCCGCTCCGCGCGGACGGCGCGGAGGCGTGGGAGCGGGATCCCTGCCTCATGCTCGTCTTCGCGAACAGCCGCTTCACGGGCGGGAAGATGATGATCGCGCCGGACGCGCGCCCGGACGACGGGCTCATGGAGTTCGTGCGGCTCGGCCCCCTCGGACGGCTGTCGATCGTGCGCCGGCTCCCGCGCCTCTTCGACGGAACCTACGTGCGGTTGCCCGGCGCCTCGCGCCGGGGCGTGCACCGCGTCGATTTCGATCTCCCGGGGCCGGTGGGTGTCATGATCGACGGAGAGGTGCTTCATCTCCACTGCCGCTCCCTCGAGGTGCTGCCCGGGAGGGTCGACGTCCTCGCATGAAGGGCGGCTGGCTCGTGCTCAGGAGCACGGTGCTCTGGACGGTGAGCATCCTCCACTTCTGCGTCGTCGTGCCGCTCGTGCTCCTGCTCGCCGCGATCCTCGGCTGGCAAAGGGTCGAGCCGCTCCTGCTCCTCGGCTGCAAGAACATCGTCCGCCTCGCGGGCGCGCGGCTCGTCGCGCACGTCCCCGAGGGCTTCGACCCCCGCGTCACCGGCTTTTTCGTCAGCAACCACGTGAACATCTTCGACCCGTTCGTCCTCTACTCGGCGGTCCCGAGGAAGTTCCGCGGCCTCGAGCTCGAGTCGCACTTCAGGATCCCGGTCTACGGCTGGCTCATGAAGCGGTTCGGCAACGTGCCGGTGCCGGACGCGCGCACGCCGTCCGGGCTCAAGAAGACCTACCGGCTCGCGGGCGAGGCGATCGCGGCGGGAACCTGCCTGATGGTCTTCCCGGAGGGGAGCCGCACCCTCGACGGGCGCGTGGGCGAGTTCGAGGACGGAGTGTTCCGGATGGCGATCCAGCTGCAGGCGCCGATCACGCCGGTCTCCATCGTGGGCTCGTTCCGCTGGCAGAACAAGCTGTCGAGGCTGCTCCGGCCCGCGACGGTCCACGTCCACGTGCACGAGACGGTGGACGTGACGGGGCTCACGCGGAAGGACCTCGACACGCTGCGCGAGCGCGTCCGCGCGACCGTGGCCGCCCCCGTCCACGCCGCCCTCGACGGGTCACGGCAGGAGCGCTGAGACGCAGAAGAGGGCGAGGTGCCCGAGCATGTCGCCTCGCCGGCCGTCACCCCCGTCACTCCGGTCAAGCAGTGCGGCACCTCCTGTGCTACGGTGCCGACATGGGTGGACCGCGGTGGTGTCTCCTTGTGCTCGGCTTGCTCCTCCGGTCGGCGGCAGCCCAGGAAGTCGAGGACGCGAGGTCGGTCGCGGCAGAAGCTTCCGCAAGGCACGCGACCGCCGAGACGATCGCGCGCTTCATCCGCCTCCTCGTGGCGGAGCCCCGGGCTCCCGAGGAGGACGCACGCCCGTGGCTGCTTGACGCGCTGATCCGGGCGGATGCCGACGTGCCGGCTCGCATCCTGGAGCCGCTGTTCGACACCTACCCGGATCAGGTGGTCGTCCTGCTGGCGAAGGATCCGGCCGCGAACCGCGAGGCCATGCTGCGGCTGACGGACGGCGAGGCGGCGCCGCTCCACCGGATGGCGATCGCGGCCGTGCTGGCCGGCGCCCGTCAACCCGGCGTCGCCTCGCGCCTGCTGGACGGACTCGTCGTGACCTGCATGGTGTCCGTGCTGCCGAGCCCGAACATGGCGATCGGTGTCGGTGGCGGAGCCGGCGGCCCGCCGCCGGCTCCTGTCGTTCGCGCCCACCGCGTCCTGAGACCGGGTTGGCCTCCTTTCGTCCGGTACACGCTCACGGACAAGCCGCAGAGAGGCGACGTGCTCGTCGGAGGTGGGACGTACCGGATCTACTACCGGCGGGAAGAGATCCGCGGTGACGGCGTGGATCTTCTCGTTTTTCCGCCCTGCATCGACGACGCCAGCTTGCGCCTTGGCTGTGTCGCTGACCTTCTCCCAGGTGGCCCCAGGGAGGTGCGGCTGCAACCAGTCACGCAGTGGACCCTCTACTGGAGCGACGCGGAGACGTACCTGAAGGAGGTCGCGGAACGCCGCGCGAGGCTCGCTGTCTTCCACGCAGCGCTCGTCGGTGCGCTGGTGCGGCGCGGGTTGCTGACGGAGCAGGAGCGGAAGGGGTTGAAGCTCCGCGTTGCGTGGAAGATCACGGACCACCGCCGGGAAAACGAGCCCCTCCCGGCCATTCCGGACGAGTGACAAGGTTAAACGGCAGTCCAACGGGGCGCGAGCTGGGCCACGTAGCCCTCGTAGTTCCGGCGCATCTCGGCGAGCGAGTCGCCGCCGAGCTTCTCCGCGAGCGCCTGCGCGAGCACGATCGCAACCGACGCCTCGCAGACGATCGCCGCCGCAGGCACCGCCGTCACGTCGCTCCGCTCGAAGTGCGCGTCCTTCCGGCCGCCCCGCTCGAGATCCACCGACTCCAGCGCCCGGCGGAGCGTCGAGAGGGGCTTCATCGCCGCGCGGACGACGACGGGCTCGCCGTTCGTCATCCCGCCCTCGATCCCGCCCGCGCGGTTCGTCGGCCGCACGATCCGGCCGTCCCTCCCCTCGCGGATCCGGTCATGCACCTGCGAGCCGCGGCGCGCGGCCGCCCCGAACCCGAGGCCGATCTCGACGCCCTTGATCGCGGGGATCCCGAGGAGCGACGCCCCGAGGCGCGCGTCGAGCCGCATCGCCGCCTGCGCGTTCGACCCGAGGCCCGGCGGCACGCCGGTCGCCACCACCTCGATCACGCCGCCGAGCGTGTCGCCGTCGCGCGCCGCGGCGTCGACCGCGCGCTTCGCCTTCGCGTCCCCCTTGGGGTCGAGCGAGTGGAACGGCGACGCGTCGCGCGCCGCCCGGTCGAGCGGCCCCGCCGCGAACCGGACAGGCCCGAGCCGGACGACGTGGCCCGTGACCGTCACGCCGAGCTCGCGCAGCAGCAGCGCGCAGAGCCCCCCCACCGCGGTCCGGACGGCGGTCTCGCGGGCGGAGGAGCGCTCGAGCACGTCGCGCGCGTCGGCGCCGTGGCCGAACTTGAGGACGCCGGCGAGGTCGGCGTGGCCGGGCCGCGGGCGCGTGACGGCGGGGAGCTTCGAGAGCGTGCGCGCGCGGTTCCGGACCCGGAGCGTGATCGGGTTCCCGGTGGCCATCCCCTTCCGCACGCCGGAGAGCGTGACCGCGCGATCGCGCTCGAGCTTCTGGCGCTCCGACCGGCCGTAGCCGGCCTGCCGCCTCGCGAGCATGGCGTCAAGGAACGCGCGGTCGATCCGGAGCCCCGCGGGAAGGCCCGTGACGATCGCGACGAGCCCCGCGCCGTGCGACTCCCCTGCCGTGACGTACTCGATCACGGGGAGGATTATCAGGGGGCTCCGGGGGCGCCGCTAGAGATCGTTGATCTCGTGGGTCTCGCCGTCGTAGGAGAGGCGGCGGGGGCGGCTCTCGACCAGCGTCTCGATGTGGACGGGGCGCGTCCAGAGGCGGTAGAGGTGGCGGAGCGTCTCCTTCGCCTGCGCGAGGTCGAGATCCTGCCCGTCGTGGCGGTGGGAAAGGACGACCTCGCCGCGGTTCCGGAAGTTGCCGTCCGTCACCTCGATGATCGGCTGGCCGCCGTTCGCGAGGCTGCGCAGGAGGCGGTCCTTCACGAGCCTCCAGTCGCGGCTCGCGATCTCCTGGCGGCCCGTCTTCGGGTTGAACTCGTAGGTGTAGAGCTTCTGGCGCTCGCAGAACTCCCGCGTCAGGAACTCGTCCACGAACGTGACGTCGTTGTAGATGCGCCTCACCTCGAAGATCTTCTCGCGGCCCTGCCGGAGGCCCGTGTCCCACTGGCGCTTGACGTCCCGGTCGTCGCACTCCTCGTACTCCTTGCCGAACTGCCCCTTGTCCCAGCGCTCCTCGATGTCGCGGTAGAGCTCGATGCCGAGCTTGTAGGGGTTGACCTGCCCCGGCTGCGTCGCCATCGCGCCCGCGTGGCGTTCGGCGAAATCCACGACCTCCGAGGAATCGAGGAGCTTCTCGGTCATCATCCGCGAATGCCAGTAGCTGTTGTGGTGGACGAGCCCCTCGGCCGCGTACCGGTGGGTCCCCTCGACCGTCATGTCGTAGACGTCCGCGCGTCCGCGATCGAGAGAGACCACCTCGTCCTCGGCCGGCTGGTCGAGGAGCCAGCAGTGGCCATCGACGTAGCGGCGCAGCGCTTCGCGCTTGCGGGCGAGGCCGAAGTTCACTTCCTCGCCGAAGGTGCGGACCGCGGCGCCCGCGACGTGGATCCGCCAGCAACCATCCGCACGCTGGCGGCGTCTGCTCGAGATCACCCCGAAGTTCGCGAGGAGCACGTGGACGAGGCGCGCGAGCTCGTCGCTCTTGGTGATCAGGATCACGCCGGCCGGGCCCGCGTAACCGTCCCCGTCGAAGTACGAGCGGAGGAACGCCGCGACGACGCTCCTGGGGGAACGCAGGATTGCCTCCGGCACCGTCTTGCGCCCGACTGCGAACCCCGCGGGGAGGCCGAGATGGCGGAGGAAGTCGATCAGGTGGCGTGAATAGAGATGCACCCGGATCCGGTTCCCCTGGCGCTGCGTGCGCGGCTCGAGCCCGAAGAGGTCCTCTGCGAGCGATGCGAAGTCCGCGGCCTGCTCTTCGTCGCCCGTAGTCAGGGAGACCACGCGCTTGACCTCGCTGACGTTGCCGTCGGAGAGCAGATAGCCGAGGAAGGATGCCAGCCGCTCGTCCATCACGCGCGGGGTACGAAGCGGTGAGCGATTGCCGAAGAGCGGCCCCCTCGCGGCGAGATCGGGCGCGAGGAGCGGTTCGATTCGTGCCCCGCTCCTGCTCACGAACAGACCCTGCTCGTGACGCAGGACGGTGCTCACGTTGACGCCGGCCTTCTCAGCTGCGGCTTCAAGCGTGAACCGCTCGGGCGGCCGCCAGTCGAGCCGGACTCGGTCCCGCGCCCATAGGTCCGTGCCGATTGCGAGGCGGACGCGGTCGCCGGTGACGAGCTCGTCGAGCCGCCGCCAGGCGCCGTCGGCAAGTTGGACCCGGTGGGTTGTCGAGCCCTCGACTTCGTAGCCCCGGCGGGTCGTGAGCCGCACCGTCTCGCGGTCCTCGAACCGGGCCCAGTCGGCGATCCGGCGACGGTCGGCGCCGTCGTTCACCTCGCCGGTGATCCGTTCCTCGACGATCTCGCGAATGGTGAGGAGACCGCGGTCGGTCGGCACCCGCGCGTCGCCTCGCAGGCAAGCCCACCCTTCGTTCGCGACCTTCGTCAGGCGCTGCGGCGCGAAGTAGTAGGCCTCCTCGCGGATCATCGCGAGCACGTCGCGCTGCCAGTCGCGGAGCGGCGCGTGCTCGAGCAGGAACCAGAGCACGTCGCGCTCCGGCCGCTCGGGGAAGTGCGGCGCGCGCTTCCTCGCCTCCTCGATCGCCCTCTTCTGCCCCTCGATGAACTCCGGGGGGTTGATGAAGGACTCCATGTAGGGCTTCGCCTGGAACCGGACGATCCCCTTCCCCTCGGACCCCTTCCCCTCCTCCTCGCGGGGACGCCGCCTCGGCGGCGCGTAGGGCGCGTAGATGTCGATCAGGTTCTCGAGGCAGAGGCAGGAGTCGAGGAACGCCTCCACCTCGTCCGGCCCCTCGCGCGACACGTGCCGCTGGATCCGCGAGGCGTGGCTCGCGAGCTCGTCGATCATGTGGCGGTTGGTCGGCGCGAACCAGAGGTTGTTCTTGAAGAAGTCGCAGTGCGCGTACACGTGCGCCATCACGAGCTTCTGGTCGACGAACGCGTTCCCCTTGAGCAGGTAGGCGTAGCAGGGGTCGTTGTTGATGACGAGCTCGTAGATCTTGCTGAACCCCCAGCCGTAGCTCTTCGAGATCTGGTCGTAGGCCATCCCGAACCGCCAGTGCGGGTAGCGGATCGGGAACCCGTCGTAGGCGGCGACGGTGTTCATCTGCTGCCAGTCGACGAGCTCGAAGACCGTCTCGAAGAAGTCGAGGCGATACGAGGCGGCGACCTCGCGGACCCGCCTCTGGAGTTCGGCGAGCTCGGCCGGCAGGCTCATCGTCCCGTCCCCAGGAACTGCTTGATCGAGTCCACGATCCCGTCCTTGTCCGGGACCTCGGACGTGATCACGCGGTCGTCGTCGCGGAAGGAGCTGTCGAGGTCGTTCTTGAACTGCCCCGACCCGTACGTGGAACGCACCTGGCCGTAGCAGAACACGTTCACCTTCGGCAGCAGCTGGTCCTTGAGGAGCTCGAGGCAGCGCGACGTGTCGCCGCCCGACCAGTTGTCGCCGTCGCTGAAGTGGAAGGGGTAGATGTTCCACTCCGCCGGCGGGTAGTCGCGGTCGATGATCTTGTTGCAGAGGTCGTACGCCGACGAGATCTTCGTCCCGCCCGACTCCCGCAGGTGGAAGAACGTGTGCTCGTCCACCTCCTTCGCCTCGGCGTCGTGGACGACGTACCGCGTCTCGATGTGGCGGTACTGGCTCTTCAGCCACGTGTCGATCCAGAACGCCTCGATGCGCACGATCTCCTTCTGCTCGTCGCCCATGCTCCCGGACACGTCCATCATGTACACGATCACCGCGTTCGACTGCGGCTGGAGCTTCGGCTCCCAGCTGCGGTAGCGCATGTCGTCGGGATACGGCACGACGATGCCGCCCGCGGGCCCGAAGCGGCCGGACGCGATCTCGCGCTTGAGCGCGCGCTTGAAGGTGCGCTTCACGTGGCGGAGGGACGCCGGTCCCACGCGGCGGAGCCCCGTGTACCGGTTCACCTGCGTGGTGATCTGCCGCTTCCCCTTGGGCTGGATCCTCGGGAGCGCGAGCTCCTCGCCGAGGATCTTCGCGAGCTCCTCGAGGCTCACCTCCACCTCGAGGGCGTGCTCGCCGCCCTGCTCGCCGGCCTCCCCCTTCCCGTCCGCCTGCTCGCCCGGGCCGAGCGGCTCGCCGACCTGGCCCTCGCCCTGGCCGACGCCGCCCCCCTGGTTCGAGCCGAACCGGAACCGCGGCAGGTGGATCTGCGGCATCGGGATCGAGACCGTCTCCGCCCCCCGCCGCGCGATGAGCGAGCCGTTCGCCACGTGCTTCCGGAGGTCCTTCCGGATGGCGCCCTTCACGATCGCGCGGAAGCGCGTGTGATCGAGGTCGATCTTCTGCACCATGGCGGCCCACTCGGTCCCTTGCGACATCCCGTTCCGCTAGCCCTTCGACTTGACGTCGCCGCGGGCGAAGATGCTCGCCACGAAGTTGAGCGCGTCCGTCGCGCTCTCCTCGTTGTAGCCGTAGTTCTTGATGAGCCGCGCCTTGATGACGTCGATCTTCTCCTGCGTCTCGCGGTCGACGACGGAGCTGACGAGGCTCGTCAGCTTGATCGAGTCCTTCTGGTCCTCGAAGAGCTTCTTCTCGAGGGCGCGCTGGAGCCGCGGGTTCATCCGGTACTCGAACTGCTTGCCCTCGACGGCGAGCGCGCCGATGTAGTTCATGATCTCGCGGCGGAAGTCGTCCTTCGCGCTCTCGCGCACGTCGATCTTCTCCTCGATCGAGCGCATGAGCCGCTCGTCCGGCTCCTCCTCCTGGTTCGTGTACACGTTCCGGACCTTCTCCTTCTGCGTGTACGCCTTCACGTTGTCGATGTAGTTCGCGCAGAGGCGCTGGATCTGGACCTCGTCCGCGGCGATCGCGCGCTGCACCTCGTTCTTCACGATCTCGGCGTACTCCTCCTTCGCCACGGCGAGGAGGTCGCGGTACTGCTTGCGGGTGTCCTCGCTCGTGATGAGCGAGTGGTGGTCGAGGCCCGCCTCGAGCTCGTGCAGCACCATGAACGGGTTGACGCAGGTCGTGGAGTAGGGGCGCACGAGCGCGTTGCTGACCTTGTCCTGGATGTAGCGCGGGCTGATGCCGTCGAGGCCCTCGCGCGCGTTCTCCTCGCGGAGCTCCCGGATGTTCTCCTCCGTGTAGCGCTCGAGCGACTTCCCGTTGTAGAGCTTCAGCTTGTCCATCAGCGAGAGGTCGCCCTTCTTGGTCGGCTTCAGTCGCGTGAGGATCGCCCACATCGAGGCGACCTCGAGCGTGTGCGGGGCGATGTGCTTGCTGACGCGGTTCTGGTTGAAGTCCTTCTCGTAGATCCGG
This sequence comes from Planctomycetaceae bacterium, assembly GCA_011525755.1. Taxonomy (GTDB): domain Bacteria; phylum Planctomycetota; class PLA2; order PLA2; family PLA2; genus PLA2. The sequence goes on from WYBS01000193.1 coordinate 53,285, forward strand.
ATCTCGTTGTCGAGCCGGAGGTTGTAGGGCACGTCGATCTTCACCGTGCGGTCGCGGAACGCCTCCATGAGCTCGTTGCTCATGAGCTTCCTGTACTCGGGCTCGTTCGTGTGCCCGATGATCACCTCGTCGATCGAGGTCTGGGCGAACTTCTTCGGCTTGATGCTGTGCTCCTGCGACGCGCCGAGGAGGTCGTAGAGGAAGGCGACGTCGAGCTTCAGCACCTCGATGAACTCGATGAGCCCCCGGTTCGCGACGTTGAACTCGCCGTCGAAGTTGAAGGCGCGCGGGTCGGACTCGCTGCCGAACTCGGCGAGCTTCCGGTAGTTGACGTCGCCCGTCAGCTCCGTCGAGTCCTGGTTCTTCTCGTCCTTCGGCTGGAAGGTGCCGATGCCGATGCGATCGCGCTCCGAGAGGACGAGGCGCCTCACGACCACGTGCTCGAGCACCTTGTCGATGTCGCCGTCGTACTTCTTCAGGAGCTCGTTCATGTAGTAGCGCGAGACGGGGCTCGGCTCGCCGACGACGCGGATCTGGTACGCGCCCTTCCGCTGCGCGTTGAGCCGCGAGATGATCCGGTTGCGCGCCTCCTCCGGGAGCAGGCGCAGCGGCTCGTCGTGCATCGGGTCGGGGATCACCACCTCGTGGCCGTTCTCCTCGACCTTCCACGCGAAGGTGTAGAGCGCGCCCTCGCGGGTGCGGCTGTAGTGCTCGATGCCGCGCTTCAGGAGCCGCACGATCGTCGACTTCGAGGACCCGACGGGACCGTGGAGCAGGAGCACGCGGCGCTCGGTGCCGTAGCCGTAGGCCGCCGACTTGAAGTGGTCGACGAGCCCGGCGAGCGTCTTCTCGAGGCCGAAGATCGCGTCCCGGCCATGGCCGAGCGGGTCGGAGAAGAACTTGTAGCGGGTGACCTTCTCCTTGTGGACGGTCGTCTCCTCCGTCCCGAAGGAGAGGATCATGTCGTAGAGCCGCTGGTGCGCGCTCCGCAGGATCTCCGGGTGGCGGAGGACGATGTCCAGGTACTGCCCGAACGTCCCTGTCCAGTTCAGCTCCCGGAACTCCTCCGGGTTGCTGGCCGACCGGATCACATCGACGAGTTCCGACTTCGTGACCATTACGTTCTCCATCTAACGGTCGAGGCCGGCGGGGCCAGTGACGGCCCCCCCGGCCTCTTCCATCTCGCACTTCTCGGGGAAGCTTCTTCGCCCCCCGCCCCTGAATACGCGGCCCGGGAGCAAATGGCAGCTCCCGCTGGCCCAGGACGAAGACACACCACCGCCTGCTTGCATGCCCGGGGGTTGAGCCCCTCTGAGAAAGATCGGCCAGACGCGGGACCGCGACGAGAGGGGGCCCGCTTCCGCCCAGGGGCCTCGGCGGGGCAGGCCGCCCTCCACGGCGGCCGAGGCCCTGAACGCTCTCTCGGGGACACAGCCGGCGAGACTACCGCGCGGGGGCCTCAACGTAGCGGCCCTGGCTCCGGTCGGCGAGCGTCTTCAGCGCGGGCGTCCCGGCGCGCCCGAGCGCGATCACGTGGACGCGGCAGCGGCCCTCGGGGAGCTTCTCGAACTGGCGCTCGACCGCCGACTTGGCGGTCGTGGCCGCCGTCTCGCGCCCGTCCGTGAGGAGGAAGAGCTCGGCCTTCGCGTCCGGGTCGTCCTCCAGCGCCTTGTTGAGCATCGCGAGGCCCGTCATGACGGCGCCGTTGACGTCGGTCTTCTCCCCCGCGGGGAGATCGTTCACCCAGCGCTCCGCCGCGGCCTTCGCGTCCGTCGTCGCCGCGACGAGCGACTTCGCCTCCGTGAAGAAGAAGCGGCGCTGGTCGAAGCAGAGGATGTTGAACTCCACGTCGGAGGGCAGCGAGAAGAGCGCGCGCTTCAGCTCCTGGAAGTGCTCGGAGCGCGAAGCCTTGTGCATGCTGCTCGACATGTCGACGACGAAGATCACCCGCTTCTCCACCACCGGGATCGTGTAGAGCGCGGGGCAGATGCCCCGCACGGGCCCCCCGTGGAGCGTCACTTTCCGGTCCTCGGCCGTCGTGCGGCGCTCCCCCTCCTTCTGCGGGGGCGCCTCCTTCGCGAACCACGCGGCCCACTTCTCGCGGTCCGTGCCGAGCGGCTGCCCCGTGAGCCGGTAGAGCGCCTCCGCGGCGCGGGCGACGACGGCCGGGTGCTCGTCCGAGAGGGCGTCGAGGAGCGGGCCCCTCGCCCGCGCGCGGGCTCCGGCGAGCAGGAGGTCGACCATCGCCGCCCGCATCCGCCAGGACGCGTCCTCCCGGAGGGCCCGGACGATCGTGTCGTGGAGCACGGGGTCGGCGTGGTCCTTGACGATCGCCTGGACGTGCGCCCGCACCTCCTCGCTCGGGTCCAAGGCCGCGACCACGAGCCGGTCGAGGGACCGCCCCGTGCGAAGCCGGAGGAGGAGGTCGCAGGCTGCCTTCCGGACGAGCGGGACATCTTCCCCCTTGAGCGCCTTCTCCACCTCGGCCGCCGCCCGGTTCCGCTCCTTCTCGTCCGCGCCGCCGGCCGCGGCCCCGGCCTGCTCGAGCCCCACGAGGCGCTCCGCGGGTCCTTCGGCACGGAAGGCGCGCTGGACCTGCTGGACGAGGTCGGCCCTCGCCGCGGCCGCGAGGAGCAGGAGGGCGGGCAAGGCGCGCACGTCTAGCGGCTCTCGTCGATGATCTTCCGGAAGCGTTCCTCCAGGCGGGCGCGCTCCCGATCATTGGGAACGACGCGGAGGACCCGGATGGCAGCGGCGGCCGCCTTGGCCGTGTGGATCCTCTCGAGCGCGACGAACGCCGTGCTCCATTCGGACCGGTGTCCGCTCCGCTCGATGTAGGCGACGAGCGCCTCGACGCCGTCGTCCCGCCCGCGCTGCCCGAGGGCCCGGGCGGCCGAGGTCCGGACGCGGAGCTCGGCGTCCTGGAGCCCCCGTTCCTGCGCGACCTTCGTCATCTCCTCGGTCGGCGCCGGGATCCGGGAGACGGCGCCCATGACCGCGACCCGCCCTTCGGTGCCGAGGCCGCCGAAGCCCTCCGCGAGCATCGCGACCGTGTCGCGCTCCTTGATCGAGTGGATCGCGTTGATCGCGCGGTTCTGGTCCTCGGGCGAGCCGGTCTGGACGATGTCCAGGAGCATCTTCCCCGAGTCCACGTCGCCGAACTTGCCGAGCGCCTGGATCGCGATCGCGCGGCTCTCCGAGTCGGACTCGGTCTTCAGGAGCTCGCGCACCATCTCGGCGTGCTTGGGCTCGTTCGACGCCTGGAGGATCCGGAGCAGCGAACGACGCTTCTGGGGGTCCGCCCCGTCGAGCCCCGTCGCGACCTTCTCCATGAGGCCGGGGATCCGGCCGCGCTCCTGGAGCACGCGCTCGATCTCGGTCCTCGACGCCGGGATGAGGGGCTTGTCGAGGCGCAGGAAGAGCTGCTCGAGCTCGTCGGGCCGCGCGACCTGCCCGATCGTGCGGATGATCAGGGGCTCGTCCTGGAGCCCCTCGCCGAGCATCGCGAGGAGCGCCGGCGTCACCTCCGGCACGTTCATCATGCCGAGCGCGGAGTAGATGCCGCGGCGGGTGTGGACGTCGTCCGGCGTGTTCCGGAGCATCTCGAGGAGCGCCTTCGCCGTATCGGTGTCCCCGTCGAGCGACCCGATCGCGCCCGCGATCGCGTCCTTCCACGCCGGCTGGGCCGAGCCGAGCATCTGGAGCAGCCGCTCGCGGACCGCCGGCGTCACGCGGTGCCCCATCTTCCGGAGGAGCTCCTGGAGCTCGCGCGCCATCGCCATCCGCTCGTCCGGACGGAGCTTTCCGTCGGTCATCCCCTCGACGAGCTCCTCGATCCGGCCCGCGTAGCGCTCGCGGGCCTCGATCATCTCGGGGCTGTCGAAGGGCTCGCGGAGGCCGGGCTCGACGATCATCGGCGGCACCTTCCCGGCGCCGCGCCGGGCCTGCTCCGGCGTGACGTGCTGGATCCCCTTCGGGACATCCTTCGCCGGCATCCCCCCCCGCGCCCCCCCCTTGTCCGCATCCCGATCCGCGCGCGCGGTGCGGGTGTCCTCCTTCCCGCCGGTGACAAGGAGAAGCCCGCCGACGGCGATCGCGCCGAAGAGCGTCATCACGACGAGCAGCAGGTTGCGATTCATGCCGGACGCGCGCTCCTGCCCTTGGACGACAGGAGCCGGAACTCCCTTGCGGCCGCGACGAACGCGGCGAAGAGCCTCTGCGACGAGGCCGCCCCGCCGCCCTCGAGCACCTCGGGGTGCCACTGGACGGCGACGAAGAAGGGGTGGCCCGGATCCTCCACGGCCTCGACGATCCCGTCGGCGGTCGTCGCGGTCACGGCGAGGCCTTTCGCCACGCGGCGACAGGCCTGGTGGTGGTAGGAGTTCACGGCGGCCCTCGTCTCCCCGAGGATCTCCGCAAGCCGCGTGCCGGGACGGACCTCGATCTCGTGCCACGGCCCCTCCCGGAGCGTCTTCTGCGCGTGTCCTACGGACGACTCCTTCTGCGAGGGGATGTCCTGGTAGAGGTCGCCCCCGAGGGCCACGTTGATGAGCTGGATCCCCCGGCAGATGCCGAGGACCGGCATGCCGCGCTCGCGGGCCGCACGGAGGAGTGCGATCTCGAACGCGTCCCGCCGCTCGTCCACGAGGTCGATCCTCGGGTGGGGCGCCTCGCCGTAGTGCCGGGGGTGGATGTCGTCCCCGCCGGTCAGGAGGAGTCCGTCCACCCGGGCCACGTACTCCGGCGCCAGCGAGAGGTTGTCGCTGTTCGGGAAGAGCACCGGGAGCCCCGACGCGGCCTCCACCCCCTGGGTATAGCCGCGCGGGACGGACTCGTTGAAGCGGTCCTTCACGCCCGACCGCACGCGCCGGGTCCAGGAGGTGAGCCCGATGAACGGATGTGTGTCCCCGTGCATGCCCATATTGTGACCCATGATCCGAGCCTCCGCCCCCACGCGCATCGACCTCGCCGGGGGCACGATCGACATCTGGCCGCTCTGCCTCTCGCTCGACCGCCCCGCCGTGACCGTGAACCTCGCGATCGACCTCCGGGCGGAGGCGACGGTCACGGAGACGGACGACGGCTTCCTCTCCGTTCGATCGGACGATCGGGGCGAGGAGGTCTCCCTCCCCGCGGGACGGATCACGCACGAGCGGCTCGGGATCGCCACGCGGCTCTCCGCCTACTACGGCGTCGGCAAAGGGCTCTCCGTCCGCCTCCTCTCCCGCGCGCCGCCCCACTCCGGGCTCGGGGGATCGAGCGCGCTCGCCGTGGCGCTCGCGGGCGCGCTCGGCAGGCTCCGCGACCGTCCGCTCGACCTGCGCGTGGTGCAGGACCTGGAGACGACGCTCTTGCGGACGCCGACCGGATACCAGGACTACTACCCGGCGTGGAAGGGCGGCCTCAACGCGCTCACCGCCGTGCCGGGCGGCGTCGAGGTCGAGACGATCGCGCACGGCCCCTCGTTCCTCGCGCCGCACCTGCTCCTCGTGGACACCCGGATGGAGCACGCGAGCGGGCTCACGAACTGGGAGGCCGTGAAGCGGTTCTTCGATGGCGACAGGAACACCCGCGATGCGTTCCACCGGATCGCGGAGTGCGCGGCGCGGCTCCGCGACGCGGTGAAGGCGCGCGACCTCGAAGCGGTCGGCGCGGCGCTCCGCGACGAGTGGGACGCGCGACGTCGCCTCTCGCCGGCGGTCACGAACGCCCGACTCGACGCGCTCGCCGACGCCGCGCGCGGCGCCGGCGCCCTCGCGGCGAAGGTCTGCGGCGCCGGCGGCGGCGGCTGCATGGTGATCCTCGCGCCCGACGCGGCGGACGGCTCGCTCCGGGAGAGAATCGGGGAGGCCGGGGGGAACCCCCTCGTCTTCCGCCCCGACCCCCAAGGCCTCCGGTTCTGATCGCGCCGCCTCCCTGACCTCGCGATCCGCGGCCTCCGGCGACCTGCGCGAAGCTCAGAAGTACGGCAGCGCGAGGAGGATCAGCCGGAGCGAGACGTTCGCGTAGAGGCCCGCGAGGATGTCGTCCGCCATCACCGCGATCCCGCCCGGCTTCTCCTCGATCGCCCGGATCGGCCACGGCTTCAGGATGTCGAAGATCCGGAACGCGAAGAACCCCCCCGCCACGCAGAGCCACGCGTGCTCCCGGAGCGGCATGCCGAGCATCGTCACGAGGTACCCCGCCACCTCGTCCCATACGAATGTACGGGGATCCTTCCCCTCGACGCGCTCGGCGAGGCTCGCCAGCGGCGCGCCGAGCACCGTCACGGCGCACGCGAAGGCGAGGATGATCTCCTGGTCGCGGCCCGGGTGGTCCATCGCGAACAGCGCGATGAGGACGCCCGCGACCGTGCCGAAGGTGCCCGGCCCGAAGGGGATGAGGCCGAGTCCGCCCACCGTCCAGAGGATCCGCGCGGGGATCGCGACGGCGCGCGGCAGGGGCTTCCTCCGCGGACCGGGCTTGCCGGGGGGCTTCGTCCCCTCGGTCGCGCGGCGCGCCGCCTCCCTCCACCCCTTGGGCGGGAGCGGCCGGCGCGGCGGGGTCCTGTCCCTCCCCCGCGCCCCCTCCCCTCCGCCGGGGCCCACCTCAGTTCAGGCCGACGACGCGGCCCGCCTCGATGTCCGCGAACCGGACCGCGACGTGGCGGCTTACGCCCGCCTCCGGCATCGTGACGCCGTAGAGCGTGTCCGCCGCCGTCATGGTCGATCGCGCGTGCGTGATGACGAGGAACTGCGCGCGGCGCGCGAACTCCTTGAGCATCTCGCACATGCGCACGCTGTTGGCCTCGTCGAGCGCCGCGTCCACCTCGTCGAGGAGGCAGAACGGCGGCGGCTTGATCTGGTAGACGGAGAAGAGCAGCGCGACGGTCGCGAGCGACCGCTCGCCGCCCGACAGCAGCGAGATCGTGCGCAGCTCCTTGCCCGGCGGGCGGACGCGGATCTCGACTCCCGAGCCGAGGACGTCCTCGGGGTTCTCGAGGAAGAGATCCGCCTTCCCGCCGCCGAAGAGCTTCCGGAACGTGACCTGGAAGATCTCCTTCACCTTGTCGAACGTCTCGAGGAAGCGCTCCTTGCAGAGCGTGTCGATCTTCTCGATGGTCTCGCGGAGCTGCTTCTCGGCCGCGGCGAGGTCGCTCTCCTCGCGCCGGAGGAACGCGAGCTTCTCCTCGACCTGCTTCAGCTCATCGAGCGCCTCGTGGTTGACGTTGCCGAGCCGCTCGAGCTTCTCGCGCAGCTCGCGGATCTCCTGCTCGAGCTTCTCCGGGTCCGCGGCCGCCTCCTCCGCGCCCTGCTCGAGGGTGAGGAGCTCGAGGCCGTGATCGCGGCGCACCTCGTCGAGGAGCGTCTCGAGGCGCAGCTTCAGCTCCTGCTCCCGCATCCGGTGGCGCTCGAGCTCGCCGCGCCGCTCCTCGTGGAGGCGCTGGAGATCGCGGAGCCTCTCGCCGCCCTGCTGGAGCCCCTGCTGCAGCTCGCTCGCCGAGACGCGGAGCGCCTCGACGTCCTGGCCGAGGCGCGAAAGCGTCTTCTCGCGCTCCTTCGAGAGCCTCCGGAGCGCCTCCTGCTCGTCGAGGCACTCGGCGCGGCGAAGGGCGCACGACCGCGCCTCCTCGTCCGCTCCCCGCGCCTCCCGGCGCGCCGCCTCGACCGCGTCCTCGAGCGCCCGCACGCGCTGCGCCGTCGACGCGGCCTTCTCCTTGAAGCGGGCGAGGTCGACCTTGGCCTCCGTGAGCCTCTGCGCCGCCGCCTCGCGCTCGAGGGCGACGCCCCGGACGCGCTCGCGGAGCCCCTCGGCGCCCTTCTCCAGCTCCTCCCGCGCGCGCACGGCGCCCTCCAGCGCCGCGGCGGCGGCCTCGCGGCGCTTGCCCGCGTCCGCGATCGCGACCTCGACGTCCTCCTGCTCCGCCTCCTCGAGCCCCATCTCCTGGGCACGGGCGGCCGCGGCCTCGGCGGCCTTCGCCGTCGCCTCGCTCGCCTCGCGAAGCTCCGCGCGCGCGTCGCGGAGGAGCGGCCGCAGCTCCTCGAACCTCGCCTCCCACTGCGCGCCGCGCGCGCGCGCCTCGGCGAGCCTTTTCGCGGCGGCCTCGCGCTCGCCCTCGGCGCGCGCGACCTCCTCCAGCACCTCCTTCAGCTCCGTGTTCCGGCGGACGAGCCCCTGCCCCGCGTCGCCGGTGCCCCCGACGATCGCGCCGCTGGGCTCGATCTCCTCGCCGGAGAGGACGACGACGCGCCAGCCGGAGCCGGTCTCGAGCGCCGCGTCGATCGACTCCGCGATCACGGTGCGCGCGAGGAGCGCGCCCAGGAGCCCCTTCGCCGCGGTCTCGATCCCGTCGAAGCGGCTCGGGAGCGGCGCCTCGCGCACGCGGTCCAGGGGCAGGATGCGGGCGCGGCCCCTTCCGCCCTCCTTGAGCCACCGGAGGCAGGCGATCGCCTGCTCCGTCGTGTCGACGACCACCGCGCCGGCGAGCTCGCCGAGCGCCTGGTCGAGCGCCGCGGCCGCCTCCCCGGCGTAGCCCGCGAGGTCGGCGACGGTCCCCCGGACCCCCTCCAACCCGCCTTCGAGGAGCGCGCGCGTGCCCGCCGAGAGCCCCTCGCCCTTCTCGACGAGGCCGCGCAGGAGGTCGCGCCTTGCGAGGAGGGCCGCGGCCTCGTTCGCGAGCCGCGAGGCGTCGGCCGCCGCCTCCTCCGCCTCGGCGCGCGAGCGCTTCGCCTCCTCCTCGGCGGTCGCCGAGCGGTCCTCGAGCGCGCGCAGGCGGTCCTCGACGCCCTTGAGCGCGAGCCCCCTCGCCTTCTGCGTCTCCTCGAGCGATCGCAGCTCCTTGCCCGCGTCCTCGACGCGGCGCTGCAGCCGCTCGTGACGCTGCGCGAGCGACTTCAGCTCCGCCTCGCACGACACGAGCGCGTTCCTCGCGGTCGTCTCCTTCGCGTAGGCCTCGGTGCGCTCGAGGTCGAGCACGTCGCGCTCGCGGCGCACGGCCTCCACGCGCGCCTCCGCCTCGGCGCAAAGCGCCTCCGCGGCGGCGAGCTCCCCGGCGCGGCGCGCCTCCTCGGCCGCGGCGCCCTCGTGCTCCGCGAAGGCGGACGCATGCTCCAGGGAGAGCTCCGCGCCCCGCTTCTCCGCCTCCGCGCGCGTCCGCTCCGCGCGGCCCGCGCGGTCCAGGAGATCGGCGGCCTCGCGCCCGCGCGCCGCCTCCTTCTCCTCCGACGCGCGCTGCTCGCCGACGAGCGAGGCCATCTCGGCCTCGCCCTTCGTCACGCGCTCGCGCAGGAGGTCGAGCTCCTTCCGGCGCTCCTCGGTCGACTGCATCGCCTCCGCGAGCGCCGTCCGCGCCGCCGATTCCGCCTCCTCGACCGCGCGCAGCTCCTCCTGCGCCGCCTCGCGGCGCCGGCGCAGCTCGCCATAGCGGGCCAGGGCGCCCGTGACGCGCTTCCGCTTGAGCTCGTCCGTGAGCTCCTGCCAGCGGCGCGCCTTGCTCGCCTGGATCTTCAGGCTCCGCTCGCGCGTCTCGTTCTCGGCGAGGATGTCCTTCAGCCGGGCGAGGTTCTCGGCGGTCTTCTCGAGCTTCCGCTCGGTCTCGACGCGCCGCGCCCGGTACTTCGAGATGCCCGCCGCCTCCTCGAACACGCCCCGGCGCTCGACCGGGTCGGCGCGGAGGAGCCGGTCGATGTTGCCCTGCTCCATGACGCTCACGGAGCCCGGCCCGCCGCCCGAGTCCATCATCAGCTCGCGCACGTCGCGCAGGCGGACCGGGTTGCCGTTGAGGAGGTACTCGCTCTCGCCCGACCGGTAGAGGCGGCGCGTGACGACCACCTCCTCGTACTCGATCGCGAGCGTCTTCGCGCTGTTGTCGAAGACGAGCGAGACCTCCGCCACGCCGAGCCCCTTGCGCGAGCTCGTGCCCGAGAAGATGACGTCGCTCATCTCCTTGCCGCGGAGGCTCGTCGGCTTCTGCTCGCCGAGGACCCACTTGATCGCGTCGACGACGTTGCTCTTGCCGCAGCCGTTCGGGCCGACGATCGCGGTGATCCCTTCCTTGAACTCGAACTCCGTGCGGTCCGCAAAGCTCTTGAAGCCGTGCAGGATGAGTTTCTTGATGCGCATGAGGGCCTTCGGCGGCGGTTCCTTCCCTTTATAAATCGGCCCGCCCGGGGCGCACGGAGCGGTCCGGCCACGGGGCGAAACGGATCGCCCCGATGCGGGGGTCGCGCGCAAGCGCGCGAACGGCGTCGTAGAGCGCCTCCGGCGGGGGGGCCTGCTCCCGCGGGAAGCGGAGGACGAGCGTGCCCGTGAGGGGCTCGAAGAGCGGCTCCACGGCCGGGAACGCCGCCTCCCGCGGCAGGGCGAGGGGCTCGGCGTCGGGCTCCGCCTCCTTCCCGGCGAAGAAGCGGCTCGCCGCCTCGCCGTCCCGGTCGGGGGCCGCGAGCACCCGGAGCCGCACCGCGCGCCCCTCCTCGGCGACCCGCACGGCGGCGTACGAGCGCAGGCGTCCCGCGAGCCTCGCCGCCGCGGCCGGGTCGGCCTCGATGCGGTGCGCCAGCGCCCGGATCCCGACGAGGTGGACGAGATCCGCCCCCTGCGGGCCGACGAGCGGGCGCGCCCCCGCGGCGACGCGGTAGAGCGGCCCGGACGGGTCGGCCGAGAGCGCGCTCATGAAGCTGCGCTTCTGCCGCAGCGCCTTGACCGCGAGCGCGACCAGCGGCTCCAGTGCCTCGACCAGCTGCGCCTCGCCGTCGCCCATGAGCGCCGCCACGTTGACCGCGACCGCGCCCGCGACCGGCAGCGCGACCCCCTCCGAGGGGTCCGGCGCCGAGAGCCGGTACCAGGGGGTCACGAGGGCGGGCTCGCCCCGGTCGAGGACGAGCAGCAGGCGCCCGGTCTCGGCCGCCGCGGCGACAAGGGGGAGAAGGGTCCGGCGGGAGGAGGGGGCGAGCGCGCCCGACTCCGACGCGTGGACCACGAGATCCGGAAGTCCGTCGAGGCTCCCCGCCCGGAACCGCGCCCAGTGCTCCCGCACGAGGCTCTCGCCGAGCTGGAGCGCCCCCTCCTCCTCGGGCAGCGCCGGAAACGCGAGGGCGAGGCGGAACCGCCCGCCGCGCCGGTCGAGGGCGCGGAGCCCGCTGTGGCCGAGCAGGCGGCGCGCCGCGGCGGATGCGGCGCCGGGGGCCGCGGCCCACGGGCACCGGCCGGGGACGACGCCCGTGAGCGTGAGGTCGCGGGTGACGACCGGGGCCAGGGGCCCGACGTGCGCCGGCACGGCCTCCGCCCACGCCTCCGCGTCGTCCCGCGCCGGAAGCGGCGCGGCGGCGCCCACCCACTCGAACGGATTCGCCGCGTCGAGGATGTGGAGGCGTCCCTCGAGGTGCGCGTCCGCGACCTCCGCGCTGTAGATCTCCGAGAGCGCGTACTGCCCGAGGACGGCCTCCGCCACCGTGCGCTTCAGGTCCTGCGGGCCCAAGGCGCGCCACCCGCCCTCCTTGCCGCCGCGGAGGAGCCGGTCGATGTCGTAGCGCGGCAGCCCGACGAGCGCCTGCCGGCCGACGCGGTCGGGATACCCGCGCTCGAAGAGCTCCGCCTCGACGAGCGCGCGGATGACCGACGTGGTGATCCGCGTCACGCCCCGTCCGAAGACCTTCGCCTCGACGCTCGCGGCGACCTTCGAGGCGACCTTCTCGTCGAGGTCCGCCTCGCGGACGAGCGCCTCCGCGATCCGCGCCTTCGACCAGGGCGAGACGCGCGCCTTGCCCGGGTTGCCGACCAAGGGTCCCCCCGGCCCCCCCCCATGCACGCTCACCTGCTCCCGCGCGCGCGCCCGCCGCTCGCGGTAGAGGATGTAGGCCTTCGCCATCTTCGCGTGGCCGGTCTCGATCAGGACCTTCTCGACCATGTCCTGGATCTCCTCGATCCCGGGCACGGTTCCCTTGAAGCGCTTCTCGAGGAAGAGGGTGACGACGCCCGCCAGCTCCTCGGCGAGGAAGCGGTCGTCGCGCCCCACGGCGCAGCCCGCCTTGTGGATGGCGTCGGCGATCTTCGTCTCGTCGAAGTCGACGAGGCGTCCATCGCGCTTCCGGACCCGCGTGATGCGGCCGATCACTTCTTCTTTTTCGGCGGCGGCGGCGGCTCGGCGCCTCCGCGGCTCGACTCCTTGAGCATGGGCTGGATCTCTTCCACGAACTCTGCGACGTCCTTGAAGTCGCGGTAGACCGAGGCGAAGCGCACGTAGGCGACCGGATCGACCTTGCGCAGCTCGCGCATGACCTGCCGCCCGATGAACTTGCTCGGGACCTCCCGCTCGAACTGGTCCGTCACATGATGCTCGATACGGGAGACGATCTCTTCGAGGGTATCCATGCTCACGGGTCTTTTTTCGCACGCCTTCAGGAGGCCCATCAGGATCTTCCGGCGGTCGAAGGGCTCCCGCCGGCCGTCCTTCTTGACCACCCGGAGGGGGGACTCCTCGATCCGCTCGTAGCTCGTGTAGCGGCGGCTGCAGGAGAGGCACTCCCGGCGCCGGCGGATGGCGAATCCGTCGGCGCTGGCGCGCGAATCGACCACCCGGCTGTGGTCCGCCTTGCAGAAGGGGCACTTCATGGCGTACCCCGCTCCCCCTCGCGGACACAGGATAAGGGCATCGCGGCACGCTAGCACGCTACCCGTTGTGCGTCAATCCGAGGGGGCCACGGGGGCAGCGCCTCCTTGACGCCGCTTCCTCCCGCTCGCATACTGAGCCCACTTCACGGTGGCAGCAGGGCGGGCCCGGGCGGCTCGGAGTAGCCTCGTTGGCGCAGATCGCGATTATCTCGGACATCCACGCGAACCTCGAGGCTCTTGAGGTCGTCCTCGCGGACATCAGGAAGCGGATGATCAAGGACGTCGTCTGCCTCGGCGACATCATCGGGTACGGCCCGAATCCGCGGGAGTGCCTCCGGCTCCTCATGGACTGCAAGATGGTCCTCATGGGAAACCACGAGGAGGCGGTCCTCTACTACGGCGAGGACTTCAACCCGAAGGCGCGCGAGGCGATCGACTGGACGCGCGACCAGCTGAACCGCTCCGACCGGCCGAAGGAGGAGAACTACGACCTCTGGAACTTCCTCGGCGTGATGGAGCAGATCATCGAGACCGAGGACGCCATGTTCGTCCACGCGTCCCCGCGCGACCCGACGAAGGAGTACGTGACGCCGGACGACTGCAAGAAGAACCGCGAGAAGCTCCAGGAGATCTTCTCCCGTTTCCAGCGGGTCTGCTTCATCGGCCACTCGCACATCCCGGGCGTCTACACGCAGGAACTGCGCTACATCGACCCGAAGACGATCGGGCAGGAGTACACGCTCGAGGACGGCCGGAAGGCGCTGATCAACGTCGGCGCGGTCGGCCAGCCCCGCGACGGCGACCCGCGCGCCTCCTACGTCACGTACGACGGGAAGCGGATCCGCTTCCACCGTCTCGACTACGACTTCAAGAAGACGATGGAGAAGATCTACGCGGAGGAGCGGCTCCCGAACTACCTCGCGGACCGCCTCGCCGTCGGAAGGTAGGGCGGCGCGCCCCCCGACGCCCCCCCGCCCCCCCCGGATCCCCGCCCGCGCGGGGCCGATTCCCGCCCCCTTCGGTTAGTCTTTTCCCTTTCCCATGGGACGCCAGATCCTCACGTTCGTCCTCGTCTTCTTCGCGATCATCATGGTGACGCGGAGCTGCTTCTCGCCGCCGCCGGCGAAGAAGGGCATCCCCGTGGAGCGGCCGGATGCGGCGCCGGGGGAGGCCCCGGTCCTCAAGCACGAGGCCACCGGCACCGAAGTCGTGCTCGGGCCGGACGGATCGGTCGCGGCGATCACGGTCGGGGGCGCGCCGGTGATGCGGCCCGTGCCCGCGGACCGGCGTCCCTTCCACCTCTTCCTCGGGCGGACCGAGAAGGCGAAGCGGATCCCCGAGGCGGCCTGGACGCCCGAGGACGTGCCGGTCGGCCGCAAGTACGTCCACGAGAACGACAAGCTCCGGATCGAGCGGACGGTCCGCTTCGCCGAGGACGGCAAGGGCCTCGTGCTCGACATCAAGGCGCAGGGGGTTCCCGCGGACGACAACTTCCTCGTCCTCACCGGCGCCTCCGGCGTCGAGCTCACGGCCGACGGCGGCGAGCCCCCGTTCGCCTTCACGGAGCTCCAGGGGGGGAAGCCGAGGATCCAGTCGCTCGCGTCGCTGAAGCAGGCGAGGGAGACGGCGGGCGGGCGGCTCTACGCGGCGACCGAGGAGCTCGCCGCCGCGGACCGCGTCGCGCGGTTCGGCCTCTTCGGCCGCGCCTTCTGCCTCGCGCTCAGCGACCTTCCGCCGGTCTCGAAGCTCTTCGTCGACGTCTACAGGGCCGACCGCGAGGACGTCGGCGAGACCGACGAGGCGGAGACCTGGATGGAGCTCGTGGCGAAGGACGGCTCGTTCGAGGGGAGCTTCACGCTCCGCTGGACGCCGCAGGCCGAGGCGGCGGCGTCGTTCCCGTCGTCCCAGACCCGGCCGGGCCGGATCCACGTGCTCGAGGACGAGACGTTCCGGGTCGTCTTCACCGACCGCGGCGCGGCGATCCGCGAGATGTGGCTCAAGGCCTTCTCGACCGTCGCGGGCGAGGCCCCGTCCGAGGCGACATGGATCCCGATCCTCAACGCCGGCACGCCCGAGGGCGAGCGCGCGCTCACCCTCGTCGCGGAGGGCCACGGCACCGACCTCGCCCACGAGATCTGGGACATGGCGCCTTCGGGGGACGGGCGCTCGATCCTCTTCACGATCACGGCCCCCGACGGGTGGAAGTTCTCGAAGCGGGTGAGCCTGCCCGGGAAGGACCGCTACGACCTCGGCGTGGAGATCGGGATCGAGGCGGCGCCGGGCGCCGCCGCCTCCCAGGTCCTCGCCGGCCTGATCGGGCCCGCGGGAAGCTACATCGTCGACAGCTACCGCGGGATCATCGGCGCGGAGCCGCCCGCCGTGTTCGTGCTCGACCGCAACGGCGACGACGAGACCGAGACGATCGAGAGCCTCCAGAAGGAGATCCTCGAGCAGACCTATCCCGAGGAGCGCCGCGGCACCTTCCGGGCCATCGGCACGCGCGGAACCTACTTCGTCTGCGCGCTCGTGTCGGAGGACGCGAGGAACGCGGTGACGAGCGCGCTCGGGAAGTGGATCCAGCTCGACCGGCCGCAGCCGCGCGCCGACGGCAAGCCGCCGACGCGCGACGGCATGCTCGGGCGCGTGGGGCTCGCGCTGCCGCTCGAGGGGGGCCGCGCGACGCAGTCGTTCCGTCTCTACGCGGGGCCCAACGAGACCTCCGCGCTCCGGGAGCTCGAGATCGGCGGCAGCGTGAACTTCGGCTTCTTCGGCTCGATCGGCCGCGCGCTCATGTGGCTCATGAAGGCGCTGGAGGGCCTCGTCGGCTCCTTCGGCATCGCCATCATGCTCATGACCGTGATCGTGCGTGCGCTGCTCTTCCCCGTCTCCTACAAGACCCAGCTCTCGATGCAGCGCTACGGCAAGCGCATCCAGAAGATCAAGCCGCTGCTCGACGAGATCCAGAAGAAGCACGGAAAGGACCCGCAGCGGATGAACGCGGAGCGGATGAAGGTGATGAAGGAGCATGGGGTGGGACTCCCCCTCGGCTGCCTCACGATCTTCCTCCAGATCCCGATCTGGTATGCGCTCTTCCAGGCGCTGCGCGTCGAGTTCGCGCTGCGGCACCAGACGTTCCTCTGGGTCGACGACCTCGCGATGCCGGACCATCTCTTCCCGCTGCCGACGTTCGGCATCGGATTCCTCCCGGACTGGTTCAACCTGCTGCCGATCCTCATGCTCGTGCTCTGGGTGCTCCAGCAGAAGCTCGCGCCGGCGCCCGGGTCCACCGACGACCCGCAGGTCAAGATGCAGATGAAGATGATGAAGTTCATGCCCTACGTCTTCTTCTTCATGCTCTACAACTATGCCGCGGCGCTCGCGCTCTACATGTGCGTCTCGTCGGTCTGGACGATCGCGGAGTCGAAGCTCGTGCGCCGCGCCATCGCGCGCCTCGGATAGGCCACGCGCCGCGGGGGGGCGCAGGAACGCGCGGCGGAGAGGCCCTACATCAGGCCCGTCTCCTTGAAGCTCGCGTAGACGCCGTCGCCGACGATCACGTGGTCGAGCACGCGGATCCCGAGCAGCTCCGCGGCGTGGACGAGGCGGCGCGTGACCGCGACGTCCTCGTCGGAGGGGCGCGGGTCGCCGGACGGGTGGTTGTGCACGAGCACGACCGCGCCGGCCGACTCGCGCACCGCCGGGAGGAAGACCTCGCGCGGGTGGACGATCGACGTCGTGAGCGACCCCTCGGAGACGATCTCCTCGCCGAGCACCCGGTGGCGCGCGTCGAGCAGCACGACGAGGAACATCTCGCGTTTCTTGTCGCGCAGCACGCCGTGGTAGTGGTCGAAGATCTGGCGCGGGTTCATGAACAGCATGCCATGGCGCATCCGCTCGCACATGAGCCGGCGCGAGAGCCCGAAGAGCGCGCCCAGCCGCGCGGCCTGGAGGCCGCCGACGCCCTTCCGGTCCATGAGCTCGCGCGGCGCGCGCGTGGCGAGGCGGCGGAGCGATCCGTGCTCGAGGAGCAGATCGCGCGCCACCTCGATCGCGGGGCGGACGCCGTTCCTGCCGAGGACGAGGGAGAGGAGCTCGTCGTCGGCGAGGGAGTCGGGACCGAGGCGCAGGAGCCGTTCGCGGGGGGTCTCGGGGGCGATGGTTTCCACGTCTATTACGTCGGGAGCCGGTGTCATCGCCACCGTCCCCCGACACACGCCGGGAACCCTCATCGCAGGCCGGATTTCCACCTTTCGAAGAGAATTTCGCGCGAGTCGCCGAACGCCTCGCGGAAGGCCTCCGCCTCGTCCTTCCCCGCCCCGAGATCGCGGAGCATCCGCTGGATCGCGCCGCGCTGCCCGTCGTCGAGGTACCGCGTGAACGCGAGGGTCGCGTCGTAGAAGAGCGCCACGCGGCGCGGATCCTCCTCGCGGAGGATCGCGGCGGAGAGGAGCGTGTCGCGGAGCTCGCCCGTCCCGCGCAGCCTCTGCTCGGCCTTCTCCGCGCTCCGCCCCTCCTCGATCTGCGCGAGCCCCTCGTGCAGCCAGACCGGCGCCTTCGGCGCGAGGGCGCGGATCACGTGGTGCGTCATCTCGTGGCGGATCGTCGGCCCGAGCGAGGCCGGGTCGTCGCGACTCCCGAGCGAAAGGCGGATCGTGCCGTCGGAAACGCCCGTGACCCAGCCGTGGAGCAGCGTCGCGCTCCGGAACTCGGCGGGGGTGTAGAGCGTGACCGTGATCCGCGGCGGATAGCTCCCGTAGAGCGCGGCGAGACGGCCGCGCGCCTCCTCGCAGAGCACGAGGACCTCCTGCGCCCTCGCCGGCGTGATCTTAGGGGAGTGCCGCACGAGGAAGAGGGGGCCCGGGATCTCCCCGAAGGACCGCTCCACCTCGCGCTCCCGCTCGGCCTTCGCGAGCCGGCGGAGGATCTCCGCATCGCCGGGGCGGAGCTCCAGCGCGCGTCGCCAGCGCGCGACGGCGACGTCCAGCTCCCGCGCGAGGTAGGCGATCTCCCCGAGGCGCATCAGGGCCTCCAGGTGATCGGGATCCTTCTCCAGCACGGCCTCGAAGTCCGCGCGCGCCGCCGCGAGGAGGGCGTCGTCGCCGCCTTCCAGCCGGACGCGGCCGAGGAGCGCGCGGTAGAGGATCCGCTCGGGGTGGAGCCGCGTCGCCCTCTCGAGCAGACGGATCGCCTCGCCGAGGTCCCCGCCGGAACGCTTCTCTTCGGCCAGGAGGACGAGCGCCGCGGCGAGGCTCCTCCGCGGCGCCTCCGCGTCGGGGCGCAGCGCGAGCGCCGCCTCGAAGGCCTTCCTCGCGGCTTCGGCGCGGCCCGCGGCGAGGTGCGCGAGCCCCTCCTCGTTGAGGGCGACGGCGGGATCGGCGGCGCGGACGGCCGCGGCCGCCAAGAGGAGCGCGAGCGCGCGCCGCGGCATGCGCGCCATTACATCATGCCGATTCAGGGGGGCCCGGGGGGCGCACGCCGCCGCAACGCCCTGCCCTTCCGCCTCCTGCAGCCCTAGAGCCTAGGGCCTGGAGCTTAGAGACTCTCCCCTACCGGTCCTCGACCCGGATCTCGACGCGCCGGTTCTTCCACTTGTTGATGTCGCTCGTGTTCGGCGCGACCGGTCGGTTCTGGCCGAAGCCCGCGACCGACACGCGCGCCTCGGCGATGCCGCCGTCCTTGATCAGATAGTCGTAGACGGCGAAGGCGCGGCCCACCGAGAGCTCGATGTTGCCGCGGGGATAGCGCTTGCGCGTCTCCTCCTTCGTGACCGGCACGTTGTCGGTGTGCCCCTCGACGCTGATCTTCTGGTTGCCCCCGTGGAGCGCCTCGGCGACGCGGCCAAGGGCACGGCGACCGTCCTCGGAGAGGTCGCTCGAGCCGGTCCCGAAGAGAACCGACTCGCGCAGGACGAAGCGGTAGCCGCTCCCTGCGTCGCGGATCACCTCGATCTGGTTGTCGCCCTTGAATCGCTCGAGGACGCGGCGGACGCTCTCGCTCATCTCGCCCTTGGCCTCCTCGACGGCCTGCTGGGCGCTGCCTGCCTTCGCGACCTTCGCCTCGAGCTCCTTGACCCGGCGGTCGAGGGCCTCGCGGTCGGCCGTGAGCTGGTCGATCCTCTCCTGCTGCTGCTCGATGACGCCGAACTGGTTCCTGATCTCGGCATCCTGCTGCTCCGTGCGCGGGGTCGACTTGCACCCGGCACCGACCAGCAGAAACACCGCGGCCACGATCCTCGCGTACGCGCCGGTCACGTCGTCTCTCCTTCGCTGCGATCCGCTAGCCGCCGACGCGCGCCTTGGCCGCGTTGATCCTGTCGGCGACCTTCTTCTTCGCGCCGAAGCTGTCGTAGATCATGTTGGACATGCTCCGGAAGGCGCCGTCCCCGAGCTGGCCCTTGCCGGTCTCGTTGCCGCTCGTCCGGAGCGAGAGCGCCACGGCGAGGAGCAGGATGATCGACGTGAGGACGAGAGCGAACGTGATGCCCGGGCTGCCCGCGGGGGCTTCCGCGGCCGCGCGGGCGCGGCCCCGCGTCGCCGTCGGCTTCGCGCCGCGCGCGCCGACGACCTCCTCGACCTCCTCCTCCTCGACCTCCTGGGTGAGGTCGGCGGAGAGATCGATCGGCTCCGTGCTCATGCCGACGTCCTCGGCCTTGCCCTTCGGCTCGATGAAGGTGTCCTGGGAGGAGATCTCGCGTCCCCGGGCCCCCTCGCCGATCTGGACCTTGTCCTCGCCGCTCTCGAAGACGAGGTCGTCGGTGAGCGTCTCGCCCGACTCCTCGAACGCGGGCGCCTCGTCCTCGAGCGTGATCTCGGAGAGCACCGTCTCGGAGGTCTCGGAGCCCGTCCCCTTCGACACGAGCTTGTCGATCTCCGACTTCTTGAACTTCATCACGTCGCCTTCGCGGAACGCGGAGATCTCGCCCTCCGAGACCAGGCGCTTGAGCTTGTTCTGGTCGATCTTCAGCTGACGGACGACCTCGTCGAAGGTGTAGAACTCGCCACTCTTTGCCATGTTCGTCCTTGCGCGTTCGCGCTACTTTGCCGCGGCGGCCTTGGCCGCCTGCCGGCTGACCTCCTGCTGGTACAGCTCCCGCATCCGGTCGTAGGAGAATTCCGATACGTCCTTGTAGCCGGACACCTTGAGATCGTACTCGATCTTCCTGCTCGCCAGGTACTCGAGACCCTGCCCCGCCCGGAACCGGTAGACGGCGACCTGCTCCTGCATCGAATCGACGAGGAACAGGACCGACTCGCCCGTGACCGTCGGGCAGGTGACCGCGACGAAGCGGTTGTTGCTGTCCGAGTCGGTCGGCCGGCTGGCGCTCGTGCGTCCCTCCGCGCCGGGCGGGCGCGGGCTCGGGGGCGTCGGCGTCGGGCCGGGCTGCTGCGGCTGGTTGACAGGGATCTCCGGCGGCGCGCCGCCGGGCGTGCCCGTTCCCTGCGCGGACGCCTCCGGGAGGAGGCGCATGTCCTGCCCGAGCAGGAGCCCGACGCAGAAGAGCAGCATCGCGGCCAAGGTGGCGATCAGGTAGTCCCGACGATCACGCATCGTGAGTCTCCCGGGGAACCGGGGAAGGCGCATTGTGGCAACTTCCCGTGTTCCCTTCAACCCCCCTACCCTGCCGGAAAGGGGTCACCGACAGGTCATGGCCAGGACGCGCCGCCGCGGGCGCGAAGCAGGTCCCGGGCTGGTTGCCCGGCGCGGTCTTGGCGAAGGCGCGCGATCGGGTCCGTGAACACGGCCGTTCGGCGATGCACCCCCCGGGGAGCCTGCCCCCGGAGCCCCCCGGGATCATGCCCCGATCGGCAGGCGCATGATGACGGTCGTTCCCTTCCCCCGCTCCGTGCGGATGTCCATGCTCCCGCCGTGCTCGATGACGATGAACTGGACGATCGCGAGGCCGAGGCCGGTCCCCTCGGGCTTCGTGGTGAAGAACAGATCGATGCACCGCCGGGCCGTCTCGGGGTCCATCCCGACGCCATCGTCGGAGACCTCGATGACCGCCTCGTTCCCCTCCTGCCGCGCCTCGACCCGCACCGTGCCCGCTCGCCCCTCGGGGATCGCGTCCTCGGCGTTGAGGACGAGGTTCAGGATGGCCTGGGTCAGTTCCTGCGCGTCGCCGATCACGCCCTTCACCGGCCGGTCGGCGTGCACATCGAGCCGGATCCCCCTGCGCTCCGCGCGGTGGCTCGCGAGCCCCGCGGCCCGCCGGCAGGCGTCCGCGACGTCCACGTCCGATGGCTCGCGTCGGCGCGGCGCGAAGTGGAGCATCCGCTCCACGATCGTCCGGATCCGCTCGAGGCCGTCGAAGACGAGGTCGAAGTACTCGGCGCTCCGCTGCGGCGAGAGCCCGCCCTCCCGCAGCTTCCGCAGCGCGTTGAGGACGCCGCCCAGGGGGTTGTTGATCTCGTGGGCGAAGCCCGCCGCGAGCGTGCCCGTGGCCGCGAGACGCTGCGCGACGACGAGCCGGTTCTCGGCCGCCTTGGCCCGCGAAAGGGCGTCGAGAACGCGTTCCTCGAGGCGGGTCTGGTACTCGTGCACCTCCCGCGCCATGCGGTTGAACCGGTCGACGAGGTTCCCGACCTCGTCGTTCCCCTTGGGCCTCGGCACCTCGGGCGGGGGCTTCCCCTCCGCCACCGTGCGCGCCGCCTCGGAGAGCTGCTCGAGCGGCCGCAGGACGAGCCGCCGGAGGACGAGGAAGGTCGCGCCGATGAGGAGGATCGTGCCGGATCCGAAGAGGATGTAGGTCTGGCGCAGCCCCTCGAGGGCGCCCTCCCGGGCGAACTCGTTGAAGGCCACGTGGCAGGCGCTCCAAGGGGCCCGCGGCGACGGGTCGATCCGCGTGAAGCCGTGCCGGTCGTACTCGAACCTCGGCTGCTGCTCGTCCACGAGCGCCCGCAGGCTCTCGGCCATCCGGTGGACCTCGGCCTCCGTATCGGGCGTCCAGCTGCCCTCCACCTCGTCGCTCGAGGGGCGAAGCCTCACGACGTAGCGGATCGTGCGGAGGCGGCCGAGCGCCTCGAGTTCCGTCTCCTCGGAGGCGCGGAAGGCGTCGACGAGCGCGCCGGGCGACACCTGCTCGCCGGTCGCCGCCGTCTCGAGGCCGAGCCACACGACGAGGAGGAGCAGCCCGACGTTGATCGCCCCGATGACGATGAGCAGGCGGAGGCGGAGCGACACGGCCCGGTCCTACGCCGGCGTCCCGCGCATGGGGAAGCCCGGCCGCGGGGCGGCCGGTCCGCCCGGCTCCCCCCGCGCCCGCCGGCTCACTTGCCGCCCGTCAGCTGCTCGATGATCTTCAGCAGCGGCAGGAAGAGGGCCAACACGATGCAGAAGACCGCGCCGCCCATCACGACGATGAGCATGGGCTCGAGGAGCGAGGTGAGGCTCGCGACCGCCACGTCCACCTCGTCGTCGTAGTTGTCCGCGACCTTGATGAGCATCTTGTCGAGCTCGCCGGTCTTCTCCCCCACGTCGATCATGTTGATGACGAGGTCGTCGAAGATCCGCGTCTTCTGGTTCGCAAGCGGCTCGGCGATCGACTCGCCCTCGCGGATGGCCGCGTGCAGGTCGCCGATGATCCGGCTCATGACCGCGTTCCCGGCCGCCCCCTGGCAGATCTCGAGGGCCTCGAGGATCGGCACGCCGGACGAGATCAGGGTGCCGAACGTGCGCGTGAAGCGGGCGACGAGGACCTTCCGGTAGAGCCCGCCGACGATCGGCATCTTGAGCCTCAGCCCGTCCATGAAGTAGCGCCCGCCGGGCGACATCCCGACCAGCTTCGGGAGGCCCCAGAAGAGGAGGCCCACGCCGAGGAGGAAGGCCCACCACCACTGGACGAGCCACCGGGAGATGTTCATCATCACCTTGGTGATGCCGGGCAGCCCCTCCTGGCCCCCGGGAAGCTGCGTGAACACCGACTCGAACTTCGGGACGACGCTCGTCATGATGAAGAGCAGGATCGCGACGATCACGATGAGGACCGCGACCGGGTAGGTCGCCGCCCCCTTCACCTGCCGCTTGAGCTTCTCGCTCTTCTCCTTGAAGCTCGCGAGACGGGCGAGGATCACGTCCAGGACGCCGCCTGCCTCGCCGGCCCGGACCATGTTCACGTAGAGGGTGTCGAAGACCCTCGGGTGCTTCGCGAGCGCCTCGGAGAGGCTCGACCCCGACTCGACGTCGTCCGTGACGCCGACGAGGACGTTCTTGAAGAACCCCTTCCGGAGCTGCCCCTCGAGGATCTTCAAGCAGGAGACGATAGGGAGACCCGCGTCCTGAAGCGTGCTGAGCTGGGTCGTGAACTGGGTCAGCTGCTTCTCGGAGACGCCGCCGATGAAGCCGCCCGTCTTCTTCGCGGGGGTTGCGGTGGCCACTGCCGGCGCCTTCTTGCTCGCCATCGATGCTCCTTTCGATGCCCTCGTACCTGCCGTACCCGCCACCCGGTGCCGGGCAGGGGTCCCACATCATTCAAAAACCGCGGCCCAAACGCAACGCTCACCCGGCGGGGCCGCGACGGGGGTGGGGTCCGGGGAGGGGGGATCCGCCCGATCCGGGCCCCCCGACCCCCCTCGGGATCGGCCCGCTTTCGCCGCGCCCCGCGCGGTTCGGCGCGCCTAAAGCATGATCATGGTCTCGCGGATGACCTCCTCGACCGACGTCGTGCCGTCGAAGATCGCGAGAAGCCCGCTCTCGCGCAGCGTGCGCATCCCCTCCCGCCTCGCCAGGTCCCGGATGTGCGACGTCGGCGCCTTGTCCATGATCATCTCCCGGACGGCGTCCGAGACGACCATGATCTCGAAGATCGCCATGCGGCCCTTGTAGCCCGTGCCGTTGCAGGCCGCGCAGCCCTTGCCGTAGGCGAACTTCTTGCCCGCCACCTGCTCCGGGGCGATGTCCAGCTCCCGGAGGATCTCGATCGACGGCTCGTACCAGGTCTTGCAGCCCGTGCAGATCCGGCGCACGAGGCGCTGGCCCACGACCCCCTCGAGCGTCGCCGCGATCAGGAAGGGCTCGACGCCGATGTCCACGAGGCGGGTGATCGCCAGCGGGGCGTCGTTCGTGTGCAGCGTCGAGAAGACGACGTGGCCCGTGAGCGACGCCTCGATCGAGATCTGGGCCGTCTCCCTGTCGCGGATCTCGCCCACGAGGATCATGTCCGGGTCCTGGCGCAGGATCGACCGCAGGCAGGCGGCGTACGTGACGCCGATCTCCTCGTTGATCTGCACCTGGACGATCCCCTCGAGGTCGTACTCCACCGGATCCTCGGTGGTGATGATCTTCATGGACACGTCGTTCGCCTGGTTGAGCGCGCTGTAGAGGGTGGTCGTCTTCCCGGAGCCGGTCGGGCCGGTCACGAGGATGATCCCGTGCGGGAGATCGATCATCTGCTTGATCTTCCCGACCTCGTCCTCCCGGAGCCCGATCTGGGTCAGGTCGAGGCTCACGACCGAGCGGTCGAGCACGCGCATGACGCAGGACTCGCCGAACATGGTCGGGAGCGTCGAGATGCGCAGGTCCACCGGCCGCCCGCCGATCGCGAGGTCGATGCGGCCGTCCTGCGGGACGCGCGTCTCGGAGATGTCGAGGCCGCTCATGACCTTCACGCGGCTGATGAGCGCGCCCGAGAGGTGGAGCGGCGGCGCCTCGAGCTCGTAGAGGACGCCGTCCACGCGGTAGCGGATCTTGAACTCGTCCTCGAACGGCTCGAGGTGGATGTCGGACGCCCGGTCGCGGATCGCCTGGTAGAGGATGTAGTTGAGGAGCTTCTTCACCGGCGCCGCGTTCGCCATCTCCTCGACGTCCTCGAGGTCGGTGACCGCGGACCCCGTCGCGCCGCTGCGCCGCGCCTGCTTCCCCTTCGCCGGGACGAGGCCGCCCTCCTCGATCTCCTTCAGGATCGAGGCCATCACGTTCTGCTCCTTGCCGTAGGCCTTCTCGATCGCGGCAGCGACCTGCGACGGCTCGGCGACGACCCCCTTGACCTCGCAGTTCGCGGTGAACCGGATGTCGTCGAGCGCCCCCTTGTTCATCGCGTCGGCCATGGCGACGACGAGCGTCGTGCCGTCGAACGAGACGGGCACGATCTGGAAGGGACGCGCGTAGGTCTCGTCGACCCTCGACACGGCCTCCTTGCTCGGCTCGAAGCTCCTGAGGTCGATCACGTCGAGGCCGGCCTGCTTGCCGAGCGCGACCATGAGCTGGTCCTCGGTGATCGCGCCCATCCGGACGAGCGCCTGCCCGATCCGGCCGCCCTCCTTCTTCTGGAGCCCGAGCGCCTCCTGGATCTGCCCCTCGTGGACGAGGCGCATCTCCTTCAGGACCTGCCCGATGAGCTTCTTCCGGACGCCGAAGCGATCGACCGCCATCAGGCCCCCTCCGCGAGCTTGTCGAGGAGCGCGCGCGGCTGCTGCGCCCACTCCATCGCGGTCTCCTTCGTGATCCTATTGGCCTTGATCAGCTCGAGCAGGTGGTCGTCGAGCAGGTGCATGCCGAGCCCCTTGCTCGTCTGGATCGTGGACGGGATCTTGAACGTCTCCGCCTTGCGGATGTGGTTCTCGATCGCCGGGGTCACGATCATCACCTCGAACCCCGCGATCACGCCCGGCTTGTCCGCGCGCGGCATCAGCACCTGCGAGACGACGGCGAGGATCGAGACCGAGAGCTGGACGCGGACCTGCTCCTGCTGGTCGTGCGGGAACTGGTCGATGATGCGGTCCATCGTGCGCGCGGACCCGGTCGTGTGCAGGGTGCCGAAGACGAGGTGGCCGGTCTCTGCGGCGGTGATCGCCGTCGAGATCGTCTCCTTGTCTCGCATCTCGCCGAGCAGGATCACGTCCGGGTCCTGGCGCAGGCCGCGCCGCAGGCCCTCGGCGAACGAGGTGACGTCCACCCCCACCTCGCGCTGGTTCACGATCGACTTCTTGTGCTCGTGGTAGTACTCGATCGGGTCCTCGATCGTGATGATGTGGCAGTCGAGGTTCGTGTTGACCGCGTCGATCATCGTCGCGAGCGTGGTCGTCTTGCCGGACCCCGTCGGGCCGGTCACGAGGATGAGGCCGCGCGGACGCGCGCAGAGGTCGCGCACCGGCTGCGGGAGGCCGATCTCGTCGAAGGAGAGCAGGCGGCTCGGGATCAGGCGCGCGACCATCGCGGCCTGCCCGCGCTGGCGGAAGATCGCGACGCGGAAGCGCGCGCGGTCGCCGTGGGCGAAGCCGAAGTCGGCGCTGCCCGTCTCCCGGAACTCCGTCAGCATGCGCTCCGGCGAGATCGACTCGACGAGCGTCATCGTGTCCGCGGACGTGAGCGGCGGGTGCCGCACGTTCTTCAGGCGTCCGTGAACCCGCAGCACCGGCGGTCGGCCGACCGTGATGTGGACGTCGGATGCCCCCGACTCCACCATCAGGTCGAACAGCTGCGGCATCGTCAGGAACAACGCGGCCTCCTTCCCCGGAGCCCCATCCCGTCGTCGCGCCCGTCGCGGCGCCCTTGCCGGGCCGCGCTCATACGTCGAGGGCCGCCCCGACGACCCGGAGGACCTCGTCCACGGACGCGATGCCGGCGAGGATCTTGCGCACGCCGTCCTCGCGGAGCGTGAGCATCCCGCACGACGCGCGCGCCTGGTTGCGCAGGTCGAGCGTGGACGCGCCCTTGAAGGTCAGGTCGCGCATCCGGCTGTCCATCTCGAACATCTCGAAGACGCCCTTCCGTCCGCGGTACCCCTCGTGCCGGCACTCGGGGCACCCGACCGCCTTGTAGATCGTCCGCCCCGCCACCTGCTCCGGCTTGATCCCGAGCGCGCGGAGCTTCGCCGGTTCGACCTCCCACGGCGCCTTGCAGTTCGGGCAGAGGAGCCGCATGAGGCGCTGCGCCATGACCGCGAGGACCGCGGTCGAGACGAGGAAGGGCTTCACGCCGAGGTCGATGAGGCGCGTGATCGCGGACGGCGCGTCGTTCGTGTGGAGCGTCGAGAACACGAGGTGGCCCGTCAGCGCGGCCTGGATCGCGATCTCCGCCGTCTCGAGGTCGCGGATCTCGCCGACGAGGATGATGTTCGGCGCCTGGCGCAGCATCGCGCGGAGGATCCTCGCGAAGTCGAGCCCGATCTGGTGCTTCACCTCGCACTGGTTGATGCCCTTCAGGTGGTACTCGATCGGGTTCTCCGCCGTGATGATCTTCACGTTCGGCTTGTTGAGCTCCTGGAGCGCGGCGTAGAGCGTCGTCGTCTTCCCGGAGCCGGTGGGCCCGGTGACGAGGAAGATGCCGTTCGGCTTCTTGATGATGCGCTTGAATCGCTCGTGGTCGTCGGAGTGGAACCCGAGCTTCTCCAGGCTGACGAGCGCCACCTCCTTGTCGAGGATGCGCATCACGATCGACTCGCCGTGGGTCGCGGGGAGCGCGGATACTCGCAGGTCGATCGACCGGCCCATGAGGTCGATCTGGATGCGGCCGTCCTGCGGCTTCCGCTTCTCCGCGATGTCCATCTTCGCCATGATCTTCAGGCGCGAGAGGACCGAGCCCTGGATGTCCTTCGGGAGCGACTTCGCCTCGAAGCAGAGCCCGTCCACGCGGTACCGGACGCGGATCCGCTCGGCCATCGGCTCGACGTGCACGTCGGACGCCCGCGCCCGGAGCGCCTCCTCGAGCATCGTGTGGACCAGCTTGATGATGGGCGCGTCGTCGCCGCCCGCCGCCGCCGCCTC
Source organism: Planctomycetaceae bacterium (assembly GCA_011525755.1). GTDB lineage: Bacteria > Planctomycetota > PLA2 > PLA2 > PLA2 > PLA2. The sequence continues at coordinate 80,572 of WYBS01000193.1, forward strand.
CGCGACGGCGGCCGGACCCTTCCTCTCGATCCGGTGGCCGACCCCGTAGTACTCGGCCATGGCGTTGTTGAGCCCGGTAGGCGTCGTGAGCGCGAACTTCACCTCGGCGTTGAGCACGAACTGGAGGCCGTCCGCCTGGTAGACCTGCGCCGGGTCGGCGATCGCGCAGATGACCTGCCGCCCCTGCTTCTTGACCGGCACCATCCGGTACTCGGCGACCGTCTTCGTGTCGACGAGGTCGATGACGTCGGCCGGCAGCTTCGCCTTCTCGAGATCGACGAAGGGCAGCTTGTTCTGGCGGCAGAGGGCGCGGGCGATCTGCTCCTCCGTCGCCATCTTGAGGTCGACGAGCGCCTCGCCCAGCCGCCCGCCGGTCCGGCGGGCGTGGGTCAGCGCCTCCTCGATCTTCTCGGGGGTGACGAGACCCATCTGGAGGAGGATCTCCCCGAGGCGTTTTCGCGGCTCCACTCGATGCTCCTGCCGGGGCCTAGTATTCGCGCAAGGCGGCCGAAGTCAATCGGCCCTCTCGGACCGTACGTGCCCTTCCGTAGAATGCGCCCCGTGAGAAGGACCCCGTGGCTCGTGGCCGCGCTGCTCGGAGCCTGCGCCCTGCCGCCTCGCGCGGAGGACGCATCGACGCCGGAGCGCGCGTTCGAGACGTTCCGCGGGGCGCTCGCGCGGGAGGAGTTCGACCGCGCCTACGGCCTCCTCTCGGACGGGCTCCGGAGAAAAATCGGGGTGGAGAGCCGCGCCGAGTTCATGGACTGGGGGGCGGTCGGCGGCAGGAAGGCCGTGGGCGCGATCCGGCGCGCCAAGTCCAAGGGCCCCGCGGAGCCGCTTGCCGACGGGCGCGCGCTGCTCCGCGTGCGGGTCTCCTGGCTCTTCTTCGGCCGGGAAGTCCGCCTCCTGTTCACGAGGATCCCGGTCGCCCGGGCCTACGTCGAAGGGAGCGAGGGGGCGGTCTTCTACGAGCACCTCGAGGACCTGGAGCTCGTCCAGAAGGACGGGCTCTCGGGGGTCCGGCTGCCGCCGGAGGCCCAGGAGAGCCTGAAGGAGGGGGTCCGAGGGGGCAGGCTCTCCGGGTTCGAGGCGCGGAACGAGTGGTTCCTGGACGATTACGACATGGGAGACGAGGAGCGCGAATGAGCGGGTCGGTGTACTTCTTCGAGCGGGGCAGGGCGGACGGGGACGCGAAAATGAAGCAGGTCCTCGGCGGCAAGGGGGCGAACCTCGCCGAGATGTGCCGGATCGGGCTCCCGGTTCCCCCGGGGTTCACGATCGGGACGAGCGTCTGCGCCGCCTACTACGAGAACGGCGAGCGGCTCCCCGACCCCGTCCGGAAGGAGGTCGAAGAGCACCTCGGGAGGCTCGAGAAGTCGATGGACCGCCGCTTCGGCGCCCCCGAAGCCCCCCTGTTCGTCTCCGTGCGCTCGGGCGCCGCGATCTCGATGCCCGGGATGATGGACACGGTCCTGAACCTCGGCCTCAACGACGCGACGCTCGAGGGCCTCGCGAAATCCACGGGCAACCGCCGCTTCGCGCTCGACGCCTACCGCCGGCTCGTCCACATGTTCGGCGACGTCGTGATGGGCGTCCCCCACGAGACGTTCGAGGAGGCGCTCGCCGACGTGAAGGCGCGGCATCGCGCCGTCCTCGACACCGACCTCGACGAAAAGGGGCTCGAGGAGGTGGTGAAACGCTACCGGGGGATCTACGAGAAGCACGTCAAGGCGCCCTTCCCGCAGGACCCGAAGGAGCAGCTCGGGAAGGCGATCGAGGCCGTCTTCCGCTCCTGGAACGCGGACCGCGCGCGGAAGTACCGGGAGATCCACGGGATCAAGGGGCTCCTCGGCACCGCGGTGAACGTGCAGGCGATGGTCTTCGGCAACCTCGGCGCGACGAGCGGCACGGGCGTCTGCTTCACGCGCGACCCGAGCACCGGCGAGAACGTCTTCTACGGGGAGTACCTCGTCAACGCGCAGGGCGAGGACGTCGTCGCGGGCATCCGCACGCCGGAGCCCATCGCGCTCCTCGGGCAGGAGATGCCCGACGTGTACCGGCAGCTCCTCTCGATCAAGGACACGCTCGAGCGCCACTACAGGGAGATGCAGGATCTCGAGTTCACGGTGCAGGACGGGATCCTCTACATGCTCCAGACCCGCACCGGGAAGCGGACCGCGCAGGCGGCGGTGCGCATCGCGGTCGAGATGGCCGGCGAGGGCCTCATCGACGAGAAGGAGGCGCTCCGCCGCGTGGAACCCACGCAGCTCGACCGGCTCCTCCACCCCACGTTCGACCCCTCGGCCGAGAAGATCCTCCTGTCGCGCGGCGGGCTGCCGGCCTCGCCCGGCGCGGTGAGCGGCCGGATCGTCTTCACCGCGGACGAGGCGGAGTCGTGGGCGAGTCGAGGGGAGAAGGTGATCCTCGTCCGGCGCGAGACGTCGCCCGAGGACATCGGCGGGATGCACGCCGCCCAGGGGATCCTCACGGCGCTCGGCGGGATGACGAGCCACGCAGCCGTGGTCGCGCGCGGCATGGGCAAGTGCTGCGTCGCGGGCTGCGGCGAGGCGCAGATCGACGCCGCCCGGAAGACGCTCGCGTTCGCGGGCAGGACCCTCCGCGAGGGCGACTGGATCTCGCTCGACGGCTCCACCGGCGAGGTGATGCTCGGCCAGGTGAAGACGACGACGCCGAAGCCCGGCGAGGACTTCGCCCGGCTCATGGCGATGGCCGACCGCCACCGCCGCCTGCGCGTCCGCACCAACGCCGACACGCCGCACGACGCGAAGGTCGCGCGCGAGTTCGGCGCGGAGGGGATCGGCCTCTGCCGCACCGAGCACATGTTCTTCGAGGAGACGCGGATCACCGCGGTGCGCGAGATGATCCTCGCGGAGAACGTCGCCGACCGCGAGCGCGCGCTCGCGAAGCTGCTCCCTGAGCAGCGGAGGGACTTCCTCGGCATCTTCCGCGCCATGGACGGGCTGCCGGTGACGATCCGGCTCCTCGACCCGCCGCTCCACGAGTTCGTCCCGCACGACGCGGAGACGCGGAAAAAGCTCGCGGACGGCCTCGGGATCCCGGTCGAACGCGTCGACCGCCGCTGCAAGGAGCTCGAGGAGTTCAATCCGATGCTCGGCCACCGCGGCTGCCGCCTGATGATCACCTACCCGGAGATCATCGAGATGCAGGGCAAGGCGATCGCGGAGGCGGCGTGCGACGCGGCGAAGGACGGGGTCCAGGTGATCCCCGAGGTGATGATCCCGCTCGTCGGCGCGAAGAAGGAGCTCGACTACTGCGTGGACAAGGTGCGCGCGGTCGTGGATCGCACGCTCGCCGAGCGCGGCGCGACGGTCCCCTTCCTCTTCGGGACGATGATCGAGGTCCCGCGCGCGGCGCTGCTCGCGAAGGAGATCGCGAAGACGGCCGAGTTCTTCTCGTTCGGCACGAACGACCTCACCCAGATGACCTTCGCGTTCAGCCGCGACGACAGCGGCCGGTTCCTCGCGGACTACGTCCAGAAGGAGATCCTCGAGAAGGACCCGTTCCAGACGCTCGACACGGAGGGCGTCGGCAGGCTCGTCCGGATCGCGGTCGAGGAGGGGCGCGCGGCGCGGCCGAAGCTCAAGCTCGGCATCTGCGGGGAGCACGGCGGCGACCCGGCCTCGATCGCCTTCTGCCACGAGGCGGGGCTCGACTACGTGTCGTGCTCGCCCTACCGCGTTCCGATCGCGCGTCTCGCCGCGGCGCGCGCGGCCCTGGGCGTGTGAGGACGGGGGCAGGGCGCCCCCGGGCCCCCTGCTATCATCTGCCGGCGATGATCCCGCGAACCTTCCCCGCCGTCCGCCGTTGGAAAGGCGCATGGCGGTGAGCGGGACGTCCGACGCGCGGGGCGGCGCGGCACGGCTCGAGAGGGAGATCGGCTCGGTCTTCCTGGGGAAGCCGAAGGTCATCCGGCTCGCGCTGACGGCCTTCTTCGCGCAGGGGCACCTCCTCCTCGAGGACGTGCCGGGGGTCGGGAAGACGCTCCTTGCCCGCGCGCTCGCGCGCTCGATCGACGCGACGTTCAAGCGGATCCAGTTCACGCCGGACCTCCTCCCCTCGGACCTCCTCGGGACGTCGGTCTTCAACCAGCGGACCGGGGAGTTCGAGTTCCGGCCGGGCCCGGTGTTCGCGCACGTGGTGCTCGCGGACGAGATCAACCGGACGACGCCGCGCACGCAGTCGGCGCTGCTCGAGGCGATGAACTCGGCGAGCGTCTCGCTCGACGGCGTGACCCACCAGCTGCCGACGCCCTTCGTCGTGCTCGCGACGCAGAACCCGTTCGAGTTCGAGGGCACCTACCCGCTGCCGGAGTCGCAGATCGACCGCTTCCTCATGCGGATCGACGTGGGCTACCCGTCGAGGGAGGACGAGAAGCGGATGCTCGTGGAGCAGCAGGTGGAGGACCCGTTCGACCGGCTCCGGCCCGTGATGACCGCGGCGGAGGTGGCGGCGGTGCAGAAGCGGGTGCGCGCGGTGCGGATCGAGGACGCGCTCCGGGACTACCTGCTCGCGATCGTCCACGCGACGCGCGAGCACCGGAGGTTGAGGCTCGGCGTGTCGCCGCGCGGCGCGGGCGCGCTCCAGCGCGCGGCGCAGGCGCACGCGTTCCTCGAGGGGCGCGACTTCGTGGTGCCGGACGACATCAAGCGGCTCGCGGTACCCGTGCTCGCGCACCGGGTGCTCCTCGAGGGCGGGCTCCCGGGCGACGGATCGCAGAAGGA
>WYBS01000194.1 GCA_011525755.1 Planctomycetaceae bacterium
CCTACCCCCGCAGCAGCCGGAGCGCGTTGAACACCACCGCGAGGCTCACGCCCATGTCGGCGGCGATCGCCAGCCAGAGCGTCGCCACGCCGAAGAGCGCGAGCACGAAGACCAGCGCCTTGAAGAGCAGCGCCGCGGCCACGTTCTGGCGGATGATCGACAGCACCCGCCGCGAGTGGCGCAGGAGCCACGGCAGCCGCGACAGGTCGTCCGTCATCAGCACCACGTCCGCCGCCTCGATCGCGATGTCCGTGCCCGCGCCGGCCATCGCGATCCCCAGGTCCGCGCGCGCCATCGCCGCCGCGTCGTTGATCCCGTCGCCGACCATCGCCACGCCGCCGCCCGCCCGCACCAGCTCCTCGACCGCCGCCACCTTCTGGTCCGGCAGGAGCTCCGCCCGCACCTCGTCGATCCCCGCCTCCCGCGCGATCGCCTCCGCGGTGGGGCGGTTGTCGCCCGTGAGCATCACCACGCGCTCCACGCCCGCACGCCGGAGCTCCGCGACGTGCTCCCGCGCGTCCGGGCGCATCTCGTCCGCGACCGCCAGGAGCCCGCACACGTGCCGGTCGTTGCCGACGAAGAGCACCGACCGCCCCGGCCCCGCGAGCTCCTCCATCCGCGCGCGCACCTCGTCGTGCTCCTCGCCCCGCACCTCGTCGAGGAAGCGGTGCGAGCCGACCCAGAACCGGCGCCCCTCCACGAACCCCTCGGCGCCCTTGCCGTGGTGCGCCGTCACGCGCTCCGCCGCGGGCACCGCAAGCCCCTTCGCCGCGTCCACGATCGCGTGCGCGATCGGGTGCTCCGCCCGCGCCTCGACCGCCGCCGCGCGCGAAAGCACCTCGTTCCGGTCGTGTCCGTCGTACGGCACCACCTCGACCACGCGCGGCCTCCCGCGCGTGAGCGTCCCGGTCTTGTCGAGCGCGAAGACGGAGATCGCCGCCGGCGTCTCGAGGTGCCGGCCGTCCTTCACGAGCACGCCGTGGCGCGCCGCCGCCGCGAGCCCCGCGACGATCGATACGGGCGTCGAGATCACGAGCGCGCACGGGCACGCGATCACGAGCAGCACGAGCGCGCGGTAGAGGGCGGTCCCCCCGGCCCCCCCGACAAGGAACACCAGAAGTGCTGCGACCATCACCGCGGGCGTGTAGACCCGCGCGAACCGCTCGACCCAGCGCTCGCTGGCGCTCCTCCGCTCGCCCGCCTGCTCGACGAGCCGCACCATGTGCGCGACCGTCGTCTCGCCCGCCTCCTTGGTCGTCTCGACGACGAGCGCGCCGCTGCCGTTGATCGTGCCCGCGAAGACCTCGTCGCCCACCTCCTTCGCGACGGGCAGCGACTCGCCCGTGAGCGGCGACTGGTCGATCGCGGATGCCCCCTCGCGGACGATCCCGTCGAGGGGCACGCGCTCGCCCGGCCGCACGAGGATGCGGGTTCCCGGCTCCACGTCCTCCGCCGGCACGCTGCGCGCGGCCTCCGCGAGCGTCGCCGTCGCCGGCGCGAGGTCGAGGAGGCGCTCGACCGCTCGCCGCGCGCGGCCGACGCTCCACGCCTCGAGCGCGAGCGACAGCGAGTAGAGGAACGAGACGGTGCCCGCCTCGGTCCACTCGCGAAGGCCGATCGCGCCCGTGACCGCGACGGTCATGAGCAGGTGCATGTCGGGCCGGAGGCGGCGGGCGGCGTTGGCGGCGCGCGGCACCACGTGCCAAAAGCCGGCGACCACGGCGAGGAGATGGAAGGGGGCTCCGGGGGCGCCGAGGAGGCCCGCGGAGATCCCGCCGAGGAGCGCCGCGCCGGAGATCATCGTCGTGAGCCCGAGGATGCGGCGGCTCTCGCGCTGGTCGGTCCACGGCTCCGCCTCGAAACCGGCCTTGGCGACCGCGGCGAGCACCTCCCTCGGCGCGATCGCCCCCGTGACGGCCATGCGCCCGCGGGCGTAGTCGAACGCGACCTCTTCGGCCCCCGGAGCCCCCTCCAATGCGCGGCGGAGGATCGCCCCCTCGTGGGCGCAGTCGAGCCCCTTCACGCGGTAGAGCCGGCGCACGGGCGCATTCTCGCACGGGGCCTCTTCCGCTACCCTTTTCGCGGTGGCGCGCGACGAGGAGCTCTACGATCTCTACCTCGATGCCTGCCTCGACGGGCGGGCCGTGCCCCCCGACGTGTTCTGCGCCGAGCATCCCGACGGGGGGCCCGCGCTCCGCCGGCGGATCGAGGCGCTCCACCGCATGCTCGACGACCCGCGCGCTGCGGCGCCCGCGGCTGCGGCCGCCGAGCCGGGGCTGCCCTTCGAGAGGCTCGGCGAGTTCCGGGTGATCCGGCGGCTCGATCGCGGGGGGATGGGCGTGCTCTACCTCGCCGAGCAGGAGCCGCTCGGCCGCGCCGTGGCGCTCAAGGTGATCCGGCCGGAACTTCTCGACTCGCCGGTCGCGGCGGAGCGGTTCCGCCGCGAGGCTCTCGCGGTCGCGAAGCTCAAGCACGAGGGGATCGTCGGCGTCTACGCGCTCGGGGAGGAGGCGGGCGTCCGCTACCTCGCCATGGAGCTCGTTCCGGGCAAGGGGCTGGACGAGATCCTCCAGGAGGCATCGGCCGAGGGACGGAGCCTTCCGCCGCGCCGCGTCGCCGAGTGGATGCGGGACCTCGCGCGCGCCCTCGCGTACGCGCACGGCCAGGGGATCATCCACCGCGACATCAAACCGTCCAACATCCGGGTGACGCCCGAGGGGAGGCCGCGCCTTCTCGACTTCGGCGTGGCGAGGGACGAGCGGTGGCGCGGCAAGACGGTCACGGAGACCTTCACCGGCTCGCCGCTCTACGGCGCGCCCGAGCATCTCCTCGGCGACGCGGGCCGCATCGACGGAAGGGCGGATGTCTACTCGCTCGGCGCGACGCTCTACCAGTGCCTCAGCGGCCGCGTGCCGCACGACGCCGAGAGCCTCGAGGCGCTGCTCAAGAGGCTCAGGACCGACGAGCCGATCCCGCCGAGGAGGCTCAACAACGCGGTTCCCCGCGACCTCGAGGTGATCGCGCTCAAGGCGATCGAGCGGGATCCCGCGCGCCGTTACCCGACGATGGCGGCGCTGGCGGAGGACTTGGACGCGTTCCTCTCCGACCGCCCGATCCGCGCCCGGCCCGCGGGGCTTCTCGCCCGCGCCGTGAAGTGGTCGCGGAGGAAGCCCGGCCCTGCCGCTGCGCTCGCAACGGCGCTCCTCGCCGCGGTCGTGCTCGTCGTCTTCCTCGCCTACCGCGCGTCGGAGGAACGCAAGGGGCGCCGCGCCGAGGCGTTTCGGGCCGTCGAGGACGCGCGGCAAAGGATCGACGAGTATCGGGCGAAGCGAAGGGCGACGGAGGAGCTCGAGTCGAAGGTGGCCGCGTTCGAGCGGAACGTCCAATCCAGGTACTTCACCGCGGAGGAGGACCGGATTCTCGAGCAGACCGAGGGAGACATCCTCTCCGCCCGGCGCGAGCGCGAGACCGCCTTCTACGAGGTGCTCGATCTCCTGCGGCGCGCGGAGCAGCTCGACCCCGGGGCGGCGGACACCGACGCGGTCCGCGCCGAGCTGTATCTCGAGAAGTGGAAGGAGGCGGTCGCTCTCCGCGACGCGCGGGACGCGGCCTTCCACCGGCGCCTCGTCGAGCGCTACGACCGGGAGGGCCGCCACGCGTCCACGCTGCGGCGGTCGGGGAAGGTCTCCATCGCGTCGGATCCTCCCGGCGCGGAGGTCCACCTTTTCCGCTGCGTCGAGCAGGCGGAGGTCGTGCCCGGCGGGGACCGGCGGCAGGTGCCGGTGCCGTGGCGCGGCGTTTCCGAGGGGCTCGTGCCCGGGGAGTTCGCGGTCCGGATCCTCGGGAGCCCGGACCTCGTCCTCGAGATCGAGGGCTCGGGCGTCCGGAACCTGGTGATGGCTCTCGGCGACGGGGGGGAGGTCCGCCGCTTCGACCGGCTCCTTCGGATCGACGGCGCGGACGTCCTCGACCTCTGGGACGCGGAGAAGCGCGCGTCGTCGGGGACGCGCTTCGAGTTCGAGCATGCGGGCGAGGTGCCGCGGCTCGAGGTGCCGCTGGGAGGCGCCCGGGAGGCGGTCGAGCTCGGGGGTGCGCTCGCGCGCGTCTACCGCGACGGCGTCGTCTCGAGCGTGCGGATTTCAGGGGGGCTCCGGGGGCGGGAGACCGCGGTGCCGTTCTACACGGGCCCGCGGTCGCTCCTCGGCGAGACGCCGGTCGCGGGCATGGAGATCGACGCGGGCGCGTACGTCGCGATCCTCCGGAAGGCCGGGTTCGACGAGCGGCGGATCCTGTTCCTCGTGGAGCCTGACGTGCCGTTCGAGGCGCGGCTTCCGCTCGTCCGCGTCGGCTCCGACCCGGACGGGTTCGTCCGCCTGAGGGACATCCTCATCATGGAGCGGGAGGTCACGGCCGGCGAGTATCTCGACTTCCTGAACGCGGTCCCGCGGGACGAGGCGATCCTCCCGCGCTCCGTCGGGCAGCCGATCCGCCTTCCGGAGAGCGACGGGCGCTACGCGCTGCTGCCGGGAATGCGCGCCGACTGGCCCGCGTTCGGCGTCACCTTCCACGCGGCGCGTGCGTATGCGCGCTGGCGCTCGGAGCGGGACGGGCGGGCGTACGACCTCCCGACCTTCGAGGAATGGCTCGCGGCGGCGAACGGGGGGATCGGCTGGCACTACCCGTTCGGCGACCGCTTCCGGCCGAAGTGGGTGAAGTCCTGCTACGCGAGGCCTGAGGCGATGCTCGAGCCGGTCCTGCGCTACCCGATCGACGAGTCGCTCGCGGGCGTCTTCGATCTCGCCGGCGGCGTGAGGGAATGGGTCGATTCGTGGTACGACGAGGGGCGCGGGCTCAAGCGGGTATGCGGGGGGTCCTGGGCGCAGGCGATCCCCGACCGCTTCAAGGTCTACGGCGAGGGACACGAGCCGCAGGTCGCGACCGGCGACTTCGGGTTCCGGCTCGTGATCCGGGGGGCGCCGTGAAGGAGGATCTCGGCTCGCTCCTCGCCGCCCACTCGGCGGACCTGCTCGCGTTCCTCCGGAAGCACGGGAAGCGGCTCCTCGACCGGGAGACGGAGGAGGATCTGCTCCAGGGCGTGCGGCTGCGCGCGCTGCAGAGCGCCTCGGACTTCCGGTACGGCGGGCGCGACGCCTTCTTCGCGTGGCTCCACGCGATCGCGCGGAGCTACCTCGCCGACCGGGAGAAGCACTGGTCGGCGCTCCGTCGGAACCCCGGCGCGCTCCTGCGCCTCACCGCGGCCGATCCCGCGTCGACGGCCACGGGCCCCTCGACCTTCGCGTCGCGGAAGGAGCACCTGAAGCTCGCGCTCGAGGCATTGGCGACGCTCCTGCCGAAGGACCGCGATCTCGTCCGCTGGTCGTCCGAGGACGTGCCGCTCGAGGAGCAGGCGGCCCGGCTCGGCGTCTCCTACGACGCGGCGAAGCAGGCGCGGCTCAGGGCCCTCGAGCGTTTCCGGAAGGCGTACGAGCTCTCGACGCGGCGCGGGCGGTGATGGCCCCCGGAGCCCCCTCTCATTCCGGCTCGAAGACGATGATGTTGCCGCTGCCGTTGCAGGAGATCGCCACCTTCCCGTCCTCGAGGAAGACGCCGCCCCCGGGGTTCTGGCCGCCGGACGGCACGGCCTTGGTCGTGCTCGAGACGAGCGTCCCGTCGGCGCGGAAGATCGTGATCGTGAAGGTGTGGTCGTTGTATCCGGTGGTGAGCACCGCGATGTCGTCGTTGGGCAGCGTCTTCGTGTCGATCCCGATCGGCCCGTCGCCCACGGTGACCGTCTGAACGATCGGGGGCGTGGCGCCGGGCTTCAGGACCGCGAGATTGTCTTCCACGAAGGAGGTGGCCCAGAACAGGTCGCCCGGGTCGGCGCGGCCGAGTGCCTCGATACCCCTGCACCGGATGCGGCGCCCGTCGGCGCCGAGCGTCGTCACGAGCGTCGCGGGTGTCGTCGTGTCAAGGGGGTCGTCCTTCACGTAGAGCTGCGAGTTGTCGCTGTTGAAGAGGACGTAGACCGGGCCGCCCACCTCGGGGCGGATGGCGGAGATCATCTTGCCTTGGGCCCCGGGGAAGAGGTGCGCCCCGAGAGACACGACGGACGTGAAGTAGCTCGTCGTCGCGTCGTAGCTCAGGATCTGGACCTGGTTGAACCCGTTGCGCGTGATGATCGCCTCCGCGGAGTCGGGGTCGTCGGCGGTGGGGATGGCGTCGGTCGTGTTCCTGTCCCCGGTGGCCGGATCGACCGTCGTGTACTCCCAGTCGCCGTCGAAGGCGCGTAGCGCGATCCCGTTCGAGCCGTATCCGAGCGCGGCCTCCGTGCTCGACGGGAGGTGACGCAGGAGGCACGCGCCGTAGAGCGCGGACGAGAACGGCCCGAAGATGGGGTCGAGCCCGTCCGCCACCGTCCCGTCGCAGGCCCCCTCGTCGGTGCCGACGACGAGCACGTCTTCGGCGGTCGTCACGTTCACGATCGGGCCCTCCGTCCGCCAGATCTGGTCGGGGATGCCGCAGGCGAGCTCGACCGGGGGTTCGCCGGCCGGCGGGCAGACGTTCTCGATGGGGACTTCCGACACGCCATAGTGCCCGAAGCCGTCCACGACCGAGACCCCGATGCTCCATCCGGTCGGCGGCGGGCACGCGTCCGCGTAGACCGTGTAGGTCTTGACGATCGTGGAGGCGAAGTCGAAGCCGACCGTCGGCTTGCCGTTGCCGTCGAGGTACTCGACCGCCGGCTCGCTGACGTGCAGGTCGCCTGTCACGCTGACCCCGTTGGCGTTCGCCACGTCAGTGGTCAGGGTGATCGTGCCCACGACCTGCGGGAACAGGCCGTTCGGATCGCAGCAGAACGTGAGCTTCGTGGTGTCGAGCGTCGCGAGCCCGTCGAAGGGGACCTTCTCGAGCCCGTCGATGTCGAGATCCGGATCACGCTGCGTGCATCCGCCGGCAAGCGAGAGCAGTCCGAGAAGAAGAGCGACGAGCGTCCGGTGCGCCATGGAGGGTCCTCCGCTACTCTCGACCGACGTCCGGCGTCGCGGGGAACAGGGGGCGGCTCGGCCCCCGAAGCCCCCTCCCATATCCCCCGCAGCCGCGCCTCCTCCCGCCGCGCCGGACCCCTTTGGCGGAGCGCTACAATCCCGCGTGGTGCGCCGAGGCCGGGTGGTGCTCGAGTGGCTCCTCGCCTATCAGAAGGCCTGGCTCCGGCCCGACATCGTCGCGGGTCTCGTCACCGCGGCCGTCGTCGTCCCGAAGGCCATGGCGTACGCGTCGGTCGCGGGGCTGCCGCTGCAGGTCGGGCTCTACACCGCGATCGTGCCGATGGTGATCTATGCCGTGCTCGGTACGTCGCGCGTGCTCAGCGTGAGCACGACGACGACGATCGCGATCCTCGTCGGCGCCGACCTCGGCGAGGCGCTCCCCGGCGCGGATGCCGCGGCGCTCCTCGGCGCCACGGTGACGCTCGGGATCCTCGTCGGCGCGATCCTCATGCTCGCCTCGCTCCTGCGGCTCGGGTTCCTCGCCGACTTCATCTCGGAGCCGGTGCTCGTCGGGTTCAAGTCGGGGATCGGGCTCGTGATCGTGCTCGACCAGGTGCCGAAGCTCCTCGGGTTCCACATCGAGAAGGCGGGATTCCTCCGGAACGTCGTCGCGACCGTGCAGGGGATCCCCGACGCGTCGGGCGGAGCGGTGCTCGTGGGCCTCCTGACGATCGCGGGGCTCGTCGCGATCGAGGCGTTCGTCCCGCGCGTGCCCGCGCCGCTCGTCGTGGTCGCGGGCGGGATCGCGGCGCTCGGCCTCCTCGGGCTCGAGTCGCGCGGGGTAGAGGCCGTCGGCGCGATCCCGCAGGGGCTCCCGTCGCTCTCCCTCCCCGACCTCTCGCTCGCGGCGAGGCTCTGGCCCGGGGCGCTCGGCATCGCGCTCATGAGCTTCACCGAGACGATGGCCGCCGGGCGCGCCTTCGCGAAGAGCGAGGAGCCGCGCCTCGCGCCGAACCGGGAGCTCCTCGCGACCGGCCTCTCGAACGCGGCCGGCGCGGTGCTCGGCGCGATGCCGTCCGGCGGCGGCACGTCGCAGACCGCGGTGAACCGGCTCGCGGGCGCGCGCACGCAGCTCTCGGGGCTCGTCACCGCCGGGGCCGCGCTGCTCGTGGCGCTCTTCCTCGCGCCGCTCATCAGCAAGATGCCGCAGGCGACGCTCGCGGGCGTCGTCATCGTCTACTCGGTGGGGCTCGTCAAGCCGAAGGACTTCCGCGCGATCCTCGCGATCCGGCGGACGGAGTTCGTCTGGGCGCTCGCTGCCCTCGCGGGCGTCGTGCTGCTCGGCACGCTGCCGGGGATCGTCGTGGCGATCGTCGTGTCGCTCGTCGCGCTCTCGCAGCAGGCGGCCGATCCGCCGGTCCACGTGCTCGGGAGAAAGCCCGGCACGAATGTCTTCCGGCCGCGCACGAAGGAGCACCCCGAGGACGAGAGCTTCCCGGGGCTCCTGCTGCTGCGGCCAGAGGGGCGGATCTTCTTCGCCAACGCCGCGCGGATCGGCGAGAAGATCCGGGCCGAGATCGAGGAGGCGAAGCCGAAGGTCGTCGCAGTCGACCTCCGGAGCGTGTTCGATCTCGAGTACACGGCGCTGAAGATGCTGATCGAGGGCGAGAAGAGGGCCCGCGAGCAGGGCGTCTCGGTGTGGCTCGTGGGACTGAACCCCGGCGTGCTCGAGGTCGTGCAGCGCTCCACCCTCGGCCCGCTCCTCGGCAGGGAGCGGATGCACTTCAACCTGGAGACGGCCGTCGCGAAGTACCTCTCCGGCGGGAAGTGAGGGGGGCCGGGGGGCCGCCGGGCCCGACCGCGGCTACAATCGCGGCGCATGCCCGCGCGGAAGGCGAACCCGGTCGACGCGTACCTGGCGGGGCTCCCCGCGGACCAGCGCGCGGCGCTCGCGAGGCTGCGGA
>WYBS01000038.1 GCA_011525755.1 Planctomycetaceae bacterium
ACGGGATCCACGAGGGCCGCCTCGAGGTCGCCGGCCGCGCGGGCGAGCACCTCGTCTGGATCTTCAAAGACGGCGAGATCTGGGAGACCCTCGGCGACAACGACGTGCGGCGCGCGACCGCCGCCGAGGCCGGCGACACGGCCGATACGCGCGCGGATGGCCGCGACGGGGCGGGTCGGCTCGCAGAGCCCGCGCCGCCGGTCTACGGCTTCGCGCCTCCGCAGGCCAGGGGCTCTCGCGTGCGTCGCGCGGCCGGCAGCGACCGCACGCGCCGCCACGTTGCCACCAGAGAGGAGGTGCCGCACCCCTCAGCCGCCTGACGACATCCCGCCTGACAACGGGGAACGGGTTCCCCGGACCCTCCCTATTCCCCTTCAACAGACCGGTGATGCCGATCTGCGACGCGGCCGGTCCCCGTGGCTATCCGAAGACGCCGTCGAGCGCGCCGTCGATCCCCTTGTCGAACTCCTTCCGCTCGATCTTCTCGCCGGGCGAGCCCGTCGCGTCCGGCCGCGCGTAGAGCCCCTCCAGCCTGCGGATCACGTCGAGGGCATAGGTGCGGACGAGGGTGTCGCTGGACTCGTCCGTGAACGTGACCGCGAGGAGCGCGTGGTCGCCGGCGCGGAGGATCATCAGGTTCCGCCCCTCGCCGCACGGCACGAGGCTCGAGAACTCCCGCGCGCCGAGCATCTGCGCCATCGCCTGCGAGGCCGCATAGGTGCCGGCGACGAGCGCGGTGATCGTGTCTTCGCTCGCGGGTGACGTGTGGCCCTGGCGCGCGACGAGGTGCCCCGCCGCGTCCACGAGAAGCACGGTCTCCGCCCGGCTCTTCTGGAGGAACTTCCCGAGCACGAGGGTGATCTGGTGCACCTCGCGGGCGAAGAAGACGGTCGGCTTCTCCTCGCGCACCTGCTGCCTCACAGGATGCGCGCCTCCGTCAGCGCGTGGTAGTGCTCCACGAGCCTGCTGGCCGCCGTCTCGGTCCACCGGGTGATCAGCGTGGGAGCCGCGTGGTCGCGGTAGACGATGCAGAGGAGCGCGCGGGCGGCGACGGGCACGATGAGCACCGACTCGTTGTCCCCCTCGTGGAGCAGCGACTGGCCGCCGTCGGCGCCGTAGAATCCGGCGAGGCGGCGGGCCGCCGCGAAGCCGCTCGCGACGATCGTGGCGAAGTCCGTCGAGGAGAACATCGACTCCTCGCCGCGCTTCGCGATGAAGTCACCGTGGCTGTCGAGCAGCAGCACGGTCTTCGCGTCCGTCAGGAAGAGCAGCTCGTCGAGGACCTTCCCGACGCGGTCGAGCGTCGCCTGGTAGGCGCGGAGCTTGTCCGAGGAGAGCGCGACCGGGCTCCTGCCGGTGACGCCGAAAGCGTCGCCGCGGTTGCTCGCGGCGTAGAGCACGTTGCCGATCGCCTGGAGGCCGCGGACGTCGGCCTCCTCGAACGGATAGCCGTCGGGGAGGTAGAGCGTGATCGAGCCGAACGCCTTCCCTCGCGTGATGAGCGGAAAGGCGAAGGTCTCGGAGGTCTCGATCTCGCGGGCGAGGAAGTTCACGATCTCCTCGCCCCCCTCGAGGTCGAGCGCGGTGCGGAGGACGCCGTCGTTCCGCACGGCCTCGGCGAGCATGGCGTCGATCGTGTCGAAGCGCGCGCGGTTCGCGGGGTCGAGGCCCTTGACCGCGCCGTCGGGGTCCGCGGCAGCGGCGGCGCGGGACTCCTTGCCGACGTGTACCCGGCACGCCCGGGCGTGGTAATGGGCAGCGAGCCCCTCGACGAGTTCGTCGAGGAAGCGTTCATAAGGAACGTCCGTCGCCCGCGCCGTAAGCTCGAACACGAGGCGGTAGACGTCACCGGCCTCACCGCGACCCATGCTGTATTCGCCCTAACCTCGGCTCCCAAACGGTCTTACGTACTATCGGATACCGGGTCCCCACAGGTGAGAACCGACCTAACCCTTGGCCGGGCAAGAGGTTGCGGGTCCGTTAGGATGGGGTCATGCGCGCTCTTCCGGTCCTGCTCCTGCTCGCGGCCCCCCTCCTCGCGCAGGGGGAGCGGTCGTACGGGCAGACCCTGCGGCTGAAGATCGACGTCGGGGGCGAGGAGCGAAAGATCGCGTTCTTCATCCCGGACGCCGTGAAGAAGGGCGAGAGCTTCCCGCTTCTCGTCGCGCTGCCCGACACGCAGGGAAAAGCGATGCTCGAGGTCGGGCAGTGGCAGCAGCCCGCCTACGAGAAGCGCTTCTGCGTCTTCAGCGTCGACATCAAGACGAGCGGCGAGCAGGGCTGGCATCCGAAGGAGCAGCTCGAGATGCAGCGCGACATGGAGGCCGTCACGGAGGGCATCCGGGTCGTGGGCGAGGAGGCGAAGGCGAGGGGCATCCTGCTCGACGACTCCGCCACCGTCCTCACGGGCTTCAGCGGCGGCACCTACCTGACGCTCTGGCTCGGCATCCGCCGGCCCGACCTCTTCCTCGGCGTCTGCGGCCGGTGCTGCGTCTTCCACAAGGAGGCGGCGGAGTTCTCGAAGTTCGACAAGACCGAGCCGAACAAGGCGATGCCGATCTTCCTCTACTACGGCGAGGTGGACAACCCGCGGGTGAAGAAGGAGACCGAGCTCGCGAAGACGACGCTCCAGACCGCGGGCTTCACGAATGTCAGGCTGCAGGTCGTCGCCGGGATGGCGCACGAGTCGAAGCCCGAGGTCTTCCTCGAGTGGTACGGGAAGCTCCTCAAGGAGACCGAGAAGCCGCGCAAGGAGGCGATGAAGATCAAGGTGGAGGTCGAGAAGCTCCGCCCCGACATCGTCGCCGGCAAGGCGGGCGCCTACGGCAAGCTCGCGAAGCTCGTCGAGCACGAGAGGAAAGCGGGGGTCCGAGGGGGCGCCGCCGACCTCCTCAACGAGGTCCTCGCGGAGGCGAAGAAGAAGTGGGACGCCGCGGCGAACCTCGAGGCGGACAACCGCTTCCAGGAGGCCGCGAACGCCTTCGGCAAGGTCGAGAAGGATTACATGCCGCTCGACATCGCCAAGGAGGCGCGCGAGAAGCGGCTGAAGGTCCTGAACAGCGACGCCTGCAAGGCCGAGGAGCAGCTCGCGAGGGCGAAGGAGCTGATCGAGAAGGGCGCGCGCGACAAGGCGGTGCCCATCCTCGAGAAGATCGTGGACCAGTACGGCGAGACGCCCGCCGCGGACGAGGCGCGCCTCCTGCTCACCGGATAGCGCCTTGGACGCGATCTACGCGAGCGAGATCAACCGCGGCGTCGCGCCCGCGGCGGCCGGCGAGTTCCGTCCCCTCCGCCTCGGGCCGCTCTCCGTCTGGCCGCCCGTCGTGCTCGCGCCGATGGCGGGCGTCACCAACTACCCGTTCCGGAGCCTCTGCCGCCGCTACGGCGCGGGCCTCTACGTGAGCGAGATGATCACGGCGAAGGCGCTCGTGCTCGGCAACGAGAAGACGCTCCGGCTCGCGGGGTTCGGCCCAGGCGAGAGCCCGCGGAGCCTCCAGCTCTACGGCACCGATCCCGTGTCGCTCGGCGAGGCGGCGCGCCGGCTCGTGGGCGAGGGCCACGTCGACCACCTGGACCTGAACTTCGGCTGCCCGGTGAGGAAGGTCACGGCGAAGGGCGGCGGCGCGGCGATCCCCTTGAAGCCTCGCCTTCTCGCGCGCCTCGTGCGCGCGGTGGTAGGGGGCTCCGGGGGCACGCCGGTCACGATGAAGTTCCGGAAGGGCGTGGACGAGGAGCGCCTCACGTACCGCGAGGCTGGCCGCGTGGGCGAGGAGGAGGGGTGCGTGGCGGTCGGGCTCCACGCGCGCACGGCGGCGCAGCTCTACGACGGCGAGGCGGACTGGGACGCGATCGCGGACCTGAAGTCGCGGCTCGGGATCCCGGTCCTCGGCAACGGCGACATCTGGGAGGGCGAGGACGCGCTCCGCATGATGCGGCAGACGGGCTGCGACGGCGTGATCGTCGGGCGCGGCTGCCTCGGGCGGCCGTGGCTCTTCCGCGACCTCGCGGACCTCTTCGACGGGCGCCGCCCCCGGAACCCCCCGAACTTCGGCGAGGTGATCGCCGTGATGCTCGAGCACGCGCGGCTCCTCTGCGACTGGGCGGGCGAGGCACGCGGCATCCTGATGATGCGGAAGTTCGCGACCTGGTACACGAAGGCGTTCCCGCACGGCGCCGCGCTGCGCGAGCGGCTGACGCGCGTGCGCTCGCTCGCGGAGCTCGAGGCGGCGGTCGCGGACCTCGACCCCTCGGTCCCGTTCCCGCCCGCGGGGATGCGGGCGAAGCGCGGCAAGCGGAGCGGCACACAGAAGGTCTCGCTTCCGCCCGGCTACGCCGAGGCGCGCGACGACGACACGCCCCCGGGCCCCGACGCCGAAGAGGCGTTCTCCGGAGGCTGACCTCGCCTCCGCGGGAAAGAATCCGCGGGGTTTCCTACACTGGCGGGGCAATGCCTGAATTGCGTATCGAAGTATGGGACGCGACGGGGAGCAAGCGGGTCGAAGTTGAGGTGCCGGACGACGTCACGGTCGACCGGATCCTCGCCGTCCTCGCCGAGAAGCTCCACCTCCCGAGGCACAGCCCGGACGGGCAACTGATGAGCTACAAGTTCCACCATCGCCGGCTCGGGATGCAGCTGCTCGATGACCGGACGCTCGCGGCGCAGGACGTCAAGGAGGGCGACGTGCTGCGGGTCCAGCCGGAGATCACCGCGGGGCGCGCGTGAAGCTCGGATCCGACTCGTTCGACGAAGGCCGCTACCACCGGCAGACTCTCGTCGATTGGTGGGACCAGCAGCGCGTACGGAGCGCCCGGATCCTCGTGGTCGGCGCGGGTGCGCTCGGGAACGAGATCCTGAAGACGCTCGCGCTGATCGGGGCGGGCCATGTCCTCGTGTACGACATGGACGCGATCGAGCGCTCCAACCTCAGTCGCGGCGTCCTCTTCCGCGACGGGGACGAGGGGGCGAAGAAGGCCGGCGTGGCGGCGCGACGCATGCGGGAGCTGAACCCCGAGGTCCTCGCGCACGCGCGCGAGGAGAACCTCGTCCACCGGGCGGGGCTCGGGGTGTTCCTCTGGGCCGACGTCGTGATCTCGGGCGTCGACAACCGCGAGGCGAGGATCTTCATCAACGCGGCCTGCGCGGGCACGGGACGCGCGTGGGTGGACGGCGCCATCGAGGGGCTCTCGGGCGTCGTGCGCGCCTTTCGCCCGCGCGACGGGCCGTGCTACGAGTGCACGATGAGCGCCGTCGACCGGAAGCTCGTCGCCGAGCGGCGCTCCTGCGCGCTCCTTGCCCGCGACGCGGTGTCGCTTGGCCGCGTCCCGGCCACGGCCACGGCGGCGTCCGTCATCGGCGCGCTGCAGGTCCAGGAGGCGCTGAAGATCCTCCACGGCCAGCCCGCGCTCGTCGGCGAGGGGCTCCACCTCGACGGTTTCGCCGCCGAGGCGAGCCGCGTGCGCTACCCGCGCCGCGACGAATGCCCCGGCCACGAGGATCTCGGCCCCGTGACGCCGCTCGGCCGCGGCGCGGCGGACATCACGTTCGGAGAGCTCATCGCCCGCGCGGAACGCGATCTCGGCCCCGGCGCGGTGTTGGAATTCAGCCGCGACGTGGTCCTCTCCCTCGAATGCCCCGCCTGCGGGCGAAGAGAGCCCGGGAACGTCGTGCTCGGGGAGGTGGGCGAGCGGCGCGCGATGTGCCCGGCGTGCGGCGAGCACCGGATCGTCGACCCCGCGTCGAGCACGACCGGCGACGGACCCGTGGATCCGACGCGCACGCCGGCGGAGATCGGATTACCGCTCTTCGATATCATGGTCGCCCGGCGGGGGATGGCGAAGCGCAAGGCGTATCTCTTCGATGCGGACGCGGCGGCGGTCCTCGGACCGCTCGCGGGATCGGCAAGGAGGCCGGGCCTTGGGAGCCCTTGACGCGCGCTCGATCGAATCGAAAGAGCTCCGGTCCGCCGCGTTCCCGCGCGTGAATCACGAGTTCCGCGTGTACGTCGCGGAGGAGGCGTTCGACGACGCCACCGGCCGCGGCGACGCGCATCCCGACCGCGAGATCGGCGGCATCCTCGTCGGCGAGGCTTGCCGCGACGACAGCGGCCCCTACGTGCGGGTCGATGCCACGATCGACGCGCTCCACGCCGACGAGCAGGGGACGGAGCTGACGTTCACCCACGCGACATGGGAACACATCCACAAGGAGATGGACTCGCGCCACGCGGGCAGGAAGATCGTCGGGTGGTACCACACGCACCCCGGCTTCGGGGTCTTCCTCTCCGACCGCGACGTGTTCATCCACCGCAGCTTCTTCAACCTCCCCCACCAGATCGCACTCGTCTACGACCCGAAAGGCAAGGACCACGGCGTCTTCGTATGGCGCGAGGGCGAGCCCCGGCGCGCGCGCCGCTACTGGGTCGGCGAGCGGGAGCACGCATGGGAGGGCGCCGCCCCGCCGCGGCCCCCGACCGACGCGGAGGCACGAATGTCCCGAGGAACACCGAATCCCGCGACCCCCGCGACGGAGCCGCCCGACCGGTTCGGCCTCGCCCTCGGGGGTCTCACGCTCGTGCTGATCGGCGGCCTCGTCGGCTGGCTCGTCGCGCGCTGGGGCCTCGGGGATGACCTGCAACGGCTCGCGCGCGAGGCCGAGAGGGAGCGCGTCGCGGGCGCGCAGGAAGCGGTGCGCGGCCTCAACTCGGAGCTGCTGGGCGTGCTGCGCGACTCGGTCGCGGGGGCACTGCCCGCCGCGGTCGACGATAGCGTGGGAGCCATCGACCGCGCCCTTGCGATGCTCAAGGAGGCGCAGGCGACCCCGCCGGCCGCCGCGGAGGAGCTGCAGGCGGCGAGGCAGCGGCTCGAGACGCTCCGGCGCAACCACGATGCCTCCCGGAAGGTGCTCGACGTGCTCGCGCGGGAGCTGGCCGCCGGCGGCGGGGACGCGAAGGCGGCCCGCGAGGCGCTCGCGGTCCACCGTGCGCTTCTCGGCCAGCTGTGTGCGGAGGTGGCGGCCGTGACGCCCGACAAGGCGGCCGCGCGGCGCCTGCTCCAGAACGCGATCCTCGTCGACTCCGGCAACCGCGAGGCGTACGAGCGGCGGCTTCGGGAGCTGGGCAAGTGAGCATGGGAGGGCGCGGGAACCCGTGAGCGACCTTATCCGGATACGGCGCGAGGAGCTCTACGCGAAGGGCGTCGAGGAGACGCTCGCGCGCGAGCGGCAGCTGCGCGGGCGGCGGCCCGAGCCGCCCCCCCTCTCCCCGCTTCGCGCCCTCCTGCTCTCGCCCCTCGTCCACCTCCCGCTGGCGGGAGGGCTCGCCGCGCTGCTCGTCTGGATGCTCATCAACCCCCACTTCGAGGATACGCCGCATATCGCGGGCGAGATCCTCCTCGTGAACCGGGACCCGTTCGACGTCGAGGGCACGGTCCTCACGCTCGGCAACCTCGAGGTCATCGTCGCGGACCCCTTCGTCCGGTTCGAGCCGGGCAGGAACGGCGAGCCGCCGTTCGGCGGCGCGGACGACCTCGAGGCAGGCACGACGGTCGAGGTGATGGGCGCCCCGGACACGGAGATCGGGGAGGACCGCATCTTCGCCGTCGCCATCCGGCCGGTCACCTTCGAGGATGCCGTGGCCATCGGCACCGAGCGGCCCGGCGCGTGGGCGCAGTTCGCCCTCTTCCCGCTGTCGGCCGTCCTCATCGCCCTCGCGCTCGTCGCGGCGGAAGGGGTCGCGAGCCGCAACTGGATACGGATGGTGCAGCGCTCCATCTCGGGCGCCGGGCTCACGCTCCTCTTCTCGCTGCTCGCCTACCTCCCCGCCGGCCTCGTCATGACGGTCGGCCTGCACGTCTTCGAGTCGAGCCTCACCATGGAGGACGGCTTCGTCACGGCCGACACGATGAAGCCGGTCCCGTTCCTCGTCTTCTCCGCATGCCGCAGCATCGCGTGGGCGTGCATCGGCGCGGCGCTGGGCCTCGGCATGAACATCGTGCGCGCGACGAAGGTGCAGCTGCGGAACTCGGTCGTCGGCGGGGCGCTCGGCGGCGCGCTCGGCGGCGCGTTCTTCGATCCGATCGGGCGTTTCGTCACGAGCTCCGAGTCCCTTTTCGCGAACGGGGCCGAGTACGGGCGGCTCGTCGGCCTCGTCGCCGTCGGCGCCTGCGTGGGGTTCTTCGTCGCGCTCGCCGAGCACCTCGCGCGGGAGGCGTGGGTGCTCGTGCGCACGGGCCCTCTCGCCGGCAAGTCCTTCGTGCTCTATCGGACCCCGACGACGATCGGGAGCGCGCCCGAGTCGGACATCTACCTCTTCAAGGACGCGGAGCTGGGCCCGAGGCACGCGGCGATCCACCGCCTCGGCAACCGGTACGAGATCGAGGATCTCGGCAGCCGCGCCGGCGTGGTCGTCGCGGGCCGCCCCGTGCGGCGCCACAGACTCGCCTCCGGGGACCAGATCGTCCTCGGCGCGACGGTGCTCGACTTCGAGGAGCGGACGAAGAGGCCATGACGGACATGCCGCGCCGCCGGCACGCCGGAGGCAGGGAGACGAATCGATGACGGAACCCGCCAGGAGACTCAAGACGAACAAGGTGCTCGAGGGGCAGCCCTGCGGATGGTGCTCGGCGCCGCTGAAGTTCGGCGAGGACGCCGCGATCTGCGGTTCCTGCGAGACGCGCCACCACGGCGCCTGCTGGGACAAGAAGGGCGGCTGCTCGCTCGCGTCGTGCGAGAACGCGCCGCTCCAGCGGATGGAGGCCCCCGCCGCCGCCGGCGCGCCTGCCGCGCGCCCGCTGAAGCCCGGCATGATGGAGTGCCCGCACTGCGGCAAGCACATCCAGCAGAGCGCGACGATCTGCCGCTACTGCAAGCAGGCGCCGACGCCCGACGGCGTCTACCGCGGGCCGAAGGAGAACGCCCCCGGCGCGGTCGCCTCC
The DNA here is from genome assembly GCA_011525755.1 of Planctomycetaceae bacterium. Lineage (GTDB taxonomy): Bacteria > Planctomycetota > PLA2 > PLA2 > PLA2 > PLA2. The sequence continues at coordinate 8,932 of WYBS01000038.1, forward strand.
CTCGTCTGCGGCATCATCGGGATCTTCATCTGCGGGATCGTCCTCGGGATCATCGCGATCGTGAACGCCAACAAGGCGAAGCGCACGATCGGCAGCGACCCGCGCTATGGCGGCGCCGGCATGGCCCAAGCCGGGCTCATCCTCGGGATCATCGCGATCATCCTGAACGTGATCTACTTCATCGTGGTCGCGGGGCGCAACTGACCGATGGCCCGTTGCGCCGCATGCCACACGCTCATCCGCTCCGGCGACGCGATCGAGGAGTGCCCCGCGTGCCGCCAGGAGTACCACGCCTCGTGCTGGACCGAGCTCGGGGGCTGCGCGACCTACGGGTGCGAGAAGGCGGCGCGCGCGGAGAAGCCCGCGCTGCCGGCCGTCTTCGGCACGGGCTGGGGGGACGTCAAGACCTGCCCGCGCTGCCGGAAGGAGATCGCCTCGGGCCTTCTCGTCTGCCGCTGCGGCGCGAGGTTCCCCTCGGCCGATCCCATGAGCCCGGAGGAGTACCGGCAGTGGGCGTCGGAGCAGGACCTCCAGCGAGGCATCCGCAGGACGATCCTCGTCCTGTTCCTCGCCTCGCTCACGGGCCTCCTCGCCCCGCTCTCCGGCATCTGCGCCGGCTTCGTGGCGCACCGGCGACGGGCGCTGCTCGCCGGCGCGGACGGGACCTACCTCGCGATCGGCTACGGCGCGGCGGCGCTCGGCCTCTTCTACGCGATCGTGATCGGCCTTCTCGTCGCGGGAGCCTGACGCATGGCCGGAGCCTGCCCCCGGTGCGGCGCGCGCACCGCCATGCGGCTGGCGCCGGGGGAAGCCTGCCCGTCGTGCGCGTCCGCGGAGGCGTGGGACCGCTACGGGAAGCGCCGCCTGATCCTCGATCACCCGGCCATCGAGGAGTCGGAGCGTCGCCGCGGCAGGGATTCGGGGGGGGCCGGGGGGCCAGGGCGACGCATCCGGGGCCATCTGCCGACGGCCGTCGCCGCCGCCCTCGCCGTCGCCGCCCTCTTCCCTTGCGTGCGGCTCCTCAGCGCCTGGCCGCTCGCACCGCTCGAGAGCCTGCGCCGCGAATGGATCTCCGAGGCCAAGACGGCGTGCGTCGCGGGTTCCCTGGCGCTCGCGGCGGCGCTCACGGCCATGCTCCTGCTCCGGCGCGGCCGCCTCTTCCGTTCCCTCCCGCTCGTCGCCGGGAACCTGCTGGCCGTCGTCACGGGCACCGGGGCGCTCGTCGTCGGCCTCGTCTTCTGGATCGGGGCGGGGTCGCTGCAGGGGTGGCAGTTCGACCGGATGACACCGCTCGACATCGTGCAGACGCCGCTGGCGCGCGCGGCCATGGATGCGACCGCCGTGATCCTCGCCCCGGACGAGGAGGGGGACATGCGGGGCCTCGCCATCGGCGCGGGCACGGTGATCGGCCGCGGCGCCGGTCGCGCGTGGGTGCTCACGAACAGCCACGTCGCGATCCCCTATCGGCCGGCGGGCGCCTTCCGCGACGCGGGAAGCGCGCACCCCGTCTGGGTCTACCTTTCCGACGGCCGCAACGCGGAGGGCCGCGTGCGCTGGGCGGGCGAGCCCCCCCTCGATGTCGCGCTCGTGTCCACCGAGATCGACGGCGCCCCGGCGCCGGTCCCGGTGGCACCCGATGCGGGAAGCCTCGAGGTGGGCGCCGGCGTGTTCTTCGTGCCGAACCCCTTCCGGGACGGCTGGCGCCTGCATCGCGGCCACGTGCTCGAGCGCGACCCGCACGGCACGCCGGCCGGGGACTTCAGCCTCGTATTCACCGACCTGCCGCTCCAGCGGGGCGACAGCGGCAGCGGCCTCTTCGACACGACCGGCCACCTCGTGGGCATCAACACGTGGCAGGTGCTGCGGATGGACGGCAGGACCGCAGCCGTCCCGCGCGGGATCTCGTTGCCCTCGAACGTCCTCCGCGAGATCATGGACCTGATCCGAGACGACGCCTTGGGGGATCTGGACTCGAACCGATGAACGTGCGCCTGCGTCGCCTGCAATCCGACTACGAAGCCGTGCGCCGGCTCGCGCGCCTGCACCCGCGCGTGCGTGTCGAGGGCGTGAGCGGGACCCCCCCCGACCGCTACCGCCTGGTCCTCCTCGTCAAGTCGCTCCGCGAGAAGGGCGAGAAGATCGTGATCGCCAAGGAGCACAGGCTGGAGATCGTCCTTCCGAAGGGGTATCCGCGCGATGCGCCCCTCTTCCGGATGCTCACGCCGGTCTTCCACCCGAACATCGCCCCGCACGCGGTCTGCGTCGGCGACCACTGGACGGCAGCGGAGTCCCTCGACGCCCTCATCCAGCGCGTCGGGGAGATGCTCGCCTTCCAGAGCTACAACGTGAAGAGCCCCCTGAACGGCAAGGCCGCGCGCTGGGTCGAGGAGCACCCGCGCAACCTGCCGCTGGAGGAGGAGGAGTTCTACCGGGACCTCGGGGTCGAGCCGGCCCCGGATGCCGCGGGCCAGCGATGCGCGAACTGCGGCGCGGAGGCCCCGCAGGCCGAGACGTGCGGCAAGGGCCACACGCTCTGCGCCGACTGCGCCTCCCGCTGCCCGACGTGCGGCGACCTGCTCTGCCTCGCCTGCGGAACGTCCGCCTGCAGCCGGTGCACGGGGGCATGCGCCAACTGCGGGCAACCCGCGTCGAGCGCGCCCGCGGCGTGCGGCCACCGCCTCTGCGGCGACTGCGCCACCGCGTGCCCGGACTGCGGTCGCACCCTCTGCCTCGCCTGCGGCGAGGTCGACTGCCCCGCGTGCGCCGCGCCCGCCTGACCGAAGGCCCCCGGAGCCCCCTCCCTTCCGCCGCGCCGTGACGCCGCGCGCGGCTAGAATGCGGCCATGCGCCCCGCGGCGGCCCTGCTCCTCGTCGCGCTCGCGCTCGCCCGGGCGGAGGCCCCTCCGTCCTTCGACTGGGTCCTCACGCTCGAGAACGGCGACGTCCTGCACGTGAGCCCCGTCGCGATCGAACAGGGCCGGCTCGTCGTCCGCTGGGAGGTCTCGCCCGACGAGCCGCTCCGCCTCGAGCTCAAGGCGGTCTCCTTCCTGTCCCGCGCGGTCGAGGACGGACAGGGCATGGCGCCGCTCCCGGACCAGGACATGCTCCGGCTCCACGACGACTCGATCCTCTACGGGCGCGCGACATCGATCCGGCCCGACGGGATCGATTTCGACGTCCCGCAGGTGGGACGGCTGACGGTCCCGGCGAGGAACATCCTCGACTTCACGCGCGGCGGCAAGCAGGTACAGCCGCCCGACGCGAAGGACGGCGAGTTCGCGGTCGCCATGAAGAGCGGCGTGACGCTCGCCGGGAAGCTGCTCGCGGACGACGGCGGCCGCATGACCCTCGAGGGGAACGGCCTCACCGCGACGATCGACCCGAACGCGCTCGCCGTGCTCGTCTTCCCGAGGCTTCCGCCGACCGAGGGGGACGAGGAGCCGCCCGCGGCCGGGATCGAGATCAAGCTCCGGAACGGCTCGGTCGTCGCGGGCCGCGAGCCCGCGCTCGCCGAAGGGACGCTGCGCTTCAAGGCGGGCGGCATCGAGGCCTTCGTGCCGGTGAACGACGTGGCGTCGGTCTCGTTCCGCGAGTACGGCGCGGCGCCCGGCCGCGGGAGCCTCCGCACGGTGCTCGCGTGGGGGCGCTGGTCCGATCCCGACGAGGAGTTCCGCCGGACCATCGACGCGCTGAAGTCGCTCGGCGAGGCGCGATGGGACATCCAGGAGAGCATGGCGGACCGGTACGACGACGCGTTCCGCAGGAAGCTCTTCACGGCGCGCGTGCTGCTCGTCCCGGAGATGGAGCGGCTCCCGCCGACGCCCACGGACGGCGCCGAGATGCGGCCGGTCCTCGAGGCGTTCCTCCGGTCGGGCGGCAATGTCGTCGTGTGCGGCGCGCAGCCCCCCCACCTCCAGTGGCTTCGCGACGCCGGCCTGATCGAGCTCGAGAGCGCGGGGCAGGTGGACGGCGTCGAGGTGATCTTCACGGCGAAGGGCGCCGCCGCGGGGAAGGGGATCCCGGGCTTCCAGGCGGTCAACGCCACGTTCGCGTACGCGATCCGCAGCCGGGACGCGATCTCCCTCGCGGAGGCAGCCGGCAAGCCCGTCGTCGTCGGCCGCCGCGTCGGCCGCGGCTGGGTCATCGTGCTCGGTCCCGACTATTTCATGACGAACGAGGGCGCGACGAAGCTGCTCGGGAACCTGGTCGGACTCCGCTGATGCGCACGATCGGCTGGGTCCTCCTCCTCGCCGGCGCGGCCACGGCCGACGACGCATGGACCTTCGCGTTCGAGAACGGCGACCGCGTGCGCGGGCGGCTCGCGGGAGCGCGCGACGGCGTCGTCCTCCTCGAGATCCCCGCCTCGTCGCGCGCCGTGCCCGTCCCGTTCGGGGGGATCGTCGTCGCGGAGCCCGTGGGCGAGCCCGCGACGGGCCGCGCGCCGTCGCAGGTGCTCCGTCTCCGGGACGGCGGCGCGCTCCTCGGCAGCAGCCGCGCCATCCGCGAGGGCCGGCTCGAGTTCGATGCGGAGTCGCTGGGCGTCGTGAGGATCCCGGGCGGCGAGGTCGCGGAGCTGCTCGGAGCCGACGATGCGCTGCGCGCGTACCACCGGATGGCCGGGAGGCCGAGCCTCGCGGCCGCGCCGCTCACGACCGCGCGCTCGGAGGCGCTGTGGGCGCGGCTCAGGCGGCAGGACGGGAATGCCGCGTGGCAGGCGCACCGCGAGCTCGTGCGCGCCGGCAGCGACGCCGTCGACCGGCTCGCGTCGTGCATGCGCGTGCCGCCCGACGCGCCCGACGCGATCGCCGGGTGGATCCGGCTGCTCGATGCCGACTCCGCGGAGGCGCGTTCGGCCGCCCACGCCCGCCTGCGCTCCCTCGGCGAGGCGGCGAAGCCGCAGCTGAAGGAGGCCGCACGGCAATCCGCGTCGGCCGAGGCGAGGAAGCGGATCGCCCTGCTCCTCGCCGAGACCACTGAGCCCGCGCCCGACCCGGAGGTCCGTCGCTTCGTCCGCGCGATCCGCGTCCTCGAGGAGATCGGCACGACCGAGGCGGTCGCGGTCCTCGAGCGGCTCGCGAACGGGGCCCCCGGAGCCCCCACCACCCGCGAGGCCCACGACGCCCTCGAGCGTCTCCGGCGCCGTGGGTGAGCTTCCGCGGGCTCCCGCCCACGGCACGCGATTCCCCCTCCCCCGCGCCCCCTCCCCTCCACCGGCTTGACGCTTGCGGAAGGGCCCCCCATGCGGCGCGTCTCCTATTGCCACGTCGGCGGCACGACGCCGCTCCTCGGCATTCCGATCCACGACTTCCTCGAGGGCGTCGCGCGGCGCTTCCCCGACCGCGACGCCATCGTCTCGGTCCCGCAGGGCATCCGCCTCTCCTACGAGGCGTTCTTCCGCGAGGCGACGCGGCTCGCGAAGGGGCTCATGGCGCTCGGCATCGCGCGCGGCGACCGCGTGGGCATCTGGGCGACGGACAACGTCGAGTGGGTGATCCTGCAGATCGCGACCGCGCAGGTCGGCGCGGTGCTCGTGAACATCAACCCCGCGAACAAGGCGCCCGAGCTCGAGCACGCGCTCAAGGCCGCGCGCGTGCAGGCGCTCTTCCTGATGCCGGAGTTCAGGACGTCGCGCTACGCGGAGATCGTGGCGGGCCTTCCGCGCGAGACGGTGCCCGAGCTCGAGCATCTCGTGATCTTCGACCCGTCGGGACCGGCGGCGCGTCCGGCGCCCGCGTTCCTCACGTGGCAGGAGGTGATGGGGCGCGGGGAAGAGGAGGTGACCGACGCCGCGCTCGAGGAGCGCGCGGCGACGCTCGAGTCCGACGACCCGATCAACATCCAGTTCACGTCGGGGACGACGGGGACGCCGAAGCCCGTCGTCCTCACGCACATGAACATCCTCAACAACGGCTGGTTCGCCGGCGAGGTCCTCGGGTTCACCGAGAAGGACCGGCTCTGCGTGCCGGTGCCCTTCTACCACTGCTTCGGGATGGTCGTCTCGAACCTCGCCTGCCTGACGCGCGGCGCGGCGATCGTCATCCCGGCACCGCACTTCGAGGCGGGCGCGACCCTCCTCGCGATCGAGCGGGAACGGTGCACGGCCGTGCATGGCGTGCCGACGATGTTCGTCGCGGAGCTCGAGCGGCCGGACTTCGGGAAGTTCGACCTCTCGAGCCTCCGGACCGGGATCATGGCCGGCGCGCCCTGCCCGCCGGAGCTCGTGCGGCGGGTGATCGAGGAGATGGGGTGCCGGGAGCTGCTCATCGGCTACGGGCAGACGGAGGCGTCGCCGATCACGCACCTGACGCGGCCGTCGGACCCGTTCGAGCGGCGCGTGGGGACCGTCGGCACGAACCTCCCCCACCAGGAGGTGAAGGTGGTCGAGCCCAGGACCGGGAGGCTCCTCCCCGTGGGGGAGCAGGGCGAGGTCTGCTTCCGCGGGTACCACGTCATGCGCGGCTACTTCGGGATGGAGGAGGCGACGAGACGGACCATCGACGCCGCGGGGTGGCTGAAGAGCGGCGACCTCGGCATCATGGACGCGGACGGCTACCTCCGGATCACCGGGCGGCTCAAGGACATGATCGTCCGCGGCGGGGAGAAGATCTACCCCGCGGAGATCGAGGCGTGGCTCGGACGGCACCCGGCCGTGGCGCAGTGCGCGGTCTTCGGCGTGGCGGACCCGAAGTGGGGCGAGGAGGTCGCCGCGTGGGTGCAGCCGCACGAGGGGGCGTCGCTCACCGCCGAGGAGCTGCTCGCGCACGCCCGCGAGGGGCTCGCGCACTACAAGATCCCGCGCTACCTGCGGATCGTGCGGGAGTTCCCCCTGACGGTCACGGGCAAGATCCAGAAGTTCAGGATCCGCGAGATCGCCGAGGCGGAGCTCCGCGGGGGGAGCACGCCCGAGCTCCTTGGGCACGGACGCTGACGGGGACGGCAACGCGCCCGCTTGCGCGCGGTTCTGCGGGCGCGCGCCGTGCGCGGCGTCGACCCCGCGCACGCACTGTCGACAAGTTCGACGCTCCGGAGCCCCGGCGGCGGAATCGTCCGCGCATGCAGTGCCGCGTACGACATTCCGCGCGCATGGCCACGCATGGGCGTTCGCGCCCGTCGAGGGGACTCGCGTTTGCGAAGCGCCGGATCGAGGAATCCCATGCACGCGAAAACACTGTCGCTTCTTGTCCTCCCGTGCCTGCTGCTCGCGCCCGGCTGCGGCGGCGACGGGACCGCGGAGCAGGTCGTGTCGACCGTTTCCGGGCGGGTCGTCGCGGGGCCCGTGGCGGGCGCGGAAGTCACAGTCCTGCCCCTTCTCAACACCGGCGCGCTCGGCACCGCCCTCGGTGAGGGGACGACCGACGCCCAGGGCTTCTATTCCTTTTCCGTGTCGGGCCACGTCGGCCCGGCCGTGATCCTCGCCCGGGGAGGCGGGTACGTCGATGAGGCGACGGGCAACCAGATCGTTGCAGATGACCTCGAGCTCGCGTCGCTCGTGATGCTCGCGGAGGGCGACCACACGGCCCACCTCACGGCGGCCACGACGATCGCGGCCCGCCGCGCGATGCTCCTCGCGACCGATCCGACCGTCGACGCGACCGCCGCCCTCGAGAACGGCGTCGCGATGGTCGAGGAGTACTACGGCTTCGAGGGCATCCTGACCGTCCTTCCCGCGGACCTCACCGCGGGACCGGTTCCTGCCGGGCCGGCAGCGGAGTATGGCGCTTTGAACGCCGGCTTCTCGCAGCTGGCAGCGGACCGCGGGATCTACCTCTGGTCGCTCGTCTCCGAGCTCTCGAAGGACGCGTCGGACGGCGTGTTCGACGGCCACTTCTACGCGGGGCCGCTGTACGTGGCGGGGCCGGGCGGCGAAGGGGATCTCTTCACCGACACGGGCGGCGCGGAGACGCAGGACGCGATCGGCGCCTTCATGGCCCAGCCGCGCAATGCGAGCGGGCTCGGCCTCGCCGATCTCTCGATCGACGAGGAGATCGCGCGGCACATCGAGGAAGACCCCGACCTCTCCGTCTGCGTCTACCAGCCGCGGATCGACGCCGTCGACCCGCCGCTCGGCCTCGTGAACCAGGAGACGGAGGTGACGCTCTACGGCCAGTTCCCGACCCTCGAGACCGTGTCGCTCGTCGTGAAGTTCGGCGGCGTCGCCGCGCAGATCATCAAGAGCGGCGAGGACGAGATTCTGGTGACCGCACCTGCCGCCCCGGTGGCCGGCAAGGTCGATGTGGCGGTCCTGTGCGCCAATACCCACGTCCACGGGGTCGCGCCGAAGAGCTTCGAGTACTACGTGCCGAACCTCGAGCCGGCGATCACGGGCGTGACGCCGGACCGCGGCCCGGGCGCGGGGGGGACGCTGCTCGAGGTCACGGGCAGCAACTTCGATCCGACGGCAATCGTCGAGGTGGGCGGCACGCAGGCGCAGACCCTCGCCCGGCTCGGGCGCACGGTCCTCGTCGCCATCGTGCCGCCGGGCACGGGCACGGTGGACGTGACCGTGAGGCAGGCCGACACGGTGTCTGCCCCCCACGCAACGGCGGCCGGGGCGTTCTCGTACTTCGACCAGGGGATCGGCGAGGAGCCCTCGGACACGGCGCTCGACGGCCAGTGGAAGGCCTACGCCATCGCCCACCAGTTCCCCGAGGCGGTGCTGCTCATGAACGCGAACCTCACGCTCGCCGGCGGGACGTATTCCGAGAACGGGGAGATGTGGGTCGCGACGCCCGCCGATCCGGAGGGCACGCCCATGGCCCTGAACCAGAACGGCACGGCCCGCTCCTTCGCGGACGGGACGGTGTGGTTCAAGGACTCCGAGCAGGAGAACACGAGCCGCGCGTTCCTGTCGCCGGAGCGTGACGTCTTCGTCCTCGCGAACGACGCGAGCACGGGCGGGCCCGTCTGGCTCGGCGCCGGCATCCGCCGCGCGAGCGGCATGTCGAACGCGAGCCTCACTGGGACGTGGCATGTCGCGCTCTTCTCCCACGGCTACGAGACGGATGCGGACGAGCGAACGATCTCCTCCGCATGGGGCACCGCGGAGTTCGACGGGTTCGGCCACGGCTCCGCCGGGCTCATCACCGCGACCTGCGCCACGAGCCCCGACGGGGAGGACCGGCGGGAGTCCATCGGCGCCAGCTTCACGTACGCCGTGGCGCCCGACGGGACTTTCACGATCACGATCACCCTGCCCGACGAGGACACCCCCATCGTCTTCCACGGGAGCGTGACGGGGGCCAAGGATCTCGCCGTCGCGGTCAGTGCGGAGGGCGGAGAGGCGCAACTCCTCATGATGGTGCCGAGCGCCGAGGGGTTCGGCCCGCCCTACGTGCAGGGCAGCTTCTACGGCGGCGGCATCGCCTACGAGTACCTCCCCGGCTTCATGGGGCACGTCTTCGCGGGCGAGACGATCCGGACCGTCAACGACGGCCGCGGCGAGGGTGTCGCCGAGGTCACGGTGAGGGTCACGTCGGACTTGGCGGCGAACGGCGGGATGGAGACGCAGGCCCACGCCGGCGAGACGTACTGCGAGGCGACCGGCCTCCTGATCGGCGGCCCCGACGACCTGGCCGGCTTCCTCTCCGCTTCGCGGCGCTTCCAGATCACCCTCCCGGCGAACCTCGAGGCGAGCCCCGAAGTCTCGCCGGTCGAGTTCATGGGCGCGGGGCTCCTGGTGCGCCGCCCGGCGACCTATTCGAGCTGGACGCTCGACGGCGCGAGCTACAACACGGTCGGGATCTCGACCGAGTACAAGGCGCCGGGCGCGCCGCTCTCCGTCGAGGAGGAGAACACATCCTTCCGCACGAGGCTCGAGTTCGATGCCTCGGGGAGCGTGTCCGAGGAGGACGAGAGCGATCTCATCGGCCTCGTCCGGGAGCCCGCCGGCGCGCGGACCGAGAAGACCATCTACCGCACGACGGACGGCGAGCTGGATGGGGTCATCAGCAGCAACTCCCGCGAGTCCCTCGGGCCCTACGCGGTCTTCGGCGACGGGCGGATGATCCTCAACGCGGAGCCGGTCAATCCCGAGCTCGCGGCAAGCGAGGAGGACATGCTCGAGCAGATCGTCGGCGAGATCTCCGGGAACGCCGACCTGGTCTTCCTCCGCAACGCGGTGAACCCGGACGGCGCGAGCGCGCTCCTCGTGCTCGCGCGCGTGGGCAACCCCGTGCTCAGCGGCCCGTACAACGGCGCCGCGCTCCGGTTCAACTGGGCCCCCGACTGGGAGTGGGCCGAGGCCGGCCTCGGCTCGGTGACGTTCGACACGGGCACGGCGAAGGCCGCGATCGCCGGGACCCTCTACGGCGAGGAGCCGGATGGGTCCGTCTACCGGGAAACGGAGTCGTGGACCGGGGTCGACTTCACGGTATCCGGCGGCGTCGTCGACCTCGCGCACCCGATCGCGGCGCTCACGGGCGTCGCGACGCCGGACGGCACGGCGCTCTTCCTCGTCGATCTCGACGAGACCCCCAGCACGGGGCTCTACTTCGGGCTCAAGCGGCCGACGGGGGCGATCCAGTCCGCCGGCTCGTACACCATGGCGGGATTCGCCCACAGATACGACACGAGCAGCATCTCGCTCCCCGTGGAGGCGGGGAAGCGGGTCCTCCAGGGCCCGTGGCGGATCACGAGCAAGCTCGATGTCGGCTTCCTCGACGATATCCGGACGAACACCTTCGCCCACGTGGACCGCCGCGCGGACCTCGTGACCGACAGCGACCTCGCCGTGAACACGGACGGCTCGCTGGTCTGGCCGGCGGGCTACTCCATGGGCTCTTTCTCCTCGAACGGAAGGCACGCCTTCCTGATGACCGCGGACCTGATCGACGGCGAGATCTACCCGGGGGCCATCGGATTGAAGATCCTCACCCGCTGAGAGGCGGGCCCTTTCTGGCGCCGGGCGCGGAGCCGTCTCCGCGCCCGGCGTTTTTCGGGGATGGGGCACGGGGAGGGGGGATCGATGCGCCAGCGCTGGCGCATGGCGCACCCCTGGAACCACAAACCCTTTCCCAAGAACGACTTGCGCGCGTCGCGCAGGTCAACCGTTGACCTCCGGAGGGCCGGAGGCGCGGGCGAGGTCGGCGGGTTTCACCTTCGCGGGGTCGAACCTGGCGAGGGACTTCTCCATCTTGTCGATCGTCTCGTCGAAATCCGCCGCGGCCGCCTTGCCGCGCACGAAGCGCAGCGGGTTCACGCGCGCGATCACGTAGTTCTTGAGATACGGGCTGTCGAACCCGCGGTCCTTCAAGGCCTTCACCGCCTTCGCGACCGCCTCGTCGAGCGCGAGCAGCCGGTCGCGCCGGCCCTCCCGCTTCCCGAGCGACGCGCCCAGCTTCGCGCCGAGGAACTCCTCCGTCCGCTTGAGGACCGGCGAGTAGGCGCCCCCCGAGAAGCGCCCGTTCTTCTCGTAGCAGAGGCCGAGCGTCAGGAACTGCGGCTCCTCGAAGACCGAGGCGTACTCCTTCTCCGGCCGGTCGTCGATCCGCGCCAGCTCCCGCGCCATCCGGATCGCCTCGAGCGACCGCTCCCGGACGTTGTGCGCCTTCTCCACATTGAGCGCAAGGATCTTGAAGGCCATCTCCGCCTCCGGGATCACGAGCGCGACGATCGACTTCGCCCCGATCTGCCGCATGGTCTCGGTCCGGTGGCGGCCGTTGGGCGTCTCGTAGAAGCCGTCGGGCGTGCGGACGGCGATCACCGGATCGAGGAACCGCCCCACGTCCTCGAGCGCCTTCGCGAGCCGCTTCACGTGGGCCTCGGAGAGGTCCCGCTGATAGGGCGTCGCCCGCACCTTCTCGATGGGCAAGGAGGCGAGGACCTGCCAGGCCTCCCCCAGCGGATCGCGGTAGGCGGCGAGGACCGCCCCCCCGTCCCCCCTGATCTCCTCCATGAGAGCCTTCACCTTGGCGGGCGGCGTCCCCGCCCCTACCTGCTTCGCCGAGAGCCCCCGGGAGGAAGGCTCCACCTTTCTCTTGCGTCGAGCGGCCATCGGCAACATCCTAGTGGGCCCACCGAACGCATGCGCGTCTATCTCGTCCAGCACGCCGAGGCGGTCCCCGGCGACCTCGATCCCGACCAACCCCTGACCTCGGCCGGCCGCGAGACCGCGCGCCGCGTCGCCCGCTGGCTGGCCGCGACCGGCCGCGCGCGCCCCGCGGAGATCCTCCACTCGACCAAGGCGCGCGCGAGGCAGACCGCCGAGATCTTCGCGCGCGCGCTCGCGACGCCGCCGCTCCGCGAGGTCCTTGGCCTCGAGCCCGGCGACGAGGTCGATCCCGCCGCCGAGGCGGTGAACGGCGCGCCCGGCGACCTGATGCTCGTCGGCCACCTGCCCCACCTCAACCGGCTCGCGTCCTTCCTCGTGAGCGGCGACGCGGGCGCGGACGTCGTGCGATTCCGGCACGCGGGCGTCATCTGCCTCGAGCGGCAGGGCACGCAGTGGGCGATCCTCTGGGCAGTCGTGCCCGAGCTCGTGACCGAAGGCGCGGGCCCGTAGGGGACTCGCGCCGCAGCCGCCGGAGGCGGGCGGCTCCCGATTGCCACGTGCGCGATCCCGGGTAGTCTGGATCTCCCGCCGCCCGCGTGCCCTTCCGGAGACCCCGCCGTGGAGTACCGGATCCGCACCGACCTCTTCCGCCCCTTCGCCGTCCTCGCGCTCGCGGGTGCCGTGAGCCTCGTCGTCAGCGTGGCGGTCGCAGCCCGCGCCTACCGCGGCCGCGGCGAGGACGCCGTGCGCGAGCACAGGACGCTTGAGGTGAAGGGGCTCGCGGTGAAGCGGGTGCGGTCCGACACCGCCGCGTGGAGGATCGGCGTCCGCGGCGAGGCTCAGGCGCTCAAGGACGCATACGAGAAGCTCGACCAGGCGTTCCAGCGCGTGCGCGCGTTCCTCCTGGAGAAGGGGTTCCCCGAGAGCGAGATGGAGATCGGCGCGATCGACACGGACACCTACTACCGCCACGACGACCGCGGCTACGACACGCGCGAGGTAGCCGGCTACAAGCTCGAGCGATGGATCACGGTGACGAGCGGCGCCCTCGACCGGGTGGCCGCCGCGGCGGGCGAGGTGACCCGATTCGTCGGGGAGGGGCTCCTCGTCGCCTCCTCCGCGCCCGAGTACCACTACTCGGGGCTTAAGGGGCTGAAGGTCGAGCTGATGGGCCTCGCCGCAGGGGACGCGCGGGCGCGGGCGGAGCAGATCGTCGGCAACGCGGGCGGGAACCTCGGCGAGCTCGTGGACGCGCAGATGGGCGTGCTCCAGATCACGCGGCCGCTGTCGATGGAGACGAGCAGCAGCGGCGTCTATCACACGGACACGATCGAGAAGGACGTGCGCGCCGTCGTGACGGTCACGTTCCGCGTGGATGAGCCCTGAGCACGAGCGCCACGCTGCCCGCCGCGTCCTCGAACGGCACGGGCCGGTCGAGATCGTAGCCGGAGTAGGCCGCCGCGAGCCCGAACGAGCCCTCCGCCGCGAGGAGCGAGACGACGTCCGCGCGCGCGTAGACCCGCATCGGCTGGAAGTCCTCGACGCGCTCGCGGTCCCTCCCGCGGCGGACGAGAAGGCGCACGCGGAGCGTCTCGACGCGCGCGGCGCGGTCGCCGAGGCACGTGACCTCGCCCTCCACGCGCGTCCCCGCCCGGGCGCCGCTCCACGCGTCGCGCGACCGGAGGGGGTCGAGGTCGCCCGTCAGCTCGAACCCAAGGACGTAGACCCCGCCCGGCCGGAGCGCGCGGGCGACGGCGCGAAGGTGCGCGATTGCCGCCTCCTCCGTGAGCAGGTAGCGGAACGAGTCGATGAGGCAGAACGCGGCGTCGAAGCTCGCCTCGCGGACGGCGAACCGCGCCGCATCCGCCCGGAACGCGCGGACGCCGCGCCCCCGCGCGTACCGCACCATGTGCGGGTTCCGGTCGAAGCCCACCGCGAGCCCCGGCATCACGCGCAGGAGCCGCCCGCTCCCGCAGAACGGCTCAAGGATCCGCCGCGCGGGCCCGACGCCGTACCGCTCGCTCGCGCCGAGGACGAAGTCGCGCTCCGGGCGCGGGTCCCACCCGCACAGGATGTCGTAGGCCTCGGCGCGGTCGTACCACTCCACGGCGCTATCATGGCACGGATGCGGCGATGGCTCCTCCTGCTCCTCCCCGCGGCGGCGGCCGCGCAGGACGCGGCGGAGCCGGGCCTCCTCCCGAGGGACTTCCTCTCCCCGGAGCCCCTCACCATCGCCCCCACGGAGGGGGACCCGCTCGCGACCTTCCGCGACGCCCACGAGAGGCACAAGAAGGGCGACACGGACGGCGCGCTCAGGGGATACCTCGCGTTCCTCGGCAACCCGGCGCGGATCGACCTTCCGCCGCGCTACGTCGCGACGGTGGAGGCACGCGTGAAGCCGCTGCTCGATGCCGTGCGCGCGAGCTACGACGCGGCGGTCGCGAACTACGGGAAGGACCGGAAGGGCGGGCTCGCGGACCTGCGCGCGCTCGCGGAGAGGTATCCGTGGCTGCCGGAAGGGCAGGCCGCGCGCGCGTTCGCGGACAGCGACGGGCTCCGCGCGGCGATCGATCTCGCGAAGGCGGACAAGAAGCCGAAGCCCCTCGAGGAGGCGATCCGCGCGTTCCCGAAGGGGCTTTTCATGTACGAGGCGAAGTCGCTCCTCGTCGATCTCGGCGGAAAGGACCTCTTCGAGCCGGGCGAGCGCGTCGGCGGGAGGAAGGAGGAGGGGCCCGGGGAGGAGGAGAGGCCGAAGCGGAAGGACGAGTCGGGGATCGAGGTGAGCGACGACTGATGCGCCGCGGAAGGCGATCGCGCCCGGCGGCCTGCCCGTTCCCGCCGGCGGCGTCGCGTTTTAGCGCTACGGGGCCTGCTTCCGCACCGCCACGGTCGGGAGGAGCGGGAGGAGGAGGTCGGCCTGCCCCGGTGCCGCGAGGAGGAGGAGCGCGGCGCCCGCGGCGGCGCCGGCGAAGCGCACGAGCACGGGCATCGCCGCGCCGCGGAACGCCGCGACGGCGAGGAGGCCCGCGACCGCAACGAGGACGGCCGCGAGCCGCGCGCCCCTCCGCAGCTCTTTCTCCCCCTTCGCACGGTAGAGCCGCGCGCTCGCGAGGTCGTCGCGGTCGCAGTCCGGGGGCGCCCAGAGCACCGCGCGGCCGTCGCCCGCGCGGAGCCGCCACCGGAGGTCCTTCGGAAGCGTCGTGAGGCTCATCTGCGCCGCCGCGTCCGCGACGTCCTCGAACCGGGCGCGCGCGTCGCCCTCCGCGGCTGCCGCGAGCGCCGTCGCGCGCGTGAAGATCCGCCAGAGGTCGCGGCGCCGCCTCGGATCGTGCGCCGGCGGGAGAAGCTGCTCGCCGCCCGTGACCTCGATCCCCTCCGCGCGGAGGCGTGCCGCCGCGGCAGCGGCCTCCCCCTTCGGGACGAGGAGCGCGCCCGGCTCCGCCGCGACCTCGGGACGCGGCGACACCCGCACCGGCGCGGAGGCGAGCGCCGCGTACCCCGCCCCGCAGAGCGCGAGGGCCAGCACGCCGGCTCTCACCCTCGCGCCGCGCGGGGCGAGCGGGCGCAGCACCGGGCGCCGGAGGAGGAGGCGCAGCGCGCCGCCGAGGCAGAGCACGAGCCCGAGACGCTCGAGCGCGGGGAACGGGAACAGGAGGCACGGCGCGGCCGCGAGGAGCGGTGCCCCCGCCGGCACCAGGGCCACGAGCAGGAGCGCGGCGACCGCCGCGCGGTCGACCCCCGCCCCGAGGATCCCGAGGGTGACGAGCACGAGGAGCGTCGCGAGGAGCCGTGCGAGCATCTCCCGGCGGCCATGCCGCCACGCAAGCCATGCCGCGGCGGCCGGAATCGCGACGAGCAGCGCCCGCGCGATCGACGCCGCCTCGCGCTCCTCCGCCTCGCGGAGGACCGGCTCCCCGGAGAGCGCCGCCGCGGGCACCTTCGCCCGCACGTCCGACGGCGTCCTCCCGGCCGCGAGCACGAGATCGCAGAGATAGGGCCCGTCCCCGTCGCGGTAGTAGAGGGAGATATCGGGCGCCCCGGGCGGCGACGGCGCCTCGCCCCGCGCGAGCGCCGCGAGGGCCTCGGCGACCTCGCCGTCGCTCGCGCGGAGGTAGCGCGCGCGGCGGAAGAGCCCGAGCCCGCCGGGCGTGAGGCCGCTCACGGCGCCGAGCCCGCGCAGGGGCCGGATCGCGTCGTCGGGCGCGCGCACGCGGATCGCGCCGAGGGCGGGCAGCGTCTCGCAGATCGCGGCGAAGGCCGCGTGGTGGCCCGGGCGGTGGAGCTGCTCGGGGTGGACCGCGGGCTCGAACAGCAGGGCGGCGGCCACCGCGGCGACGACGAGGAGCGAGGCCAGGAGGGCCTCGCGTCCCCTCGATCCCTCGCGGAAGGCCGCGGGCAGCGCGGGCTTCATGCGTTCCGGCCGGGCGCCGCTCGCCGACCCGGAGAACGGCGGCTACTGCGGGGGCAGCGGCGGGCAGTCCGGGAGCCGGCTCTTCGCCGGGTCGGGCCCGACGAGGAAGTACGCGACCTCGCGCGCCAGCTCATCGTAGTTGGTCGTGCCTCCCGAGCTCTCCGCGGTGAACGTGTAGTCCCGGAAGTCGCACGTCCAGAGCACCTCGCCGGTCCTGTGGGTCATCACGGCGTGGCCGGTGCCCGACCAGCGCGTGGTCCCCGAGACGGGCGCCCAATGGTCGATGACGACCTCGAGGGTCGCGTCCCAGTCGAGGTCCTCGGCCGCGAACTTCCCGTTCGCGTCGACGCGGTCGTCCACCTCGTTGAGCTTGAAGGGCGAGTAGTTCCGCTCCGGCAGGAGCCGGTAGACCTCCTGGCGCACGCCCATCCGCAGGTCCGCGCGCGGCGCCTTCACCGGCAGGACGGCGATCGTGACCGGACGCACCTCTTCGTACTCGGCCGAGGTGCGGGTGTCCACCCAGCTCTCCGGCAGCTCCTTCGGGGCGCTCTGGCAGGCAGCGGCCACGAGCGCAAACAGCAAGATCCTCCGCATCCCCGGGATTGTAATGCGCAAGACCATGGGGGGCAACAGCTGTTCGCCGCAACCGCTGGTATCCGGAATGGGGGGGCCCCGGGGGCCGCGCCTCCCCCCCGGGTTTGCGGCGGCGGATAGGATCCCCGGATGGTCGTGGTTCGCGTGGCGCCGAGCCCGACGGGCGATCCGCACGTCGGGACGGCCTATGTCTCGCTCTTCAACTACGCCTTCCGGCGAAAGCACGGGGGGCGGTTCATCCTCCGGATCGACGACACGGACCGGACCCGGTACCGGGCGGATTCCGAGGCGGCGATCCTTAGGGAGCTCGCCTGGCTCGGCCTCGCCTGGGACGAGGGGCCGGACGTGGGCGGGCCCTCGGCGCCCTACCGGCAGAGCGAGCGGACGGAGCTCTACCGGAACGCCTGCGAGGAGCTGATCGAGAAGGGGGCGGCCTACCGGTGCGACTGCACGCCGGAGCGGCTTGAGAAGGTCCGGGAGGAGCAGCAGAAGCGGAAGGAGCAGCCCCGCTACGACGGCCACTGCCGCGAGCGCCGCCTGCCCGAGGGCCCCCCCCACGTCGTGCGCCTGAAGGTCCCGCTCGATGGCGAGACCACGTTCATGGACGGGCTCCGCGGCGCGATCACGATCGCGCACAAGACGGTGGACGACCAGGTGCTCCTCAAGTCGGACGGGTTCCCGACCTACCACCTCGCGACCGTGGTCGACGACCACAGGATGGGCGTCACGCACATCCTCCGCGCAGAGGAGTGGATCAACTCGACGCCGAAGCACGTGCTCCTCTACGAGGCGTTCGGCTGGCCGCTCCCGAAGTGGTACCACCTGCCGCTGCTCCGGAACGCGGACCGGTCGAAGATCTCGAAGCGGAAGAACCCGACGTCGATCACGTGGTACCGCGAGAGCGGTTTCCTGCCCGAGGCGCTCCTCAACTTCCTCGCGCTCATGGGCTTCTCGCTCGGCGAGGACAAGGAGGTCTTCTCGCTCGAGGAGTTCGTGAACGCGTTCGAGCCCGACGCGATCAAG
Organism: Planctomycetaceae bacterium; assembly: GCA_011525755.1. Taxonomy (GTDB): domain Bacteria; phylum Planctomycetota; class PLA2; order PLA2; family PLA2; genus PLA2. The sequence goes on from WYBS01000038.1 coordinate 26,949, forward strand.
ACCTCGGGCCCGATCTTCGACTTGACGAAGCTCGAGTGGCTGAACGGCGTCTACATCCGTCAGCTCGCCCCCGCGGAGCTCGCGCGGCGGCTACGCGCCGCGAGCCCGCTCGCGCGCGACGCGGACGACCGGAAGCTCCTCGCGACGATCCCGCTCGTGCAGGAGCGGATGAAGAAGCTCACGGAGTTCGACGAGCTCGCGGACTTCCTGTTCCGGGACGCGGCCCCCGCCGCCCCCCCCGATCTGGTGCCGAAGGGGCGGACGCCCGCGGAGACCGCCGCGATGCTCCGGCGCGCGCGCGACGTGATCGGGCGATCCGACCTCGTTCCCGCGACGCTCGAGGCGGAGCTGCGCGCGCTCGCGGAGGCGGAGGGCCTTAAGGCGAAGGACCTGCTGATGGCGCTCCGGTTCGCGGTCTCCGGGAAGAAGGTGACGCCGCCGATCGTCGAGTCGATGTGCGTGCTCGGCCGCGAGGCGTGCATGGCGCGGGTCGAGGCGGCGGCGGCGAGGCTCGGGGGCTAGCGTGGCGCGGATGTACGTCGTGCTCTCCCCGCTCGCGAAGGTCGCGGCGACCGTCGG
>WYBS01000195.1 GCA_011525755.1 Planctomycetaceae bacterium
GGATTTCTAATCCGGGGGCTGGGGGTTCGAGTCCCTCCCGGGGTGCCACTCACCGGAGCACGCGGCGCCAGAGCTCCTCGCTGTCGGGCGCCGGCTCGCCGCCGAGGCGGTGCATGCCGTGCGGCGCGAGGCTCACGTAGCCGAGGCGGCGCAGCGCGTCCTTCCGCCACGTGAAGTCCGGCGGGCCCGCGGGGCGCCAGTACGTGCCGCCCGTCTTCAGCTCCGTCACGAACATGCCGAGCGCGTCCGGCAGCCGGCTCTCGAGATCGCGCGCGAGCTCCGCCTCGAGCCTGCCCTTGATCGCGCCCGCCTCGAGGCCTTCCGCGACGCCCGCCTCGATCGCCACCGAGAACCGGTAGAACCCCGACACCCCGTCGACCGCGAAGACGAGGATGCGGCACGTCGCCTCCTCGCCCCAGAGCCCCACGTGCCCCGTCGGCTCGAACTCGATCCCGCTGCTCAAGCCGAACATCGCGGCCGACCCTATCACGGATCGGCGGGAGTGCAGCGCGCGCCGCACCGCGGGGCCACGGCGCGGCGGGCCGGATAGGATCGGGGTCGGATGCGGATCGGGCTCACGACCCTTTGCGCCCTCGTCGCGCTCGGGGCGCTTGCGCTGGCCGCCGCCCTCCCCGCCGCGCGACTCCCCGGGGACCCTCTCTCCTCCATCCCCTGGCTCTTCCTCGCGGCCTCCGCCTTCGTGCTCCTGCGCCGCGCGGTCGTGCACGCCCGGGACGACGAGAAGCCGGCGCCGCCGGAGACGAACCTCCGCCGCTACGGCGCGGGCATCGCCGCGTGGATCGTCGTCGGGCTATTGTGGTTCGCGGGGCCGCTCCCGCGAATCGCGGAGTGCGTCGTGACTCTCGTCATGCTCTTCACCGTCGAGTTCGGGATCGTCGGGATCCGGAAGGCCCGATCCGCGGCCGCGAAGAGTCTCGTCGCCCTCGTCCACTTCGGCGCGCCGCTCGCATGCGTCGCCTTGTGGCTGACGCGCTGACGGCCCCCGGAGCCCCCCCGCTTCACAGCACGAGCGACTCGAGCGAGGCGATGCGGACGTCCGCCTCGCCGCGGGCGTCGCCGACCGCGATGACCCTCATCCCCGCGGCCTTCGCGGCCGCGATCCCGTTCGCGCTGTCCTCGATGACGAGGCACTCCGACGGCGCCGCGAGAAGCCTTCGCGCCGCGAGCAGGAACACGTCCGGCGCCGGCTTGCCGCGAGGGACCTCGTCCGAGGAGCAGATCGCGTCGAAGCGCCACCGGAACCGCCCGAGCACGTGGCGGATCACCGCGAGCGGCGACCCGCTCGCGAGCGCGATCCTGCCCTTCGCGCGCGCGAGGGCGAGCGCGCTCTCCGCGCCGGGGAGGCACTGGAGGCGGGGGAACCTCGCGAGGAGCGCCGCGAGCAGCCGCTCCGCGAACGCCCGCGGGTCGGCCGCGCACCCGTGCTCCTCGAGCAGGAACGGCACGAGCTCCCCCATCTTCATCCCGCGGTGAAAGGGCCCGGTCTCCGGACGGTAGCACGCGCCGAAGCCGGCGAGCGTCTCGACGATCGCCTCGGACCAGAGCGGCTCGGAGTCGATGAGGATCCCGTCGAGGTCGAAGACGACGTGCACGAGGCTGGTAGAGTACCGCCCCGTGTCGCGGCGCCGCCGCTTCCTTCTCGTGACGCTCGCGGCGCTCGCGGTCCTCGTCGCGTTCGCGCCGATGCTCGCGCGCACGGCCGCGGCGCGCCGGTTCGCCGAGGGCCGCCTCGCGGAAGCGCTCGGCCGCCCTGTCGAGATCGGAAGCCTCGACGCGGGATGGACCTCGGGCGTCGAGGTGAAGGGCCTCGTCGTCCGGAACCCGGCGGCGGAGTTCCGCGGCGAGCCGCTGCTCGAGGCGCGCGCCGTCCGGATCGCGACCGCGCTCCCGAGCCTTTTCCTCTCCGGCGCGGACGACGTGGCGATCCTGGGCCTCGTCCTCCGCCTCGAGGAGCAGGCGGGCGGCCGCACGAACGTGGACGACCTCGTCGCCAGCATGACAAAGCCGCGCCCCCCCGCGCCGAAGCGCGAGGCGAAGCCCTTCCGTTTCCGCCTCGACGACGCGAGCGTCCATGTCCGCCGGCTCCCGCGCCGCCCGCAGCCGCGTCCCGTCGACCCCTTCCGCGAGGATCCCGTCGTCCTTCCCGCCGACGAGGGGCTCTTCGTCGCGGCGCTCGACGACATCGACCTCCTCCTCGCGGCCGTGCCCGGCGAGACGCGGCTCGACCTCTCCGCAAGGGGGACGGTGGACGGCCGCGAGGGGAAGGCGGAGATCCATGTGCGCCTCGGCGAGGGCGGCCCCGAGGGCGCCGTCCGCCTCGAGGGCATCGATCTCGCCCTTCTCCGCCCGTTCCTCGGGGAGATCGCGGGCCGCGTGGACCTCCGCGTCGAGGGCTCGCCCGCGGGCGCGGACGTCCTCGTCCGCGCGGAGGGGCTCAGGGCGGGGCCCGTGGACGAGACGTGGGCGGAGATCACGGGGCGCCTCCGGAAGGACGGCGACGGCGTGGTGTTCGAGCGGCTCTCGCTCCGGACCGCGTCCGAAGCCCTCTCGCTCGACGCCAAGGGCGCGTGGCCGCCGAAGGACCTCGAGATCCGCGCGCGCGTGGCGACGGATCTCCTGGGCCTCCGCGCGAAGGGGCCGATCCTCCTCGACGCGCGCGGCCAGGGCCGGGATCTCGCGGGCACGCTCGGCACCCCCGACCTCGACGCGCGCTTCGACCTCGCGCTCCGCGAGGACGGCGCCCTCCTCCGGAAGCTCGACGCGAAGCTGGGGAAGAGCACGGTCTCGGTCGAGGGCGAGGTCTCGCGGTCGGTACGGCTCTCGGGCAGCGCCGACGTGGATCTGAGGGACCTGGAGCCGCTGCTCCCGCCCGGCAAGGCGATCGCGGGCCGCCTGCGCGTGGAGCGCTTCGCGCTCGAGGACCTCTCGCTCCGGGCCGACGCGGAGGTCACGGGCCTCGCCCTACGCGGGTTCTTCGCGGACGATCTCGACATCGGCCGCGGCGAGCTGCACCTCGACGCCGCGCTCTCGGAGGACAGGGACGTGCTCACGATCGCGCGCGCGCAGCTCGACGGCCTCGCCGCGCAGGGAAGGGTCTCCGGGCTCACGGGCGGGACGCCCCTCGCCGAGGGCACGGTCAAGGGCACGCTCGCGCTCAACCCGCTCCATGCGCGCCTCCTCGGGATGGAGGATGTGAGGGGGCTCCGGGGGCAGGTGACCCTCGACATGGCGGCGTCCTCCGGGGCGGAAGGCATCGCCGGGAAGGCGGCGATCGAGGGCCTGCACGTCGAGACGCCTCTCGGCGCGTGGGACGTCGCGAGGATCGACGCGCACGGGAGCTGCAAGGAGGGAGCCGCGAGGATCGACGCGACCTCGGACGGCATGCGGCTCAGGGGCTCGTTCGCGGACGGCAAGGGAGAGGTCGCGCTGGACGTGGACGCGCTCGAGCGGCAGCCGCTCCTCGCCCACCTCCTCCCGGCGGGCGCCGTGCTCCGGGGCCCGCTCGCGCTCCGCGCGGGGATCGAGGGCAGGCCCTGGAACGTCCGCGGGACCGTCGCGTCCGCCCGGCTGACCGCGAAGCTCCCGGGGCGCGGCATCGAGGACGGGAAGCTCGATCTCTCCTTCACCGCGCGGGAGGACGATCTCGGCTGGTTCCTCGAGGTGCCCGACGCGACGCTCGGCGAGATCAAGGCGAGCCTCGGCGAGGGGTTCCTGGGCCGGGACGGGAGCAGGTCGGGCCGGCTGCTCCTCGAGGCGCCCCTCGACCGCCTCCTCGCGCTCGCACCCGAGGCGGAAGACCTCGCGCCCCGGGGGACGCTCGCGCTGGACGTGCTCGCGACGCGGGACCGCGGGTGGACGTTCGCGGGCGCCCTCGACGTGACCGGCGGCTCGATCCTCCTCTCCGGGAAGCGGACGCCGCCGAAGGCGGCGCGCATCGAGTTCGACGCCGTTCCCGGGGAGGCGGGCGTCACGCTCCGCCGCATCCGCCTCGCGACGAAGACGACGGAGATCGAGGGCGACGGCGCCCTCGGGAAGACGCTCGCGCTCCGGCTCAAGGGGCGGACGCGGGTCGAGGAGATCGCGCCCTACGCGCCCGCGTTCAAGGGGAGCGGCGAGGTGACGCTCGACGGGCTCGCGCTCGACCTCTCCGCGGAGCGCGCGTTCGGGGTCTCGGCGGCGCTCCGCTCGGCGGCCGTCCGCGTCGAGGGCCTTGGGCTCACGGCCGTCGCGCTCCGCTCGAGGATCACCGGGCGCCTCTCCGGGGGCGCGCTCGAGGACGTGGAGGCCGAGGTCGACGTCACCGCGGGGAAGGCCGAACGCGGGAACCTCCTCGTCGAGGATCTCGTCGTCCGCGAGCGGGGCGGCGGCCGGTCGGGCGCCTACGCCCTCGGCACGCGCGTCCAGGCGAGACGCGTCGTCGTCGGCGCGACCGCATGGCTGCAGGTCGGCGCCGACGTCCGCGGGCGCCTGGACCGGCTGCTCGGCGAGCGCCCCCCGACGGGGGTCACGGGAGACATCACGTTCGGCCGCTGGGACCTCGGCCCCTTCGTGTGGCAGCAGGCGAAGGGGAAGGTCGGGATCGTCGACGGGAACGTCGTGGTGAAGGACCTCGTCGCCGGTCTCCACGGCGGGGTCGTCAAGGCGGAGGGCCGGCTCGTGCCGACCAAGGGCCGCCTCGCTTGGGAGGGGAGCGCGCGCGCGGAGGGAGTCGTCCTCTCCGAGGAGATCGGTCGCCCGCTGTCCTTCGTCATTCCCTTCCTGCGCGTGAAGAAGGAGGCGGGGACGCTCTCGGGGAGGGCGGACTTCGACCTCAGGCTCGCCGCCGACGACACGACGGACGCCGCGATCCTCCGGACCCTCGCGGGCGCCGGGAGCGCGCACCTCTACGACATCGAGGCGAGGAACTCGATCCTCCTGCCGCTCCTCTCGCTCCGGCTCGACAAGGCGATCCTCCAGGAGCCCTACCGGTTCAAGGACCTGGTGGTCGCGTTCGACGTGGGCGAGGGGAGGATCCGGCCGCAGCCCTTCGAGCTCAAGGCGACGCCCTTCGGGATCGACGTGAAGGAGATCGAGGTCGGACTCGACGGCACGGTGAACGCGCTGGTCATCCCGGGCCTGCTCCCGCTCCGGGTGCGCGGCACGCTCGACGACCCGAACGTGCGCCCGGCGCCCCTCGCCCCCTTCCGGTAGCCCCCCCTTCCCCGGGCCCCTTCCCCTCCCGCCGCTGAGCCCTTCGCGTAGACTGGCCCGCTTGTCCCACCTTCTCCTGCTCTCGGAGATCGGCCGGATCATCGGCGAGGCGCGCACGCACCAGGAGGTGCTCATCCGCGTCGTGCGGCTCATCGCCGGCCGGCTGCGCGCGGACGTGTGCGCGATCTACCTCCTCGACGGCGCGCGCACGACGCTCACGCTCGCGGCGACCGAGGGGCTCTCGACCGATGCGGTCGGCAAGGCGCGGCTCGCGAAGGGCGAGGGGCTCACCTGGCAGGTGCTCGAGAAGATGGCGCCGGTGATCGTCGAGGACGCGCCGCGCGACCCGCACTACAAGTACCTCCCGGTCACGCACGAGGAGGCATTCCACTCCTTCCTCGGCATCCCGCTCCAGGTACGCGGGCTGCCGATCGGCACGATCTACATCCAGACGCGCGAGCCGCGGCGGTTCACGGACGACGAGGTGCGCGCGCTCTCGGCGATCGCGTCGCAGGTCGCGCCGATCGTGGACAACGCGCGCCTTCTCGCGCTCGTCGCGGGCGAGGAGCCGCCCGCCGTGCAGCCCGTCCACGACACCGGCCCGCGGCGCTACTTCGGGACGCCCTGTTCGACGGGCGTCGTCAGCGGCGTCGTCATGCGGCTCGTGGACCGCGTGCCGCGCGAGCCGCAGCCCGCGATGAGCGTGCGCGAGGAGCTGGAGCGGCTCGAGGGCGCGTTCCTGCGCGCCCGTGACGAGCTGCTCAGGATGCAGCAGTGGCTCCGCGACCACAACGCGGAGGAGGCGGCGCTCGTCTTCAGCGTGCAGCTCATGATGCTCGAGGATCCGACCTTCGAGGGGCGCATGCGCGCGTCCGTCGAGGCGGGCGCGTCGGCCTACACGTCGATCCTGCGCGTGAGCGACGAGGTCGTCGCGCGTTTCGCGACGCTCCGCGACCTCTTCTTCCGCGAGCGGTCGGACGACGTGCGCGACGTGACCTCGCGGCTCCTCCGCAACGTCCGCCCCGCGGCGGACCGGAAGAGCGTGACGCTCGAGGGCAAGGTCGTCGTCCTGCCGCTCCTCACGCCGTCGCGCATGGTGTCGCTCTGCGCGGAGGGGGTGAGCGCGGTCCTCGCCGGCGGCGGCGGCGCGACGTCCCACGCGGCACTTCTCGCCCGCTCGCTCGACCTGCCGCTCGTGGTCGGCCTCGGGGACTTCATCCACGAGGCGCAGGACGGCGACCTCGTGCTGGTCGACGCCGCGTCGGGCGAGGTCGTGCTGCGCCCGCCGGAGTCGCTCGTGGGCGACGCGACGCGCGTGGCCGCGGCCGGGATCGAGGCGCTGCGCACGACGTTCGCCGACCCGGGCCCCGGCAAGGGGCGCATCCGCTTCGAGGCGAACGTGAGCCTCTGGGGCGACGCGGTCCGCGCGCGCGAGGAGCAGGCGGAGGGCATCGGCCTCTACCGCACCGAGTTCGCGTTCCTCATGCGCCCGGACCTGCCCGGCGAGGACGAGCAGTACGTCCTCTACCGGCGGATCGTCGAGGCGGTGGCCCCGCTTCCGGTCACGTTCCGGCTCCTCGACGCGGGCGGCGACAAGCTGCTTCCCGCGCTCGGGCAGGCGCCGGAGCCGAACCCCTTCCTCGGATACCGGTCGCTGCGGCTGCTCCTCGACCACCCGGAGATCCTCGGCGCGCAGGCGCGCGCGATCCTCCACGCGGTCGACGACACGGACGCGCGCGTGCTCGTGCCTATGGTCGGCTCCGTGGAGGAGTTCCGCGCCGTGCGCGAGCTCCTCCGGCAGGAGGAGCTGCCGGTCCCGGCGCTCGGCGCGATGATCGAGGTGCCGTCGGCGCTGATGCAGCTGGACGAACTCGCGAAAGAGGCCGATTACCTCTGCGTGGGGACGAACGACCTCACCCAGCACATGCTCGGGGTGGACCGGACGAACTCGCGCGTGACGCGCTTCTTCGACTTCTGCCACCCCGCGATGCTGCGCGCGCTCCGCGCGGTCTCCGAGGCGGCGCAGCGGGCGGGAAAGCCCTTCGTGGTCTGCGGCGCGGCGGCGAGCAACCCGCTGTACCTGCCGCTCTGGCTCGGTCTCGGGGTCGCGCGGCTCTCGGTCCATACGTCGCGGCTCCGCGTGCTTCGCGCGCTCGAGTCGCGGCTCGACGAGGGCCTATGCCGCGAGGCGTCGAAGGCGCTCATGGCGATGGACACCGCGACGAAGATCCGCACGCACCTCGAGGAGATGGCGGAGCCCGAGGTGCGGGAGCAGGTGAGGAAACGGCTCCGGCAGTGATGCGGAAGGCGCTTCTCCTCCTCTCGCTCGCGGCGGGCGGCGCGTCCGCCGACGACGACGGGGTCTCCAAGGCACTGGGGATCGCGAAGGCGGGCCCCGCCGCGGCGCGCGAGCGGATCCCCGAGCTGATCGAGATCTCGAAGCGGGGGCCGCTGGAGCGGTTCGCCGCCCGGGACGCGCTCGTCGTGGCGGGTCCGAGCGCGCTCGCGCCGCTATGGGAGGGGGCTTCGGGGGACGGGAGCCTGCGTCTTTTGCTCGATGGCGTGAGCTTCGACCTCGGCGCGGGCGTCGTGGCGCCGGCGCTGCCGCTGCTCGCGAGCGAGGATCCGAAGCTGCGCGCGATGGCCGCGGTCTCGCTCGGCGCGGCCGGCAAGGGCGGCGAGGCCGCGGTGAAGAAGCTGATCGAGGCGCTCTACGACAAGGACGCCACGGTCCGCGCGGAGGCGGCGACGGCGCTCGGCCGGATCGGCCGCGGCGCGCACGACGCGGTCCCGGGCCTGATCCTCCTCGCCAACGACCGCGAGCGCGCCTGCACGCGCGAGGCGCTGCTCGCGCTCGGCATGATCCTCCGCGACGCGGCGGAGCGGGAGCGAGGGGCGCCGAAGGTCGCGCCCGAGGTCGCGAGCGCGATGGAGAAGGCGCTTTCGTGGCTCCTTCGCCAGCAGCGGCCGGACGGCTGGTGGGAGTACACGCACCGCTTCGGTTCCGGAGGTCCCGAGCATGTCGCGCGGGAGCGCGCGACCCTCACCGCGCTCGTCCTGCTCGCGATGCTCGATGCGCCCGGGCAGCCGCCGGAAGGCGTCCGCGCGGGGCTCCGTTGCCTCGCCGCGGCGGACGGCATCGAGGGTCTCTTCCAGGTCCCGCCGGGCCTCGCGGCGGTGAACGCGGCGCTCTGCGCGGGGACGAGGAGGACCGGGGAGCCGGAGTGCCGGGCCGGGGCCTTGCGGGGGCTCGGCGCGAAGCCGGTCCTCCAGCCGATGCCCTACGGGTGGAGGGCGCTCGAGAGTCTCGAGGCCGGCTTCGCCGGGCTCACGGTGCGCGGATCCCTCGATCCCGCCGGCCATCCCGACATCGGCCTCGGCGAGCTCGCGCTCGTCGGCGTCGCCCTCGGCTGGGATTCCGGCTCCAACGAGCGATTCGGAACCGCGCTCGAGCTCGGCGTCCACGAGCCGTCGAAGGAGCCCGAGACTACGGTCTTCGCCGCGCGCGCGCGCCGGTACGCCGGAAAAAGTTCGGACGATCTCGTCGCCTCCATCCGCGCGGGCCAGCGCGAGGACGGATCGTGGGAGCTGAAGGAGGATCCGCGCGGCCCCCTGCACACGACCGCGTGCATGCTCCTTTGCCTCGAGGCGGCCTCCGGCCTCGCGCGCCCGCTCACGCTGCCGCTGCCCGACGCGCCGCAGCTCCGGGCGGCGGTCGCGACGCTCCGGATGGCCGCGCAGAGCAAGGACGCCGAGATCCGCGCCGCCGCGGAGCAGGCGCTCGCCGGGTTCGGCCGCTAGGCCGCCTCGCCGTAGCTCGGGCCCCCCGGTCCCCCTCCGCCTCGCCGCCCGCTGATGCGCGCCGTTTTACACATTGGACCACACATTACATGGTGTAGAATGGGACCGGAAGGGAGCCCTCCCATGGCAACGAATCTGGCGCTCAACGACAAGCTGATCGAGGAGGCCCGAAAGCTGGGCAAGCACAAGACGAAGAGGGAGGCCGTGAGCGCAGCTCTGGAGGAGTACGTGCAGCGACGGAAGCAGGCCCGGATCGTCGAGGCGTTCGGGACGATCGACTTCGACCCGGCATACGACTACAAGGCCGA
>WYBS01000196.1 GCA_011525755.1 Planctomycetaceae bacterium
CGGCTGAACCCGATCTCGCGCGCGGTGACGCTGCCGGGCGGCCTCCGCATCGGCGACGTCGAGGCGCTCACGGTCGGGGACGCGCTCCGGACCTTCGACGGCCTCAAGCTGCCGGCGTTCGTCGCGGAGCCGCTGCGCGAGGTGCGCGAGCGCCTCCGCTTCCTCGACGCCGTCGGCCTTTCCTACCTCACGCTCGACCGCGGCACCGCGACGCTTTCCGGCGGCGAGGCGCAGCGGATCCGGCTCGCGACGCAGATCGGGAGCGGGCTCGTCGGCGTCGTCTACGTCCTCGACGAGCCGACGATCGGGCTCCACCCGCGCGACACCGAGCGGCTGCTCGGCTCGCTCAAGGGCCTCCGCGACCTCGGCAACACGGTGCTCGTCGTCGAGCACGACCCGGACACGATCCGCGCGGCCGACCGCGTGATCGACATGGGCCCCGGCGCCGGGAAGAACGGCGGCGAGGTCGTCTTCGAGGGGAGCGTGAAGGAGCTGCTCGCGAAGAAGGGCCTCCCGACCGGCGACTTCCTCTCCGGCCGCCGGGCGATGGAGCGTCCTCCCCCGCGCCCCCTCCCTTCCACCTTCCTCAAGGTGGAGAACGCGCACGCGCACAACCTTAAAAAAATACGGGTACGGATCCCGGCGGGGCGCCTCACCTGCATCACCGGCGTCTCGGGCGCCGGCAAGTCCTCGCTGCTCTTCGACGTCCTCTGGAGCGAGGCCGAGGGGGTCCGGGGGACGAAGGGGAAGGTGAAGGGGCTCGACCGGTTCGGCACCGTGTACGTGGTCGACCAGCTTCCGATCGGGACGACGCCCGCGTCGAACCCCGCGACGTACACGAAGGCGCTCGACCCGATCCGCGACCTCTTCGCGATGCTGCCGGAGGCACGCGTGCGCGGCTTCGACGCCGGGCGGTTCAGCTTCAACCGGCCGGGCGGGCGGTGCGAGGCGTGCGAGGGGCGCGGGGCCGTGAAGGTGGAGATGCACTTCCTCGCGGACGTGTGGGTGCCGTGCGACGAGTGCAAGGGCCGCCGGTACAACCGCGAGACGCTCGAGGCGAGGTACAAGGGGAAGTCGATCGCGGACGTGCTCGACATGGAGATCGGCGAGGCTCGGGAGTTCTTCAAGAACGTGCCGCGCGTGTCGCGGATCCTCGGGACGCTCGACGACGTGGGGCTCGGGTACCTCTCGCTCGGCCAGCCGGCGACGACGCTCTCGGGCGGCGAGGCGCAGCGCGTGAAGCTCGCGGCGGAGCTGGCGCGGAAGAGCCGCGACGAGGTGCTCTACCTGCTCGACGAGCCGACGTGCGGGCTCCACCCGACCGACATCGAGAAGCTCGTGATGGTGCTGCACCGGCTGGTCGATCAGGGACACACGGTCGTGGTGGTGGAGCACAACGTGGACTTCATCAAGACGGCGGACTGGATCGTCGATCTCGGGCCGGAGGGCGGCGACGCGGGCGGCGAGCTGGTGGTCGAGGGGACGGTCGAGGAGGTGGCGAAGTGCAAGGCGTCGCACACCGGGCGGTTCCTGCGCGGCTGAGGCCGTGGCTCGCGCTGCTCGCGGTGGGGGCGGTGTGCGCCGGGATCCAGCTGGCGGGCGCGGCCACGCAGCACGCGCTGCGCTATGAGCGGGACGCGCTCCTCGACGGGCAGGTGTGGCGCGCGCTGACCTGTCACCTTGTCCACGGCACATGGCTGCGCCTCGGCGCGACCCTCGGCGTCGCCGCGCTCGTGGTCGCGGCGTACGGTCCGCATCTGCGCCCGGGAGCGGTGCTGCTTTGCGCGGCGGGGGTCGGCGCGGGTCTCTTCCTGCTGTCGCTCCGCGTGCGGTCGCACGGCGGGCTCTCGGGGGTGCTCGTGGGGTTGACGGTCTACGGCGCGCTCAAGGCGTGGCGAAGCGGCAGGCGGCGTGCCTCGTTGCCATTGCTCCCGATCGTCGCGGCCATCGTCGCGGCCGAGGTGTGGACCGTGGACTGGTTCGATGGCCTCTGCGACGCGAGATCCGCGAAGGCCGCGTGCCTTTATGGGGGCATCGCCGGCGCGCTCGCGTTCGCGATCCTCTACCGGCCCAGCCGCACGCGCTTGTAGAGGTCGAGCAGCCGCTTCATCTCGGCGATCGGCTCCGCGTGGTCCTCCACCCGGAGGTCGATGTAGCGGTCGTTGTTGCCCCCGTACCCCCCGTTCTTCCTCACGACGAGAAGTGCCGCCGACTGCATGCCGCGCTTGTCGCCCCCGGCGCGCTGGCCCGCGGCGAGCGCCTCGACCAGCCGGTCCGCGAGCTCGCCCTTCGCGGCGACGAACGCGTCGGCCATCGCGTCCACGACCCCCTTGCCCGCGAGGATGTTCCCCTGCACCGTGAACCCCTCGCCCGTCCGGTGGCCCGCCCAGTCGAGGCAGCCACTGCCCGTGTACGCCGCCGCGCGCCCCTTTGCGTCCACGATCCCGACCTGCCGCCGGTCGCGGCCCGCGTCCGCGGCCGTGAGCGCCGCGACGGCCGCCGCCGCGTCCTTGCCCGCCTCGAGCATCGCGAGGCCCTCGGGCCCGAAGGAGACGTTCGCCCACGCCTGCGTCGCGACCGCGCCGACCCCCGCCTTCGCCCAAGGCACCACGCTGCCGACGCCGAGGAAACGGCTCTGCACGGCGACGCCGAGATCGCCCGTCTCCCTGTCGTACGCGACGATCGAGAACGTGGCGACGACCGGGGGCTCCCCTCCTCGCCAAGGCTCCGGCGGGCAGGCCGGGGGCCGCGGCGCCGCGCAGGCGGCGAGAAGCGCGAGGGCCACGAGGCGGCGCATCGCGCCGGACTATACTGGGTCCATGCGACGGGCGGCCGCGCTTCTCCTGCTCGCCGCCGCCGCGGGGGCGCAGACGCTTGCGTGGAAGCGCGCCGCGCAGGACTGGTACGAGCCCAAGGAGCTCACGCTCCTCGCCGAGCCGCCGAAGGGCGTCGCGAGCGCGGGGGAGGGGCTCTTCTACTTCGCCGGTCCGTGCGCGGACCAAAGGCTCCTCCTCGCGCTGTCGCCCGAGGCGCACGCGCTCCGCGTGGACCTCGACTTCGACGGCGATCTCGCGGACGAGGCCCCGGTCGAGATGGTCGAGGAAGGGATCTGGCGGAGGAGCGTCGTCGAGATGGACGTGCCGGAGCCGGTCGCGTTCTCCTTCTTCCGCCGGGCGAACGGTCCACGCGACCGGCTCTGGCTCGCGATCCTCGCGCACCGCGAGGGGACGGTCGTCGTCGAGGGGCGGGCGCGGCGCGTGCTCCTCCTCGATCACGACCAGGACCTCCGGTTCGACGGCGCGGAGGACCGGACGCTCGTCGACATCGACGGCGACGGGTTGGTCAACCGGCACAGCGACGACGAGCGCGTCGCCGCAGGCGTGCCCTTCCGCCTGCGCGGGAG
>WYBS01000197.1 GCA_011525755.1 Planctomycetaceae bacterium
GTCGCGCACAAGCCGAACGAATTCGTGACCCGCTCCGACCTCTCCCGCGCCCGCACGGTACTCGGTACGGCCCTCCGCCGCTGCAACCTGTTGTAGGATAACGTGTTGTGACGCCGGCACCCGGACGGGCCGTCCGGGTTCCTGGGCCGTGGAGCCGTCTCCGGGCCCTTGGGCCATTGTCGTAAGGTATGGGCCGTGATCGTCATCGCGAACTGCGGCGGCTTCTGGGGCGACGACCCGACCGCCGCGCGCCGGCAGGTCGAGGGCGGACCCATCGACTACCTCGTCATGGACTACCTGGCCGAGGTCACGATGGCGATCCTCCAGAAGCAGAGGCAGAAGGACGCGGCCGCGGGCTACGCGCGCGACTTCCTCGTGCAGCTCAGGGACGTGCTGCCGCAGTGCGTCGAGCGCGGGATCAGGATCATCAGCAACGCGGGCGGCGTGAACCCGCTCGCCTGCCGCGCCGCCGTCGAGAAGCTCGCGACGGTTCTCGGCGTCCGGGACAAGGTCAAGGTCGGCGTCATCCTCGGCGACGACATCTTCGGCGACCTCGACGCGCTCCTCGGGAAGGGCGAGCCGCTCGCGCACATGGAGACGGGCGCCCCGCTCTCGACCGTCCGGAAGGACGTCCTCTCCGCCAACGTCTACCTCGGCGCCGCGCCGGTCGCGAAGGCGCTCGAGATGGGCGCGAACGTCGTGATCGCGGGCCGCGTCACCGACACGAGCGTCACGCTCGCGCCGATGATCCACGAGTTCGGCTGGAAGCTCGACGACTGGGACAGGCTCGCCGCGGGCGTCGTCGCGGGCCACATCATCGAGTGCGGCACGCAGTGCACGGGCGGCAACTTCACCGACTGGAAGCTCGTGCCGACGTTCAGGGACATCGGCTATCCGCTCGTCGAGGCGAACGCCGACGGCACCTTCACGGTGACGAAGCACCCGAACACGGGCGGCCTCGTCTCCGTCCACACGGTCAGCGAGCAGCTCGTCTACGAGATGGGCTCGCCCACCTACGTGGCGCCCGACTGCATCGCGCGCTTCGACACGATCCGGCTCGCGCCCGACGGCAAGGACCGCGTGCGCGTCTCGGGGATCCGCGGCGAGCCGGCGCCGGAGAAGCTCAAGGTCTCGATCAGCTTCGCGCAGGGGTACCGCGCCTTCGGCCGGCTGATGGTCAGCGGGCCCGACGCGCTCGCGAAGGCGCGCGCGGTGGCGTCGGCCTTCTGGGAATCGGTGGGGGGTACGGGGGCGTACGAGGACGCGATCACGCAGATCGTCGGCTGGGACTCCTGCCACCCGCCGCTCGCGTCCGAGGAGCCCTCCGAGGTCCTCCTCCAGGTCGCGGTCCGCGACCGCGACGAGAGGAAGATCGCGGACCGCTTCGCGCCGCAGCTCGTCCCGAAGGTCCTCTCGACGGTACCGGGCATCACCTACCTCTCCGACCAGGGCCGCCCGCGGCCGTCGGACGTCGTCGGCTACTGGCCGGCGCTCATCTCGCGCGAGCGCGTGCCGGTGCGCGTCGAGGTCCTCGGCAGGACCGCGGAGGTCGCGCCGCCGCCGCGCGTCCGGGCCGTCCGGGTCCCGCTGCCCCCGGAGCCCCCTCCCACCCTCGTCCTCGCGGGGCGGAAGAGGCGGGTGCCGCTCTCGCGCCTCTGCCTCGCCCGCTCGGGCGACAAGGGCGACACCGCCAACATCGGCGTCATCGGCCGTTCGGCCGCGATCTACGCGTGGATGATCGACGAGCTGACGCCGGAGTTCGTGAAGCGGCGGTTCGAGGGGATCTGCAGGGGCGAGGTCGAGCGCTTCGAGGTGGGAAACCTCCGCGCGCTCAACTTCCTCCTCCACGAGAGCCTCGGGGGCGGCGGCACGCTCTCGCTCCTCCTCGACGCGCAGGGCAAGACCTACGCGCAGTACCTCCTCGCGGCGGAGGTCGAGGCGGACGAGGCGCTCCTGTGACGGTCCTCGGGCGGATCCGCGAGCGCGCGCGGGCGCGGTACGCGCGGATCGCGCTGCCGGAGGGGACCGACCCGCGCGTGATCGAGGCGGCGGAGATCCTCCGGCGCGAGCGGCTCTGCGAGCCCGTGCTCGTGGACGACGACCTCGTGGACCGGCGCCGCGAGGAGTACGGCGAGCTCCTGTGGCAGCGGCGGAAGCACAAGGGGATGACGCTCGACCAGGCGCTCGCGACGGCGGAGAACCGGCTCGTCTTCGCGGCGCTGATGGTGCGCGCCGGGGACGCGGACGGCTTCGTCGGCGGCGCGGTCGCGACCTCGGCGGAGACGTCGCGCGCGGCGATCCTCGGCATCGGGCCGGCGCCGGGCGTCTCGACCGTCTCGAGCTTCTTCCTGATGGTCTACCCCGGCGGGCGCGCCTACATCTTCGCGGACTGCGGCGTGATCCCGAACCCGACGGCGGAGCAGCTCTCCGACATCGCGATCGCGAGCGCGCTCTCCGCGCGCACGTTCCTCGAGGAGGAGCCGCGCGTGGCGCTGCTCTCGTTCTCGACGAAGGCGTCGGCGGAGCACGCGGACGTCGAGAAGGTGCGGCGCGCGACCGCGCTCGTGCGCGAGAGGCGGCCCGACCTCCTCGTGGACGGCGAGCTCCAGGGCGACGCGGCGCTCGTGCCGGAGGTGGCGGCGCGGAAGGCGCCGGGGAGCCCGGTCGCCGGACGCGCGAACGTGCTCGTCTTCCCGGACCTCGACGCGGGCAACATCGCGTACAAGCTCGGCCAGCGGCTCGGCGGGGCGACCGCATTGGGCCCGATCCTCCAGGGCCTCGACCGGCCGGGGAACGACCTCTCGCGGGGGTGCACGGCCGAGGACATCGTGGACGTCGCCTGCATCACCGCGGTCCAGGCAGGCGCGGGATAGGGATGGGCCCCGGGAAGGGACCTGCCCTCGGGTAGCCCGAAGGCCGGCACGGTAGACTCTTGGGGTGGCCGAGACCGTCCGCTGCCCGACCTGCCGGAAGCCCGTGGACGCCGTGAGGGAGCGGCGCACGAAGGACTTCCCCTTCTGCTCCGAGCGATGCCGGCTCGTGGACCTCTACAAGTGGCTCTCGGGGGCCTACGTCGTCCCCGGCGAGCCCGCCGCCGTGCCCGAGGAGCCGGGAGAGTGAAGGGCCCGCGCGCGTCCTTTGGCCGCGGGGCGGCGGTCCCTCCTGCGGAGGCCCGCCGGGGCGCGACGGCGCGCGCCCGGACGGGCATCCACCCATGATGGAAGGCCAGCGGATCGAGGTCCTGGAGCTCCTGCGGAAGATCCAGCGGTCGTCGGGCGACCAGCGGAAGATCTTCCTCGCGCTCTACGGCATCCTCCTCTTCGTGCCGCTCGCCCTCGTCGTGGTCGCGGCGGGGCGCGCGACGCTCACCGGCGCCTTCGGGGGGGAGCTCGAGGCATGCTTCCTCCGCCCCGTGGCCGCCACGTGGGGCTTCTTCTCCGCGGCGTTTCAGGCCGGCCGGTGGGGGCTCATGGCGGGCGTGGTGCTCGCCCTCTGGTTCGCGGCGATCGCGGCCGGCTCCTTCTTCGGCCTCGCGATCACGCGGATGGCGGCGATCGAGCTCACCTGCGAGCGCCGCGCCGAGGTCAGGGATGCGCTCGCGTTCGCGCGCCGCCACTTCCTCTGGGCGTTCCTGACGCCCGCGGGCCTCTGTCTCGCCGCGATCCTCCTCCTCGGCCTCGCCGCGCTCGCGTTCTCGCTCGGCCGTGTCTCGGAGCTGCTCCTCGCCGTCGCGGCGCCGGCGGCGCTCGTGCTCTCCCTCACGGCGGTCGTGCTCGTCGTCGGCCTCGTGGCGGGCGGCGTCCTCGCGTGGCCGACGATCGCGACCGAGTGGTCCGACGCGTTCGACGCGATCACGCGCGTCTACGGCTACAGCTTCTCGCACTCGCACCGGGTGCTCCTCTACCGGCTGGGCGCGGGGCTCGTGCTCCTCGGCGCGGCGGTCGCGCGCGGCATCCGGGCCGGGTTCGCGCTCCTCTGCCTCTACCTCGCGCTGGTGGCGGGCTTCGGCCTCGACCGCTCGAAGGATCTCGTGGATGCCGTCCTGCGGGAGCCCGCCGCCGGCCCGCCCTTCCCGCGCACCGTCGCGGCGTGGACGCTCGTCGCCTGCGTCGCGGTCCTCCTCACCCTCGCGGTCGCGCGGCTCGCGGTCTACCGGATCGTCCTCCAGCAGGCGGTCT
Source organism: Planctomycetaceae bacterium (assembly GCA_011525755.1). Lineage (GTDB taxonomy): Bacteria > Planctomycetota > PLA2 > PLA2 > PLA2 > PLA2. The sequence goes on from WYBS01000197.1 coordinate 4,179, forward strand.
ACCTCCTGCTGCGCCTGAAGATCGACAAGGTGCCGCTCGGGACGATCGACGGCTACCGGCCGGACGACTCCGCCTACGACCCGATCGCGCAGGGGTTCGAGCTGGTCGAGGTCGAGGAGGAGATCCCGGCCGGCGGGGCGGCGCGGAAGGCGTGAGCGCCACCGCGCCGCTCTACGAGATCTTCAGCTCGATCCAGGGCGAGGCGACGCGGATCGGCGAGCGCCATATTTTCGTACGGCTCGCGGGGTGCGACCTCAGCTGCGTCTTCTGCGACACGCCCGCGTCGCGGAAGATCCCGGACCATGCGCGCGTCTTCTTCCCGGGGAAGGTGGGGGAGGTTCGGAACCCCCTCTCGCGCGAGGAGCTCGACCGGCAGGTCACGGAGCTCGACCGCGCGTGCGGCCCGCACCACGCGATCTCGCTGACGGGCGGCGAGCCCTTGCTCTTCGTCGACTACCTGCTGCCGCTCGCCTGCGCGTGGCGCGAGCGCGGGTTCAGGATCCTCCTCGAGACGGGCGGGCATCGGCCGCGAGACCTCGAGCGGATGCTCGATCAGGTGGACATCGTGATGGCGGACGTGAAGATCGGGTCGAGCGCGGGGTTCGCGACGGATCGCGCGGTGGCGGAGGAGTTCCTCCGGATCGCGGCGCAGCGGGAGTGCGCGGTGAAGGTCGTCGTGTCGGCGAGGACGACGGAGGAGGAGATCCGGGGCGTGGCCGCGCTCGTGCCCCCGGAGCCCCCCCTCATCCTCCAGCCGGTGACGGGCGCCGCGTTCGCGCCGCCGTCGGGCGACCACCTGCTCCTTCTCCAGCGCGCGGCGATGGCCCTGCACCGCGACACGCGCGTGATCCCGCAGGCTCACCGGATCCTCCACGTGCGTTGAGTCCGGTAAGATCCTCACGTTGCGGGACAGGGTCGCACGATGAGACTTCCCGGGGTCGAGCGAGCCGTGGTCGATGAGGCCAAGGTGCGGGACTACCTCCTCTCCGACTCCCACCCGATCGGCCGGTTCAAGGCTGCGTTCTTCCTCGCGCTTACTCGGCTTCGACCTGGGGAGGCCTCGCCGCCGACCTCCGCCGCCACGCCGCGGACAACGATGCCCGTGTCGCCGAGGCCAACGAGTACGGCCAGAAGTACGAGATTCTTGGTAGGCTTCGGGGGCCACGCGGCAAGAGCGCCGTCGTCGTGGCGGTGTGGATCGTGCTTTCCGGCGAGGACTTCCCGCGCTCGTTACGGCGTTCCCGGGAGCAAGGTGATGAGATTCAAGGAGCTCCAGACGGTCGTCTTGGACCGGGACGTTCCCGAGCACGGGTTGCGGAAGGGTGATCTGGGGGCCGTCGTCCAGGTGTACGAGCCGGACGGGCTGGAGGTCGAGTTCGTGAGCGCGTCCGGGAGGACGGAAGCCCTCGTGACGCTCAAGGAGAGGGATGTCCGCGCGGTGGCGGAGAGCGACATCGTCGCGGTTCGGCGGCTCAACCGGTCGGCATGACCCGACCACCAACCCGCCGGCGGGGACGCCAGGGACACGCGCGTGACCCCGCAGGCGCACCGGATCCTCCACGCGCGCTGAGTCCGGTAAGATCCGGGGGCGGTGCGGCATTGGGCGTTCCTCCCGGGTCTTCTGGCGCTTCCCGTCGCGCTCGCCCTCACGTGGCCCGCGGCGCCGGTGCGGCGGCTCCCGGCGCCGTTCGAGGCGATCGTGCCCGCGGACGCGGAGGCGGTGAGGACGCTCCGGGAGGTGTGGTCGCGCGACATCGGAGGCGACCGCCACGCCGCCAAAGGCGCCGAGCTCCGCCGGCGCGCCGAGGCGCTCGGCGAGCCCGCGTCCCGCGCGCTGCTCGCGATCCTCGTCGAGCACCATGCGAAGGCGAACTGGGACTCCTGGAGCCAGGCGGATCGTGACGAGACCGACGAGCCGGAGGGCATGCTCATCGGTGAGCTTGCGACCGACGCCACCGGTCGGGAGCTCGCGCGCGCGGTGGGGGACCGCACCCTCTCCCAGGGGCTTCGCCGCTCGCTCGTCGTCGCGCTCTCCCGTCCGCGGTTCGCGTTCGCCGCGGAACCGCTCGCGGGGATCGCCTGCGACCGGCGCGACGACCCCGAGATCCGCGAGGGGATCCTCTGCCGGTTCCACCGGCTGGGCGTGCAGCCCCCGGAGTCGATGAAGGACCTCCTCTACCAGCCGTACCACGAGATCGACGTGTTCGCGGCGGCGACGCTTGCGCTCTGCGGGGACGTGGAGGCGCCTTCTCTCGTCCTCGACGGGCTGGCGGCGGAGCGGCACAAGCGCGACGACTACGAGCACGTCCTAGCGCACTGCGCCGAGGCCGCCCACAGGATCACGCGCAAGCCCTTGACCTTCTCCCACTCGTACTCCTTCGACGGGTCGGGACCGGAGGCCGAGATGGCCGCGAGCCGGGCGCGGGTGGCGCCGCACATCCAGGCGCTCGAGGAGTGGATCGAGGCGCATCGCCCGGACACGCCCTACGAGCGGCAGCGGCGGGACTACCTCGAAGGAGCGCGCAGGCGCCGGGAGCTGTCGATCCGCACGGTCGCGGACGTGCTTGCCGCGGGGGACGACTTCGACCTCGCCGCGGCGTCGCTCTGGCTCACGGTGCAGTCTGAACGGACGGTCGAGGCCTCGCTGGAGCGGCTCCACCGGGTCTCCCGCTTGTGCGAGCGCCGTCTCTCCGGCGTCGAGGCGCCGGACGCGAGGATCGCGGTCCTGAACGGGCTTCTCGCCCAGCTCCCGGTCCGCGAGCATCACGACGCGCGCTGGGCGTCCCGGCTCTCCGGCGTGTTCGCAAGCGACTACGGCAACTGCCTCGCGCGATCGACGCTCTACCTCGGCGTCGCGGAGCGGCTCGGCCTCCCGCTCCGGCCCTACGTGCTCCCGGAGCACGTCTACGTGGCGTGGGAGGAGGGCGGCCTCCGCCGCAACATCGAGACGACCGACCGCGGCGTCGAGCGGCCCGGCGACGGCGCGCCCTTGTCGCGTCGCGGAGTCCTGAGCATCCATCTGAGCAACCGCGCCGCGACGCTCCTCGAGTCCGAGTGCTACGCCGAGGCGCTGCGATGCGCGGAGGACGCGGTCGTCCTCGATCGCGGCAATCCCGCGGCGTTCTGCGTCCGCGCGCTCGCGACCTGGCAGACGGACCTCGACGCCGACCCGCGGCCCGACCTCGACCGCGCGGCGGAGATCCTCCCGGCGGAGCCGAGCTACCGGGTCGCGGCGGCGGAGATGGCATGGGAGCTCGGCTTTCCGGAGGATGCCCTGCGGCGCGCCGCGCAGGCCTTCCGGATGGCGCCGTCCCCGGACTCGGCCGCGATGCTCGCGCGCGCGCACCTCGCGGCCGGCGACGCGGCGAGCGCCCGGGAGGTCGCCGACGAGGCGGCGAAGCGCTGGCCTGACTCGGGCGGCGCGCTCGAGTTCGCGCGGTTCGAGATGGCCCTCGACCGCGAGGGCGACGCGCCCCTCGCACGCGAGGACGTCCCCGCGACGTGGAAGGCCCGCGCGCTGCTCTCGCGGTCCTCGCCGGCGCGCGCCCTGCGCATCCTCGACGGCGTGCGGAAGTCGGTCCTCGCGGAGCGGGAGACGCGTTTCGAGGGGAACGTCATCCACGCCGTGGACCACGGCGCCCTCGCCCGCGCGCGCCGGGAGTTCCATCTGCTCGAGGCGCGTGCGCTCGCGCGGCTCGGGCGCATGGAGGAGGCGCGCGCCGCGCTGCGCGCCGCCGAGGAGGCCGCGTCGCCGAACCGCGAGACGCTCGAGGTCCGGCGGCTCCTCGACGGCAAGTA
>WYBS01000198.1:2500-18350 GCA_011525755.1 Planctomycetaceae bacterium
TCCGGGCTCGGTCGTCCCGTGGATGCCGAATCCCTGGTGGTCGGGCGTGTCGCGGAAGGCCATCCACCGGGACCCGAGGATGTTCCGCGGATCGCCGTACGGGACGATCACGCCCGCGCGCGGGTGCCAGTCGGGGTTCCGGATCATCTCCGAGATCGTGAACGTCCCCTCGGGCGTCGTGCCCTCGCGCCCGAGCCCGACGGGGAAGTCCTGCACGTAGCCGCCGGCGAACAGGTAGTAGAGCCGGAACTCGCTCTTGCGGATCACGATCTTCGGCTCGCCGATCGGGACGCGGATCGACACCCCGGCGCGCAGGTTGGTCGCGGCGCCGAGCCGGTTGATCTCGACGAGGAACCCGGGGCTCACCCTGGTCCCCCACTGCGGGAAGACCTTGGAAGAGAGCACGCTCAGGCTGTCGCCGCGCTTCGGAACGTAGGAGCGGTCCATCCCCTCGACGTGCCTCGTGAAGAGGAGGTCCTGCGCAAGCTGCCGGAGCTTCGTCTTGAGCTCGGCGCGCTCCGCGTCGGAGAGATCGCGAGCGAAGAGCACGGGCGTGAGCTCGAGCCACGCGGTGCGCGCGTGGATCATGCCCTCGTTCGTCTTCCCCGCCTCCGCGTAGCGCCTCAGCGCTTCCCGCCCCCGGTCGTAGTGGACCCAGCGCGCCGCATCGCTTTCGGGCGCCTCGGAGAGGATCCGGTCCGCCACCACGCGGGCCGCCTCGGCGTCCGCTCGGGCAAGCGCGCCGCGCCACTCCGCGGCGAGCTGCGCGACCGGGCCCTCGTCCGCGGCGCCGGGCGCAAGGGCCCCGATCTCATCGAGCGCGACGGGCGGCCTCGCCGGAGCCGTGACCTCCGCGGGCAGGGGCGGCTGCTCCGGCGCCGCGACCTCGAGCGGCGGCGGCTCGGCATCGTCCGGCTCGTCGGCCGCGAACCACGTGCGGTAGGCCGCGTATCCGCCCACGATGATGAGCAGCGTCCAAACCCAGGTCTTCATGCTCCCTCCGGTGCCCGGAAGGGTACGGCGTGCGGCGGACAGAAAGTGTACCCGGTGGCCGAGGGGAGGGGGCGCGGGGGAGGGGCGCGACGAAAAAGGCCCGCCGGGCGAACCGGCGGGCCTATGGAATCCTCCACCGCAATGCCGTGCACGGGCTCCAGCGGTCTAATCCCTTGTCACCTAATGTGGGCGCCACGCAGCGGGACTTCGTCTTCCCCGCCTCAACAGGGCATGACGGCCTCCCGCCGACGGTTGGCTCCCGGTTCGAGGGTTATCGGATCAGCCGACTTTTTCGTCCCGGTCACGAACATGGCAGAGGATGTTTTCAAGGATCGCGCGCCCATCCTACCCGAGGGCGGGTCCACCCGCGGAGGCTACGGGGGCAGGCCTACCCTAGAGTTTCGGCCGGAGGCGCGCGGCGCCTGAGCCCGCCCGCGCGACGAGAGGCTCCCCGGCGTCCGGGGCCGCCTGCTCAGGCGCGCAGCGTCCAGCCGCGTGCCTTGAGCGCCGCGCCCACGGCGTCGCGAAGCCGCTCCACGTCCTTCCCCTCGAGCGTCCGCTCGAGGGAGCCGAAGACGAGCGAGAACGCGAGGCTTCGCTTCCCCGCGGGGAGGTTCTTCCCCTCGTAGGCATCGAAGAGCCGCACGTCGCGGACCAGCACCGGGTCGACCCGCGCGAGCGTCTCCTCGACCTCCCGCGCCGGGGTCGTCCGGTCGACCACGACGGCCACGTCGTACTTCACCGGCGGGAACCGGCTGATCGGCTTCATCCGCGCGACGCCCCCCGCCGCCCCGCGGAGCGCCTCGAGATCGAGCTCGGCGAGCGCCACGGTCGCGTCGAGGCCGAACGCGCGCGCGACGCCCGGGTGGACCTCCCCGGTCCAGCCGAACTCCCGGTTGCCGCGGGCGACCCGCGCGGCCCGGCCGGGATGAAGCCACGGGGGCGCGCCGTCCCTCTGGTCGATCCTCGCCCCGGAAACCGGGAGCGCGGAGAGGACCGCCTCGACCGCCCCCTTGACCGCGTAGACGGGATTCGTCCCGCCGCGCCGCGCGACCGCGATCGCGAGACGCTCCGTCTCGCGCGGGAGCCCCTCGCCCTTGAGGAAGACCGGCGCGGCGAGGTAGATCGCCGCCTCGTCCCGGTACTTCAGGTTCCCCTCGCACGCAGCGAGGATCTTCGGCACGAGGGTCGTGACGAGCAGGTCGAGCCCCGGCTGCTGCGCGTTGGAGAGCCGCAGCGTGCCCGGCTCGACGGCCGCCTTCCTGCACTCCTCCGCGGTCGTGAAGGGGTAGGCGTAGATCTCGGCGAAGCCGCACCCCGCGGAGAGCGCGAGCCGCGCCTTCCGGCGCACGACGCGTCCCGGCTCCTCGGGCACCGGCTCGAGTCGCCCCGCGAGGGGGATCGCCGGAAGCTTCTCGTACCCGTGGATCCGCCCCACCTCCTCGACCAGGTCCTCGGGCCGCGCGACATCGAGCCCCGTGCGCCACGACGGAACGCCCACGGTGAGCGCGTCCTTGCCTCGCGTGACGTGGAAGCCGAGCCGGGAGAGGATCACGTCGATCCTGGCGGGAGGCAGGGGGATGCCGAGCCGGCGCGGGACGAAGTCCGCGGCGAGCTGGATGGAAACGGGGGGGCGCGGGGGACCGTGGACGTCGTTCCATCGGCCGAGCGGCTTCGCCGACGGGCAGACCGACTGGAGCAGCCGCAGGAAGCGCCGGGCGGCCAGGGGGACCCCCTCGGGATCGAGCCCCTTCGAGAAGCGCGTCGCCGAGTCCGTGCGCAGATCGAGCGCAAGCGCCGTCTTCCGGATCGAGGTCTGCTCGAAGTTCGCGACCTCGAGCACGATCTCGGTCGTGTCGGCGGTCACCTCGGAGTTCCCTAGCCCCATGACGCCCGCGATCGCGAGCGCGCGCTCCGGGTCGGCGATGACGCACGAGCCCTCGGGGAGCGTCCGCTCGATGCCGTCGAGCGTGGTCACGCGCTCGCCCGCGCGCGCCTTGCGCACCACGATGCGGCCCTTCGCGACGCGGCTGCGGTCGAACGCGTGGAGCGGCTGGCCGCACTCGAGCTGCACGAAGTTCGTGAGGTCGACGACGTTGTTGATCGAGCGCTGCCCGACGTCCTCGAGCCTCCTCCGGAGCCACGCCGGCGACGGGCCGACCTTCACGCCGCCGATCGCCCAGCCGAGGTACCGCGCGCAGAGATCCTTCGCCTCGATCGAGACCTCCACCCCGGGCGCGGTCTTCGGCGGGTCGCCGCCGAGGTCCAGGGGCCTGAGGTCGCGGTCGAGGATCGCGCCGAGCTCGCGCGCGATGCCGCGATGCCCCCAGAGGTCGGGGCGCGACGTGATGCCCGTGTTGGGGATCTCGATCGTCCTCCCGCCCGGCAGCACGTCGCGCGCGGGCGTCCCCGCGGGCGCCCCCGTGTCGAGGACGAGGATGCCCTCGTGCTCTTCGGAGAGGCCGAGCTCACGCTCCGAGAGGACCATCCCGGCGCTCAGGAAGCCGCGGATCTTCCGCTTCTCGAGCTTCGTTCCGTTCGGCAGCGTCACGCCCGCGCCCGCGAAGCAGATCTTCTGCGCCTCCTTGACGTTCGGCGCGCCGCAGACGACCTCGATCGGGCCGCTGCCGTTCTCGACGGTCACGAGCGAGAGCTTCTCGGCGTCCGGGTGGCGGCGCACGGCGAGGACGTCGCCGACGACGACGCCGGGCCAGGGATCTCTCGCCTCCTCGACCTCCGCGACGTGGAGGTTGATGAGCTCCGCGACCGACGCGGGCGTCTGCCCCTCGAGGTCGACATGGTCGGCGAGCCAATCGAAGCTCAGGCGCATCCGAACTGCTCCAGGAAGCGGAGGTCGGCGCCGTGGAACCAGCGGATGTCGTCGATGCCGTAACGCATGAGCGTGAGCCGGTCGATGCCCATGCCGAACGCGAAGCCGGTCCACTCCAAGGGGTCGATGCCGCCCGCCTCGAGCACCTTCGGATGGACCATGCCCATCCCGCAGAGCTCCATCCAGCGGCCGCCCCGCCTGATGTCGCACTCGAACGACGGCTCCGTGAACGGGAAGAAGCTCGGGCGGAAACGCGCCTCGACCTCCTCGCCGAGGATGGCGGAGAGGATCGCCCGGATGGAGTGGAAGAGGTGTCCCGGGACGATGTCCCGGTCGATCACGAGCCCCTCGATCTGCGTGAAGCACGCCTCGTGGGTAGCGTCCACGGCCTCGTTGCGGAAGACGCGGCCGGGGAAGATCGCCCGGAGCGGGGCGCCGAAGCGCCGCATCGCGCGGATCTGCACCGGGGACGTGTGCGTGCGCAGCAGGTTCCCGTCCGAGAGCCAGAAGGTGTCCCAGTCGTCCCGGGAGGGGTGCGACGCGGGGATGTTCAGCGCGTCGAAGTTGTGGAACTCGTCCTCGACCCAGGGCCCCTCGACGACGCGGTACCCCATGCCGCGGAAGAGGTGCTCGAGGTCCGCCTCGACGAGCGTGATCGGGTGGAGGTGCCCCTTGCGCGGCGCCTCCGCGGGGAGCGAGAGGTCGAGCCACTCCCGCGTCGCGAGCGCGCCCGCGCGCTGGGAGAGGAGCGCCGCCCCGCGGGCCTCGAGCGCTTCCTCGATCGCCTTCTTCACGCGGTTCGCGCGCGCGCCCGCCTCGGCCCGCGCCTTCGCGTCGAGGTTCCCGAGCTCGCGCAGCGCTGCCGAGAGATCGCTCTTGCGGCCGAGGTACTTCACGCGCAGCGCCTGGAGCGCCTCGTCGTCCCCCGCGGCCTCGATCGCCGCGAGCGCCTCGGCCCGGATCCCGTCGAGATCCATCTCTCCTCCTGCGAAACGAAAAGGGCCGCCTCCCCGGCGGCCCCCGAACCCCTCCGGAGATCCTAGAGGGCCGCCTTGGCCATCTCCACGAACCGGTCGAACGCCTCCCCGTCGCTGTACGCGACCGCGGCGAGCTGCTTGCGGTCGACCTCGACGCCGGCCTTCTTGAGACCGGCCACGAAACGGGAGTAGGTGAGGCCCCTCGCGCGGGTCGCGGCGGAGAGGCGGGTGATCCAGAGGCTGCGCATTTCGCGCTTGAAGAGCTTCCGGCTCGTGTAGTTCGCCCGGCCGGCCCGGAGCAGGGCCTCCTTGGCGAGCTTGATCCGGCGGCGCCGGGCGCTCCGGTACCCCTTGACGTCCTTGAGGATCCGCTTGAGGCGGCGGTGTTTCGCGACACCGGGCTTGATGCGCATGGGTTACATCTCCGCGAGCAGGCGCAGGTAGCTCTTCCGCTCGCCCGCGCTGACGAAGCCGGGACGGCGGAGGTTCCGCTTCCGCTTCTGCGTGCGGCCGGCCAGCAGGTGGCGCCGGAAGGCCTTGTTGCGCCGGAGCTTGCCGGTCTTCGTGATCTTGATCCGCTTTCGGACCGAGCGGTTGGTTTTCTGCTTGGGCATGGTGGATCCCGGGAAGCCCTAGAGCATAGCCGGACACTGCCGCCGATCAAGCCTTGGCGGGGGGCCAAGGGAAACCGCCCGGCTGGCCCGTTCCCCGGCGACGCCCGATCCGGTATACCGTACCCCCATGGCGGTCCAGCAGCGGATCATCGGCGGCGGCCTGCTCCTCGCGGGGATCGCGGTCGTCCTCATCCTCATCTTCCTCTTCAGCAACCGGGGAATGGACCCGGCCGAGGCGCACAGGAAGCTCAAGGACGAGATCTACCCCGCCTACGTCAAGGCCGACGAGGCGGGCGACTACGTGAAGATCCGGGACATCGCGAAGGAGGCGAAGGAGGTCGAGGCAGGCACGGCGATGGCGGCGGTCCTGAAGGAGGTCGCCACCGCCGCGGCCACGGGGGACCGCGACGCCAGGGGTCTCCTGAAGCTGCTCCAGGCGGTCGGGCCGGAGGGCGGCAACGCCTTCGACCAGAACGTGAAGGGCCTCTTCGAGCTCGACGGGGGCTGGTACGAAAGCCGCAGCCACACGGCGCTGCGGCTGCTAAAGCGGAGCCTCGACGACGCGGTGCCCGCGCTGATCGACGCCCGCCGCGCGGCGAAGACGCTCGGCACGACGCTCGACGCGCTCCGGCTCGGCTCGGGCCTCGAGATCCCGCTGCCGGCGGCGGACGCGTCCGCGAAGCACCCGGTCGTCGCGGCCGACGCGGCGATCTTCCGCGCCTTCGCGCTGTCGCCTGCGGAGGTCCGGAAGGCGCTGAGTGCGAAGGGTGCGGGCGCGAAGGCCAACTCGGCGCGGCTCGTCTGGAACCAGGCGAACTCGACCGACGACCGCGCGCGGCTCGCGGCCGAGCTCGCGAAGGTCCCGCGGATGGCCGAGGCGATGGAGCGGGCGGCGGTCGCGCTCGGCAAGGCCGAGCAGGATCTCAAGGGGCGGGCGGACGCGGCGAAGCAGGCGCAGCAGTACCTGAAGTCGGCGTCGGACCAGGTCGCGGCGGCGCTCGACGCGGCCGCGAGGCCGCCCGGAGAGTTCCCGATCGCCGAGATCGCCGCGGCGCTGATGCAGGAGGCGAAGGTGCTGAAGGCCGTCGCCGTGAACGCGCCGGACCTCGGCCAGGCGCTCGCCCAGGCCTTCAACGGTTGACCTCTTCGACGCGCGCAGGAGGTGTCGTGGCAGGACCTTGCTCGGTCCAAGGTGCGCCACCGCCGGCGCACGAAGCCTCGCCCGGCGGAACGCGAACGGCGCGCTTCGAGCGGGGTTTGGCGCCCCACGTCACTTCGGCGCTGACGGCGCGCCCCAGCGGTCCTTCGATGTGAGACTGTCGGACGCCCGCGGCTCGATGGCGTCCGGCGTCAGCCTGGCGCGGTAACCCCGCCCCTCCACCACCGCGCGGCGCACGCCAAGCTTGCCGGCCGTCGTCCGGCGTGACGACATGCCCGCAGGCGAGCAGCCACCTGCGACGTACTTCGTCCCCGGCGCTCGAGGATCGCGCTGCGTGATCGTCCCGCGATCGCCTGCCGTGGGCGACGCAGGCGACCGCTGGACCGGGAAGCGACCGGCCCGCACGCACGAACCCTCGGCCGTCCTCCGTTGGCGCCCTGCGCCAAGGGGCCGGGGGATGCTGCCCCCGGCCCCCCTGCGATCGGGTCACTGCGCCGAGAATCGCGCGAGGAACCAGTGGATCGCCGAGTCGCTGCCCCAGAAGCGCCCGCCGACGACGATCCCGCCGTCCGGCGCCAGGGCGGCCGCCCACGGCTCCGTCTGCGAGGCCGAGAGCTCGATCGGGCCGGCGACGCCGGTGACGCCGAAGTCCGTATCGGGTGTCCCGTCGCCGTTCAGCCTCACGAGAACGCCGTAGTCGTAGAAGGACGATCCGGCGATCTGGGCGATTCCGGCGCAGACGATCTTCCCGTCGGGCTGGAACCGCGGCTGGCCGATCAGGATGTCGAGGTCGTCGATGTCCATGGCCGTCGCGCCGTCCGAGCCGAACGACGTGTCGAGCACGCCGTCCGCCGTGTAGCGCGCCACGAGCATGTCGGTCGCATTGAGGCCGAGCGAGCGCATGCCCACGCCGAGGATCCGGTCGTCTCCGTCGACCGCGATCGCCCGCAGCCGATCGCCCACGGTGGAGACCTCGAAGCTCGCATCCAAGGCGCCGTTCGGCAGGTAGCGCGTGAGGTTCCACTCGTCGGTGAAGTCGCTCGCGCCGGACCGGCTGCCGAGCACGATCCTGCCGTCCGACTGGATCGCGATCGAGTTGCCCAGCACGGGGGCGTCGTTCTCGGTCGTCCGGTCGTGGATGGTGATGCCGCCGGTGCCGAAGGTCGTATCGAGGGCGCCGTCCGAGAGGTACCGTGCGAGATAGAGCGCGTTCTGCGTCCTGGAGCCGCCCTTCCCCTTCGTGGTGAAGGACGCCGTGCCCGCGACCACGATCTTGCCGTCCGGCTGCACCGCGACCGCGCGCGCGTCCGCGCCGTTCGCGCCGGGGACCTGCGTGAGGACCGTGCCGCCCGACCCGAACGTCGTGTCAAGCTGCCCGTTCGCGGTGATCCGCGCGAGGCTGGGGCCGACCACCGTCGTCTGCGTCGTCTTCTTGCCGTTCCCGCTCGTCGTCACGGTGCTCGCCCGGCCGACGGCGACGATCCGGCCGCTGCCGTCGAGCGTGATGTCGTGCAGCCAGTCGTCGGCGGCCGCGCCGAACACGGTCACCATGCCGTCCGTGCCGAACGAGGTATCCACGGCCCCGGCGGCCGTGAATCCCCGGATGGCCCAGCGCATGTGGGGCACGTTCACCTCGTCGCTCCCCGCGAGGATGATCCGCCCGCCGGACTGGATCTCGCAGTCCACCTCCACCCAGTTCGGGTCGCCGGGGAGGGCCACGTCCGCGATCCCGTCCGTCCCGAAGGACAGGTCCAGGTCCCCGGCCGCAGCCCAGGCCACACCCGCCGCCGCGAAGACCGCCGCCAGGGCGAGGCCCCTCTTCCGCCTTCCCGTCCGAACCGTACCAGCACCGAAGTCCGCCATAACGTTCACTCCTCCGTCCCAGGCTCCCCGGCACCGCGCCGGGTCCCGCACAGGGCCGCTTGCGACGGGAATGGCGGAATCGCGGCGGAGGTCACGCTTGCGGCGGCCGGCCATTTTCGGATACTTGCGCCCCCGCGTGACCGACGGAGCGGGTCGGCCATAGCTCCTTGGAGGGTCCCGTGTCGGGGTCGGACGAGTCGGCGTTGATCGCGAGGGCAAAGGCGGGCGACGGAGACGCCCTGGACGCGCTGTTCCGCGCGTACGGGGAGAAGCTCCGCGCGCGTGTGCGACGCCACGCCTCCCCGCTGATCCTGAGGAAGGTCTCCGCCGGGGACATCCTCCAGGAAGCCTATCTGGTGGCGCATCGCCGGATCGGCGAGTTCGAGGACCGCGGCGAGGGCTCCTTCGGCGCGTGGCTCATCCGGATCGTCGACCTCAAGATGCGGGAGGCCGTTCGCCGGTACGCCCTCACCGACAAGAGGGGGGCGCACGCGGAGGTCTCGCGTGATGCACGGGCCTCCACTGCCGCGGTCGCGGCCCGTCAGCCGACGCCCAGCGCCATGGCCATGGGGGCGGAGATGGAGGAGCGGGTGCGGCTGGCGCTCGAAAAGCTGCCCGACGACTACCGGGAGGTCATCCGCCTCGTGCAGCGGGACGGCCTCACGATGGCGGAGGCCGCGGCCCGGCTGGGCCGATCCGCGGGCGCGACCAAGATGCTCTACGGGAGGGCGCTCTCCAGGTTCGCGGACCTCTTGGGTGTCGAGGGGAGGGGGCGGCCATGACCGACGAGGAGCGGATCGCACGGATCCTGGCCGAGTGGCAGGAGGACCGCGAGAGGGGCGACGCCGACGACCCCGAGCAGGTCATCGCGGATCATCCCGGGATCGCCGACGTCCTGCGGGAGCGCTTCGCAGCGATCCGGAGCCTCCAGGCGTTCTTCGCCGGGGAGGGGCACGCCGCAGGCGCGCCGCCCCGCATGATCGGCGAGTACCGGATCCTGCGCGAGATCGGCCGCGGCGGCATGGGCGTGGTCTACGAGGCGGAGCAGGTGTCGCTGGGCCGGAAGGTCGCGCTCAAGGTGCTGCCGGTCGCGATCCCGGGCTCGCCCCAGGCCGCGAAGCGCTTCCAGCGCGAGGCGAAGGCGGCGGCGCGCCTTCATCACACGAACATCGTCCCGGTCTACGCCATGGGCCAGGAGGGCGGCCTCTGGTTCTACGCGATGGAGCTCGTCCGCGGCCGCCCGCTGAGCGCGGTCGTCGCGGAGCTGAAGGGGTCCGGGGACCGGCCGACCGAGGAGAGCCTCGCGCATCTCTCCGGCTCGGCCCCCGCGCCCCCCGAGCATCCCGCGACCGGGAGCACCGAGACCGGGGACCGGGCCTACTTCCTGCGCGTCGCGTCGATGTTCGCGGGGGTGGCCGAGGCCCTCGAGCTGGCGCACACGGAGGGCATCGTCCACCGCGACATCAAGCCCGGCAACCTGCTCGTCGACGTGGACGGGACGCTGAAGATCGTCGATTTCGGGCTCGCGCGCCTCGACGACGAGAACCTCTCCATGACGATCACCGGCGACCTCCTCGGCACGCCGGTCTACATGAGTCCCGAGCAGGCGATGGCCAAGCGGATGGGGCTCGACCACCGCACGGACATCTACTCCCTCGGCGCCACGCTGTACGAGGTGCTCACGCTGCGGCCGCCCTTCGAGGCGCGGAGCCTGCAGGAGCTGTGCTCCCAGATCATCACGAAGGATCCCGCCCTGCCGCGCGCGATGAACCGGCGCATCCCTCGCGACCTCGAGACGGTCGTGCTCAAGGCGATGGAGAAGGATCGCGACAAGCGCTACCAGAGCGCGCGCGCCTTCGCCCGGGACCTGCGCTGCTTCGCCGACGGCGCCGCGATCCACGCCCGGCGCATCGGGCTCGCCGGGCGGGCGTGGCGGAAGGTGCGCCGCCACAAGGCGCGCTCGGCGCTGATCGCCGGGCTCGTGGTCTCGCTCGGCGTCGCGGGAGCGCTCTTCGACGCCTTCCGCCGCGAGGAGGCGAGGCTCGAGGAGGAGGCGGCGCAGCGCCGGGATCTCCAGTACGTCATGCTCTGCATCCAGGCGAACCAGGCCGCCATCCGCGAGGCCGGCGGCGCGGACGGGGAGGCGGGCCACTCGGCGGAGCTCTACGGGAGGGCGATCGACATCGCGCCCGGCCGCTTCGAGGCCTACCTGGACCGGAGCCTCGTCCCCGGGCAGTCCGCGGACCGCCGCGTTTCCGACATCGAGGCCGCCGCCGCCCGCGGCGCGCCTCCCCGCGTCGTGCACCTCGCGCGCGCGTGGGTCTGCGAGTCGCGTCTCCAGACCGACGACGCGCAGCGCGAGTATTCCGCAGCGGCGCGCCACGAGGCGCGGGACGCCTACTCGCTCTTCTTCGAGGGGGTGCTGAACGCCCTCCGCGGCGACCGCGAGAAGGCGCTTCCCCTGCTCGACGCGGCCGTCGCGCGCTCGTCCATCAACAGCTCCGTCGGCTACATGTCGCGCTGGTACCGATGCCTCGTCCACGAGGAACGATTCGACGACGTCCATGCTCTCGCGGACGCGCACGCCCTCGAGGCCGCCGGGAACAGCGGCATCACCCTGCGGATCCGGATCGCGTCGCTCTGGCGGCGGCTGGGCCGCGAAGAGGACGCGCAGGCGCTCTTCGGGGAGATCCGCAAGGGGGCCGCCACCCACGACGCGAGGATCGAGCTCTGCCTCGCCTGCAACGCGGCCGAACAGCCGGAGTGGGAACGGCTCGCGGCCCTCGACGGGATCGAGGCGGAGCCCGGCGAAGCGGAGTTCCGCCGCCGGGCGGCGAGAGCGTGCGGCGACCTCCAGCTCTACGAGGAGGGGATCCGCCACTGCGACCGGGCGATCGAGCTCGAGCCTTCGAGCCACCATGCCTACGAACAGAGGGCGAACCTCCTCGACGACGGCGGGGACGCCGCGGGCGCCCTCGCGACCGCTCGCCGCGCGCTCGAGCTGGAGGGAGGGTGCTCGCACGCGCACCTCGTCGCCGCGGAAGCGTTGCGCGAGCTGGGCCGGTGGGAGGAGGCTCTCGCGGAGTGCCGCCGCGCGATCGAGCTCGAGCCGCGCAACGCCCAGGCGCACGACCGCCTCGCGGCGATCCTCGGGGAGAAGGGCGATGTCGACGCCGGCCTCGCGGCCGTCGACGAGGCCCTGCGCCTGCGGCCGCGCCTCGCGGACGCGTACCAGACGCGGGCGTTGCTGCTGGGCCGGAAGGGCCGCCACGACGACGCCCTCCGCGCGAACGACGCCGCGCTCCGGCTCGCGCCGCGGAACGGCAACGGCCACCTGACGCGCGCCAACCTCCTGCTCGACAAGGGCGACCCGACGTCGGCTCTTGCGGAGTACGAGGCGGCGATCACCCTCGGAACCTACGCGCACGTGGGACGAGGAAACGCCCTGAGGGCGCTCGGGCGCCTCGACGAGGCGCTCCTGACCTACGTGGCCGCGAGCGAGGCGAGGCCCCTGGACGCGACGCCGCACGCGAACCGCGGCGCCGTCCTCACCGAGCTCGGGCGGTACGACGAGGCGACAGAGGCTCTCCTCCGCGCGATCGAGCTCGATCCCTCGTGGTTCGGCGCGCGCTACAACCTCGCCGTCACGCTCACCTGCGCGCACCGCTGGAAGGAGCTCGCCGAGGCCGTGGACGCCGCGCTCGCGCTCGCCCGGCCCGGCATCGAGCTCTTCCGGCCCATGGAAGGGTGGCGGGTGGACGAACGCACGGCGTGCGCCGATCTCCACGAGTGGAAGGGGAGGGCACTCTGCAGTCTCGGGGATGTCCGTGGCGGCTGCGGCGAGTTCGACCGCGCTCTCGAGCTGGGCGGGCGCGGAGCGGATCTTTACTGGGCCGCTGCGCTGACGCGGTACGAGACCGGGCGCCGCGACGACTCCCTGGCCGTGCTCGAGCGGGCTGCGGAAGAGGAAGCCGAGACGCCGCACATGCTGAACCTCCGCGGCGCGCTCCTGCTTCTGGAGGGGAGGTACGCGGAGGCGCTTCCCGTGATCGAGCGGGCCCTGGAAGCCCTCCCGGGCAGGGTGGACGCGATGTCGAACCGGGCAGCGGCGCTGTCGGGCATGGGGAGGGACGCGGACGCCATCGCGGCCTACGAGGCGGTGCTTGCGGCGCACCCGGACTCGCCTCTCGCGGTCAACAACCTGGCCGCCACGCTCCTGAGCGTGAAGGACCAGGGCCTCCGCGATCCCGCCCGCGCCCTCGTCCTGGCCCGGCGCGCGGTGGCGTTGACGCCCGACGCGGCCTCGCACTGGTCCACGCTCGGCAGCGCCCTGTGCCGCAACGGCAATTGGCAGGAGGCGTTCGACGCGCTGGAGAAGGCCATGGACATGAGCGGCGGCGGCGAGGCGACCGAATGGCTCCTCGCGGCGATGGCCCTCCACCACCTCGGACGCGCCGACGAGGCGCGCGAGCTGTACGACAGGGCCGTCCGGTCGATGGAAGGGGGACCGGGCGAGGCGGATCCGGCCCTCCAGGCGAGGCTCCGCGACAGTCGGGCGATCGAGGAGTTGCGGCAGGAGGCGGCCGCCGCCCTCGGGAAGAAGGGCTGACCGGGCCGGGAGGCCCGCGCGCCATCGCACCTCTCGCCAGCGCCCCCGGAGCCCCCTCGCCTCGCCTTCGCCAAGGCATCGGCGGGCAACTCGGCGGACAGGCCCGGCGCGCCGAGCCTACTTCCGCGCGATCGTCATGCTCATGCGGCGGCCCTCCATCAGCGGGGGGCGCTCGACCTTCGCCACGTCCTCGAGCATCGTGACGATGCGCTTCAGCACGTCGGTGCCGAGGTCCTGGCGGGAGAGCTCCCGTCCGCGGAAGAGCACGGTGAACATGACCTTGTCGCCGTCCTCGAGGAACTCGCGCGCGCGCTTCGCCTTCGTGAGGAGGTCGCCCTCCTCCGTCTTCGGGCGCATGCGCAGCTCCTTCATCTGGGAGCCGCCCTTCTTCCGGCCGCGCGTCTTCTTCTTCTCCTCGTATTTGTACTTCCCGAAGTCGAGGATGCGGCAGACGGGCGGCCGCGCGTCGGCGGCCACCTCGACGAGGTCGAGGCCCTGGTCCTGCGCCATGCGCAGCGCCTCGTCGCGGGGGAACACGCCGATCTGGTTCCCCTCGTGGGAGATGACACGGACCTCGCGTGCGCGGATCCGCTCGTTGACGCGCGGCCCGATGTCGCGCGTGCTCTTGGCTTGGTGCGGGCGTCGCGGAATGTTCCTCTTCCTCCCTAAAGATCAAGGGCACGCGAGGCGTGCCGCTTGCGGATGTCCTCGATGACCTCTGCCGCCGGGAGCGCGCCCCGGTCCTCGCCGTCCCGCGGCCGGACCGAGAGCGTGCCCGCGGCGGCCTCGCGCTCCCCCACCACGAGCAGGTAGGGGATCTTCCTGCCGATCCCGTCGCGGATCTTCGCGCCGATCTTCTCGTTCCTCTCGTCCACGTCCACGCGCAGGCCCGCCTCGCGCATCCGCGCGGCCACGTCCCTCGCGTAGGGCAGCGTCTTGTCGGTGACGGGCAGGAGGAGCGCCTGGGTGGGCGCCAGCCAGACCGGGAACTTCCCGGCGTAGTGCTCGACGAGCACGCCGATCATGCGGTCGAGCGAGCCGAGGATCGCGCGGTGGATCATCACCGGCCGGTGGCGCGCGCTGTCGCTGCCGACATATTCGAGGTCGAAGCGCTCCGGCATCTGGAAGTCGAGCTGGATCGTGCCGCACTGCCACTTCCGGCCGAGGCTGTCGGTCAGGTCGAAGTCGAGCTTCGGGCCGTAGAAGTTGCCCTCCTGCGGCGCCTCGCGGTACTGCTTGCCCCAGTTGCGGAGCGCGCCCGCGAGCGCGCCCTCGGCCTTGTCCCAGATCTCGTCCGAGCCCATCCGGTCCGGGGGCCTCGTGGAGAGCTTGATCTCGGGCACGCCGAAGCCCAGCACCTTGTAGACCTTCTCGAGCATGTCGAGGCAGTCGATGACCTCGGCCTCGATCTGGTCCGGCATGCAGTAGACGTGCGCGTCGTCCTGCACGAACCCGCGCACGCGGAAGAGCCCGTGCAGCACGCCCGAGAGCTCGTAGCGGTGCACCATCCCGAACTCCGCGAGCCGGAGCGGCAGCTCCTTGTAGGAGCGCATCGCGGTCCGGTAGACGATGCACGCGCCCGGGCAGTTCATGGGCTTCACTGCGAAGGAGCGCTCCTCCTTCTCCACGAAGTACATGTTGTCGCGGTAGTGGTCGAAATGCCCCGAGCGGTGCCAGAGCTCGTCGGTGAGGACGAGCGGCGTCCGGACCTCCCGGTAGCCGCGCGCCATGAGCTCCTCGCGCACGAGGTTCTCGAGCTCGCGCCAGAGGACGACGCCGCCGGCGTGCCAGAACGGGAACCCCGGCGCCTCCTCGTGGAACGAGAAGAGGTCGAGCTCGCTGCCGAGCTTCCGGTGATCGCGCTTCTTCGCCTCCTCGACGAGCTCCAGGTGCTTCTTCAGCTCCGCCTCGGACGGAAAGGCGGTCCCGTGGATGCGCTGCATGGCGATCCCGCTCGCGTCGCCGCGCCAGTAGGCGCCCGACGCGGAGAGGATCTTGAACGCGGGAATCGCGCCGAACGACGCCACGTGCGGCCCGCGGCACATGTCGCTGAACCTGTCCCCGTTCACGTAGAACGAGATCACGTCGCCCTTGAGCTTCAGCTCCTCCAAGTACTCCGCCTTGAGCTTGTAGCCGAGGCGGCGGAGCTCCTTGCCGGCGGCAGCCGGGTCCATCTCCTTCCGCTCGAACGGGAGCCCCTGCGCGGCGAGCTCGCGCATCTTCGCCTCGATCCGCCCGAGGTCGTCGGGGGTGAAGGGCTCCTTGACGACGAAGTCGTAGTAGAAGCCCTCCGCGGTCGGCGGGCCGAAGCCCAGCTGCGCGTCGGGGAAGAGATCGAGCACCGCGGCGGCGCAGAGGTGCGCGGCCGAGTGGCGGATGAGGAGGATCGCGTCCGGCGACCCCTTGGTGATGATGCGGATCTGCCCGTCGCCGGTGATCCGCTGCTCCATCGCGCAGAGCTCGCCGTTCCAGAAGCAGCCGACCGCGTCCTTCGCCAGTCGCGGGCCGATCCTTGCCGCGACATCCGCGCAGGTGCTGTTCAGGGGGACCTCGAGGGCCTTGCCGTCCGGCAACGTGACGCGGGCAACGGTCATCGAGTCGGGATCCGCATGAACACCCGGGATGATACCACCCCGGGGGCTCCGAAAGAGGGGGGGCGCGGGGGGGAGAGGGGCATCCTCAGAGCTTGTGAAGAAATCCCGGCGTCGGCCCGAGGCCGAGCGAGAAGCCGGTCCCGAAGGGACGCCGCTCTGCGCGGCCGCGCAAGCGGCCGCGTTGCGGCGCCGGCGAGGCGCGCTGCCGACC
>WYBS01000199.1 GCA_011525755.1 Planctomycetaceae bacterium
AAGCGCTAACGCTGCAGGTCGCGGCGCTGCTTCTCGGCGATGAAGTTCGCGAGCAGGTGGAACATCGAGTAGGTGCGGCTGATCGGCGTCGTGTTCTCGATGTTCTCGAACGCGTCCTTGGCGTCGAGCTCGCGGATCTCCTGCGGCGTAAGGCCAAGGTGGTCCGCGGCGAAGATCTTCCGCTCCTCCTCGCTCGACGCCTTCGCGAACCCCTCCTTCTGGAGGTAGAAGTGGCTCGTCGAGTGCATGACCTTGCCGAGTCCCTCCGTCCACTCGACCATCATCGCGGAGCTGCCGTAGCGCGTGAGCATCTGGAGGCTGTCCACGAGCACGCTCGCGCGGCCCGGGTCGTCGATCGCGATCGGGAAGGCCTGGATCTCGAGCCACCACATGAGATCGACGTCCTCGTGGAACACGCCCTTGCAGTACGGGTGGTCGGGCGCCACGGGCTCGACGACGACGACGTCGTTCCCCGTCGACTGCTTCACGTAGCCCTTCACGACGCCGGGGAAGGTCTTCGTCGTCGCGTTCACGAGCGACCAGTCCGTCGTCGCCATGTAGCCGCCGCAGATGACCATCCACTGGAGGTACTCGGTCACCGTCGAGTCGATCGACCCCTCGCAGTTCACGAGCACGATCTGCTTCGGCGAGAGCCCGTAATCCTTGATCTCCTGGGCGCGGATCGCCTGGTGCGGCACCTGGAGGTCCTCGAGGACGAGCTGCACCTTGTCCCACCGCCCGAGGACCGCCACGATGTCCGTTCCGCGCAGGATCTCCTGCAGGTACTTCTTCGTGTCGTAGCCGTACTTGTCGAGCTCCTCGAGCTTCTTCTCCGGGTGCTCGAGCTCGAGCCGGTCCTTCTGCTTCTCCCACCAGGTGTCGTACATCTGCTTCTGCGCGAACGTCTGGCGCGTGAGATTCCGGAGGTTCTTGCGCGCGGTCATGCGCGCGACCGGGTGCTTGTCGCCGAACGCGGCGATGAGGACCGGGATCGCCCGCTTGTCGTAGCAGTGGTAGAGCCCCTCGTACGCGGCCGCGCGCACCTGCCACTCCCGCGCCTTCGCGAGCGCCGCGAGCGTGTCGAGCTCCTTCTCCCAGCCGATGCGGCCGAGCGCCACGCACGCGGCGGCGCGCACGGGCCAGCCCTTCTTCGCGGCGGGCGCCTCGCCCTTCGCGAGCGCCGCGACCGCCGGCAGCACGTCCTTGCAGCGCATCTCGAGGGCGCGCCGCACCGCGACCATCGCGACATCCGGATCCTTGTGCGCGAGAAGCGCGTTCAGCGCGTCGGCGGGCGGCGTGCCCGCGAGCACCGCCTCCGCCGCGGCGAGCCGCACGCGCCGGTCCTTGTCGGAAAGCCCCGCCGCGGCCTCCGCGGGCGTCACGCGCTCGGCGTGGAACGAAGCGGCCTTGTAGGCGAACGTGCGCGTGAGGGGGTCGCCGTTCCCGAAGTGCGCCCGCGCAGAGTTGACCGGCGCGGCCGCCGCGAGCGAGACCTGGAGCAGGGCGCACGGCTGCCTCGACTTCTGGATCCGCTCCTCGAGCGCCTTCGCGAACGCATCCCGGTTCACCTCGCCGCCGCGGCGGCCGACGCGCCGGAAGACGTAGCCCTCGAGCGGATCGAGCTTCGCCACGTGGTCGAGCACCTCGGCGCGGGCGCTGTCGCTGTCCACGCCCGCGAGCGCGACCGCGGCGAGGATCACGACCGCGGGCTCCTTGTCCTTGAGCCCGCGGGTGAGCCCCTTCTCGCCGCCGTGCAGGCGCCCGAGCGCGCGGGCCGCGTGGATCCGGTGCTCCGGCTCGGGCGCGCGCATCTGCTCCGAGAGCGCCTCGATCGCCTCCCCCGTGCCGAGGATCCCGAGCGCCTCGAGGGCCGGCAGCCGCGCCTCGCCCTTGAGGCGCGTGAGGTTGTTCGCGATGCGCGACGCCTGGTGCTCCGCGTCGTGCTCCTTCAGGCACCTGGCGGCGAGCGTGCGGATCGCGCGGATCTTCCCCTCGAGCGCCTTCTCGCGGATGGCGTCGCGGCCGTCCTCGAACTTGATCGGCGCGAGCGCGCGGATCGCCGCCATCTGCACGCCCCAGTCGGGGTCGTCGAGGAGCGCGATGAGGCGCTTCGCCGCCGCGGTGTCGCCCTGCTGGCCGAGGAGCGCCGCCCCCTCCTCGCGCTTCTCCGGGAGCGTCGAGGAGAGGAGCTCGTCGGCGCCGGGCGGCGCCGCCGGCGCCCCCGCGGGGAGCGCGAGCAGGAGGATCGCGAGCCGGGCTCCCCTCATGGCATCCCTCTTATAACGCGCGGCCGCCTGCCGGTCGGATTCGTGGGGGCTCCGGGGCCCGCCGACGCCCCCGGTCCCCCCCTGCCTCGCCCTCGAGGAGGCGGGGCTTTTCAATGCCCCTCCCCCACGCTATATTGTGGTGTTACGTCGGTAACCCTACGATACCGGCCGGAGGTTCGGCGGCATGCGGATGTTTCTTCCGATCAAGGGCCCGGGGGGTCGCTACCTGACCTCGCGGGAGAAGGTCGCGCTCCTGATCCTCGGGATCACGCTCGTGCTCTGCATCCTGACGATCCTCCACGGCGAGCACGCCTACCTGAGGGACCAGTCGAGAAACCCGATCTTCTCGCTCGTCTCGCTCCTCTGCCGGAAGTTCGGCGGCGGCATCATCGCGCTCTACGCGCTCGTGCTCGTCTGGTCGGGCCTCATCTACTTCAAGGGCGAGAAGATCGCGAGGGTCACGCCGCTCACGGGCCGCCTCTTCGCCGCGCTCGCGGTGACGGTCGGCGTCTCGGGCGCGCTCGGGATCGCGAATCTCCAGACGGCGGGCGGGCTCGGCAGCCTCGTCGGGGGCGCGCTCGGCCGCACGTTCGGCGGCGGCGTCGGGTTCCCGATGCTGCTCGCGCTCATGCTTCTCGGGCTCCACCTCGCGGGGCAGGGCGCGTGGGCGGCGATGCGCGAGCCGATGCCCGCGGTCGCGCGCGCGGGCGGCGCCCCCGGCTTCGCGATCGACGCGGGGGGCCGCCGCGTCGGCGGCATGACGTTCGTCGACGACGGCGATCCGACGGCCGACGAGCGCACGCTCGCGGTCACGCGCGCGATGGAGGAGATCGAGCAGCGACAGGGCGTCACGATCATCGAGGTCGACGAGCGCCCGAGCATCGGCGAGGAGGTCGCGGACGCGCCTCCGCCGCCGCCCGAGAGCGAGGAGTCCCGCGTGCGCGAGGGCCTCGCGGCCGTCGAGGACCTGCTCGAGGTCGCCGACTCCCGCCCCCCGGCCCCTGCCCCTGTCGCCGAGGCGTGGGCGGTCGAGGCCGAGGTGCAGGAGGAGCCTCCGCGCGCGGAGGAGGACTACGAGACGGAAGAGCACGGCCTCGTGCCCGTGCCGCCCGCCGAGAGCCCGGCCGCGGCGTGGCAGATCGCGCCCGCGGAGGAGGTGGAGGAGGAGGGGGTGTACGCGGGGGAGGTGGAGGCCGCCGAGGCAGCCGACGAGACCGCCGACGAGACCGCCG
>WYBS01000200.1 GCA_011525755.1 Planctomycetaceae bacterium
GCGCGGCCGCCGGCGAAGACGACGTCGCAGGGCTCGTCGAGCGTGCGGAGCGTCGCCCTGACGCGCAGCGTGGGAAGGTCGACGACGCTCACGGAGTCCGAGATGTGGTTCACGACCCACGCCTCGGTATCGGAGCGCGCGCGCACGGAGAGCGGGTCGAGGCCGACGCTGACCGAGCCGACCGCGACCGGCGCGGCGCCGGTGACGTCGAAGACGTCGAGCCGCGCGTCCGGCGTGTTGCAGACGAGCAGCGTCGCGCCGTCCGGCGTCAAGGCCAGCGGGTGGACCGAGAGGTTCTCCCAGTTGACGAAGAGGGGAGGGGCCGCGGGGAGGGGGGAGGCCGTGTTCGAGGAGCCTCCGCCGCCGCACGCCGCGGCGAGGAGCACGCAAAGCAGGTGACCGTACCGCATCCGTCGTCGAGATCATACAGCGCGGACCCCGGCGGCGGAGCGTCACGGGGTGCCCCCCTCGTCGGCTAGGATAGGGGCGTGCTTTCGAAGGAACGCCTCGATGCGTACCGGCGC
The DNA here is from genome assembly GCA_011525755.1 of Planctomycetaceae bacterium. Classification (GTDB taxonomy): domain Bacteria; phylum Planctomycetota; class PLA2; order PLA2; family PLA2; genus PLA2. The sequence goes on from WYBS01000200.1 coordinate 525, forward strand.
ATGACCCCGGCCGAGCGGTGGACGGAAACGCTCCATCTCCTGGACTACGGATGGGAGATGCTCCTCCGGCTCCCGCACGAGGAGGTCGCGCGACGGCTCGAGGCGGCCCGCCGCGAGCGGCAGAGGGTCAACGACCGAGTCGCCCGGGAGCTGGCGTGAAGGGGCCCGTCCCTCTCCGAAAGCTGTTCGACGACCTGCGCGACGCGCTCGAGGGATTGGGAGTCCCCTACGCGGTCATGGGAGGCATTGCCGCCTCGGCGTGGGGCCTGCCGCGCTTCACGCACGACATCGACGTTGCGGTGAACCTGCGCGCGTCCGAGATCGGTCAGCTGCTGGGCATCCTCGAGAAGCGGGGCTATCTCATTCCCGAGGAGTTCCGGCGCGGCTGGAGCGATCAGCTCGCGGGCACACGGAAGGTCGCAGTGAAGCGCGTCGCCGGGAATCACATCTGGGACATCGATCTCTTCCTCGCGGAGAGCGATTTCCTCCGCTCGGCGCTTGCAAGACGCAAGCTCGTCGACCTCGACGGCCGGCAGACGCCGCTCATCACGCCGGAGGACCTGGTCGTACTGAAGCTGGTGGCGTGGCGCCCGAAGGACCAGGGTGACATCGACGACCTGCTCCTCGTGGTGAGCGCGCTCGACGACACCTATCTTCGCGATTGGGCCGAGCGTCTCGGAATCCGCAATCGGCTCGACGAGGCCTGGCGCCGCGCCGGCCGTGCACTCGAGGGGTAGCGATCCATGTCTGAGGAGCCGTCCGTCGTCACCGAGGCGCACTTCCGCTACCTTGCCCAGCGCACGACGCAGGAGGACGCGTTCCTGCGCGACCTCCGCGTGTCGGCCGCGAAGGCGGGGATCCCCGCCATCTCCATCGACCCCGCGCAGGCGGCGTTCCTGCAGGTCCTGCTCCGCGGGGCCAAGGCGAGGCACGTCATCGAGGTGGGCACGCTCGCGGGCTACAGCGCGATCGCGATGGCGCGCGCGCTGCCCCCGGAGGGACGCGTGCTCACGATCGAGGTCGATCCGAAGCACGCGGCGTTCGCGAAGGAGTGGATCGCGAAGTCCGACGTCGCGGGGAGGATCGCGGTCCACCTCGGCGCGGGGAAGGACGTCCTGAAGACGATTCCGGACCGCTCCGCCGACGCGTGCTTCCTCGACGCCGACAAGGGCTCCTACCGCGCGTACCTCGACGAGTGCATGCGAATCCTCCGGCCCCATGGCCTCATCGTGGTGGACAACGCGTTCGCGTTCGGGCAGCTGCTCGACGAGCACCCGACCGACCGCGACGTCCCCCATATCCGCGCCTTCAACGACTACGTGCCGACGGTCCAGGGGCTCCAGAGCGTCATCGTCCCCCTGGGCGACGGCCTCTGGGTGGGGGTCAAGACGTAGCCCTCCGCCCCCCCCGCCCCCCTGTGATACCCTCCCCCGCCGTGAACGACACCCCCCACGAGCCGTTCGAGAGCAGGCTCGCGAGCAACGGCGCCGCCAAGGCCAACCGCCAGATGGTGCTCGAGAAGCTCGTGAAGATCCGCGCCGCCGAGAAGAGGATCCACGAGGGCGGCGGCCCGAAGCGGATCGATGCCCAGCACGCGAAGGGGCGGCTCACCGCGCGCGAGCGGATCGCGCAGCTCACGCACGACTTCCTCGAGCTGGGCGTCCACGCGGCCTCGGGGATGTACGACGGGCAGGCGCCGGCCGCGGGGGTCGTCACCGGGATCGCGCGGATCGCGGGGCGGCCCTTCATGGTGATCGCCAACGACGCGACGGTCGCGAGCGGCGCCTTCTTCCCGATGACCGCGAAGAAGGTGATCCGCAACCAGACGATCGCGCTCGAGTGCAGGCTCCCCACGATCTACCTCGTCGACAGCGCCGGCGTGAACCTGCCGATGCAGGACGAGGTCTTCCCCGACCAGGACGACTTCGGCCGGGTCTTCCGCAACAACGCGGTGATGAGCGCGAGGGGCGTCCCGCAGATCGCCGCGATCATGGGGATGTGCGTCGCCGGCGGCGCCTACCTGCCGATCATGTGCGACACCGTGCTCATGACGGAGGGGTCTGGCCTCTTCCTCGCGGGCCCCGACCTCGTCGCGAAGGCGGTCGGGAAGAAGTTCACCGCCGAGGAGATCGGCGGCGCGAAGCTCCACGCCGAGGTCTCGGGCACGATCGACTTCCACGAGAAGGACGACCCCTCGTGCCTGAAGCGCATCCAGGCGATCGCGGCGTCCCTCGGCCACCCGCCGCCGCCCGTCTTCCGCCGCGACCCCCCCGCGCCCCCCCGCTTCGAGGCCGAGGACCTCGCGTCGATCGTCCCCAGCGACCCGCTCCAGGAGTACGACGTCCGCGAGGTCATCGCCCGTCTCGTCGATGCGAGCGCGTTCACCGAGTACCGCGCGACCTACGGCAAGACGATCGTCTGCTGCTTCGCGCGGATCGACGGCTGGTCGGTCGGGATCGTCGCGAACCAGAAGCAGCACGTCCGCGACCCCGGCAAGCCGTGGCAGATGGGCGGCGTGATCTACTCCGACTCCGCGGAGAAGGCGGCGCGGTTCATCCTCGACTGCAACCAGAACCGGATCCCGCTCGTGTTCCTCCACGACGTGAACGGATTCATGGTCGGGCCCGCCTCCGAGAAGGAGGGGATCATCCGCGCGGGCGCGAAGATGGTGAACGCGGTGTCGAACTCGGTCGTCCCGAAGATCACGGTGATCCTCGGCGGGTCGTTCGGCGCGGGCCACTACGCGATGTGCGGCAAGGCGTACGACCCCGCGTTCATCGCGGCGTGGCCGCAGGCGCGCTACTGCGTGATGGGCCCGGAGCAGGCGGCGGGCACGATCACGGAGGTGCGCGCAGCGTCGCTCAAGCGGCGGGGCGAGGCTGTCGACGAGGCCGAGCTGCAGGCGTTCTACAAGGAGGTCCGCGAGAAGTACGAGCGCGAGACCGACCCGATCTTCGCGGCGTCGCGCCTCTGGATCGACGCGCTCATCGACCCGCGCGAGACGCGGCGATTCCTCTCCGTCGCCCTCGAGTGCGCGTCGCACCGGACCGACCTAGAGCCGCTGCGCACGGGGGTGTTCCAGACATGAACGCAGTCCTCGTCCGCGACGCCGGGCCGGTCCGCTGGATCACGTTCAACCGCCCCGAGCGGCGCAACGTGTTCTCCGCCGAGCTGGTCGCCGCGCTCAAGGGCGCGCTCGAGGACCCGGGGCACGCGCGCCTGATCGCGATCACGGGGGTCGGCGGCACGTTCAGCGCGGGCGCGGATCTCGCCGCGCTGCAGAAGATGCGGTCCGCGACGCGGGAGCAGCAGGTCGCCGACGCGCGGTCGTTCGCGGAGCTCTTCCGGATGGTCGCGGAGCATCCGCTGCCCGTCGTCGCGGCGGTCAACGGCCACGCGCTCGGCGGCGGCGCGGGTCTCGTCGCGGCGTGCGACTTCGCCTTCGCGCTGCCGACGGCGCGCATCGGCTTCACCGAGGTGCGCCTCGGGTTCGTGCCGGCGATCGTCCTCAAGTTCCTGCTCGGCGTCGTGAGCGCGCGCGTCGCGCGGGATCTCTGCCTGACCGGGCGGCAGCTCGACGCGGCCGAGGCGGAGCGGCTCGGGCTCTGGAAGGTGACCGACGACCTCGAGGGCGCCGTCCGCGTGCTCGGCGAGGAGATCGCGCACACGGGCCCCGGCGCGGTCGCCCACACGAAGCGCGTGTTCCTCTCGCTCCCCCACCTCCCGCTCGCCGAGGGCCTCGCGAGAGCCTGCGAGGAGAACGCGGACGCCCGCATGAGCGCGGACTTCCGGGAGGGCGTCGCCGCCTTCCTCGAGAAGCGGAAGCCGCGATGGCCCCAGCCGGGCGCGTGACCGGGTTGAGACCCCGCCGGGGCGCGCTACACTCTTCAGCCCGGCCGCCGAGACTCGCGGCCGCACGGAGATCCCCGATGCCCCGCCTCCTCGCGACGCTCCTCCTCGCCTTCGCCGCCGCAAGCTGCAGCAAGACGTCCGCGCCCGCCGGACAGGAAGCGCCGCCGGCCGACCCGATCAGGGAGTGCGACGCCTTCATCGCGAAGTCGGGCATCGACACATCGAAGGACGGATGGAAGCTGCGCCTCCCGGAGCCGCCCGAGCTCCTCTTCGATCCCTCGAGCACCTGCTACTGGGTCATCGAGACCAACGTCGGCACGGTGAGGATCAAGCTCATGCCGCAGGTCGCGCCGATGCACGTCTCGAGCACGATCTACCTCGCGCGCCTCGGGTTCTACGACGGCCTCGTCTTCCACCGCGTGATCCCCGGATTCATGGCGCAGGGCGGCGACCCGGTCGGGAACGGCAGCGGCGGCCCCGGCTACAAGTACGCGAGCGAGATCGACACGCGCGTGCGCCACGACCGCGGCGGCCTCCTCAGCATGGCGAACACGGGCCGGCCCCGCTCCGACGGCAGCCAGTTCTTCCTCACCTTCGTGCCGACGCCGCATCTCGACGGGAGGCACACGATCTTCGGCGAGGTCGTCGAGGGGATGGACACGCTCAGGGAGCTGGAGAAGCGCGGCTCCCAGACGGGCGAGACGTCCGAACGCCTCGTGATGACGAAGACGTCGATCGAGGTCAAATAGGGTCGGGGGGGGCTCCGGGGGACCGGGTTGCCGCGATCGCGCGGCCGCGCTAGATTCGGCCCATGGCCGCCCGGGAGGACACGCCGCTCGATCCGCGGACGCTCCGCGAGATCGTCGAGGGGACGGCCCCCGCGACCGGCGAGGCGTTCTTCGACGCGCTCGCCATCCACCTTGCCCGCGCCACGGGGAAGAAGTGCGCGTGGGTCACCGAATGGATCGAGGAGGGGCGCCGCCTGCGCGCGCTCTCGTTCTGGGCCGGCGACCGGTACATCGCGGACTACGAGTACGGGATCGAGGGGACCGCGTGCGAGACCGTGATCGAGGAATGCCGCCTCGTCCTCGTTCCGGATCGCGTCGTCGAGATCTACTCGGCCGACAAGGATCTCGTGCCGCTCGGCGCCGTCTCCTACCTGGGCGTGCCCCTCCTCGACACCGACGGGCGGCTGCTCGGCCACCTCGCCGTCCTCGACGACAGGCCGATGGGCGAGGACGAACGCGTCCTCGCGATCTTCCGGATCTTCGCGGGCCGCGCGGCGGCCGAGCTCCGCCGGCTGCGCCGCGACCGCGACCTGCGCGAACGGGAGCGGCGGCTCTCGGCGCTCTTCGACAGCGCGATGGACGCGATCGTCGAGATCGACGGCGACCTCAGGGTCACCGGCATGAATGCGGCGGCGGAGCGCGTGTTCCGGTGCGATGCGGGGAAGCTCATGGGCACGGACGCGTTCGTGACGCGCGCGGCGAAGGGCAAGCTCGCCTACCTCGTGGCCGAGCTGGAGCGCCAGCCCGAGGGGAAGCGGTCGATCTGGATCCCGGACGGAATCGAGGGGGCGCGGGGGACGGGCGAGACCTTCCCCGCGGAAGCAACCCTCTCGCGGTTCGAGGTGCAGGGGCGCACGTACTTCACGCTCATCCTCCGCGACGGCAACGAGCGCCTCGAGGCGGAGGAGCGCCTCCGCTACCTCCGCGCCGAGCTGGACGAGCTCCACGGCTTCGACGAGATCGTGGGCCAGAGCCCCGCGCTGCGGCAGGCGCTCGCGGATGTCGAGCGCGTCGCCGCGACCGACGCGACGGTCCTCGTGACGGGCGAGACGGGGACGGGCAAGGAGCTGATCGCCCGCGCGATCCACCGGAAGAGCGCAAGGGCGAAGGGCCCCCTCGTCACCGTGAACTGCGCCGCGATCCCCGCGAACCTCCAGGAGAGCGAGCTCTTCGGGCACGAGAAGGGCGCCTTCACCGGCGCGCTCCAGCGCCGCGACGGCCGGTTCAAGCTCGCGGACAAGGGCACGATCTTCCTCGACGAGGTGGGCGAGATGCCCCCCGAGCTCCAGGCGAAGCTCCTGCGCGTGCTCCAGGAGGGCGAGTTCGAGCCGCTCGGGAGCGCGCGGACCGTGCGCGTCGACGTGCGCGTCGTCGCGGCCACGAACCGGGACCTCGGGAGGATGGCGAAGGAGGGCGCGTTCCGGGCGGACCTGCTCTACCGGCTGAACGTCTTCCCGCTCCACCTGCCGCCGCTCCGCGAACGCGGCGAGGACGTCGTGCTTCTCGCCGAGGCGTTCGCGCGGGGCTTCGCGAGGAAGCGGGGGCGCACGGCCGCCGCGCTCTCGCCCGACGCCAAGGCGAGGCTCCGCCGCTACGACTGGCCGGGGAACGTGCGCGAGCTCCAGAACGTGATCGAGCGGGCGCTCATCACGTCGAAGGACGGCCGGACGCTGAACCTCGACCGCGCGCTTCCCGAGGCCGCGGCGGCGGTCGCGGCGCCCGCGCCGGATGACCGCGTGCTCACGGTCACGGAGGTCGAGGATCTCGAGCGGAGAAACATCGAGCGCGCGCTCGAGGCCGCGGGCTGGAAGATCTCGGGCGAGGGCGGCGCGGCGCGGCTCCTCGGGCTCAACCCGAACACGCTCTCCTCGCGGATGAAGAAGCTCGGGATCCGGAAGCCTGCCGACCGTTCGTGACCGCGGCTCCCGGGATCTCGGGAATCACGAGATCCCGTGAGGCCCCCGGAGCCCCCCCGTTTCGCCCCAAGTGGCTGCGGTTTCGCGACTTGCGGCGGAGCGCTCTCCTTGGCACGGCTCGTGTTCTATGTCGCCGCAGAAAGGAGACCGCAATGAAGACCAAGACCACGCTCAACGGCCTCGACACCGAGAAGATGTTCGAGACGATCGAGGCGATCAAGGCGCAGCCGACGCTCGCGCGGTTCGAGTTCCGCGCGAGGAACAAGTGGATCGACGGCGGCGAGAACCGCTCGACGATCAAGGACTTCTACGGCGCCGGGCGCGAGGACGACTCCAGGAAGGAGCCCTTCGTCTTCGTGAACGGCGAGCCGCCGGTGCTGCTCGGCAACAACGAGGGCGGGAACCCGGTCGAGTTCCTCCTCCACGCGCTCGCGGGGTGCGTGACCACGACGACCGTGCTGCACGCGGCGGCCCGCGGGATCCGGATCAAGCGGCTCTCGACGACGCTCAAGGGCGACATCAACCTCGAGGGGCTGCTCGGCCTCGACGACGCGGTGGCGCCGGGCTACGAGAAGATCCGCATCGAGCTGGACATCGAGGCCGACTGCCCCGACGAGGAGCTCGACGACCTGCTGAAGTTCGCGCACGGCCACTCGCCGGTCTGCCAGACCGTCTGCCGGCCGGCGGAGGTCGTGATCGAGCGCGTCCGCCGGTAGCGGCGCCGGCCCCCCGGGGTGCGCCGACGCCGGCGCACCCCGGCCCCCGCAAACCCTTCCCCCGCGCGGGTTTGCGGCGTTCGCGCAGGTCAGCCGTTACCATGGCGGGCATGAACGATCCTGCAATCCAGGCCTGCGACGACTTCATCCGCGAGAGAAAGATCGACACGAAGGACAGCCGCTGGCGCACCTCGGTGCCGAAGCCGCCGAAGTTCCCGTTCGACGGCAAGCGCTCCTACTTCTGGACCATCGAGACGAACATCGGCACGATCAAGGTGAAGCTCCTGCCCTCGGTCGCTCCGATGCACGCATCGAGCACCGTCTACCTCTCGAAGCTCGGCTTCTACGACGGACTCAGGTTCCACCGCGTGATCGACGGCTTCATGGCGCAGGGTGGCTGCCCGCTCGGCACCGGCACAGGCGGCCCCGGCTACAAGTACGACGGCGAGTTCGACAGCAGTGTCCGCCACAGCAAGCCCGGCCTCCTCAGCATGGCGAACGCCGGGCCGGGCACGGACGGCAGCCAGTTCTTCCTCACGTTCGTTCCGACGCCGCACCTCGACGGCAAGCACACGATCTTCGGGGAGATCGTCGAGGGCATGGACACCCTGAAGGCGCTGGAGAAGCGGGGATCGAGGAGCGGCGCGACGAGCGAGCCGCTGCTCATGAAGAAGACGACGATCGAGGTCGCATGAGTCGGGGGGGGGCCGGGGAACCCGCGCAGATCGGGATCCTCACCGTCTCCGACCGCGCGAGCCGCGGCGAGTACGAGGACGAGGGCGGCCCGGCGATCCGCGCCTGCCTCTCGGAGTTCCTCACTTCGCCGTGGGAGGCGATCTACCGCATCGTCGCCGACGAGCGCCCGCTGATCGAGGCGGAGCTCCGGCGGATGGCGGACGAACGCAAGTGCTGCCTCGTCGTGACGACGGGCGGCACGGGGCCCGCGCCCCGCGACGTGACGCCCGAGGCGACCGAGGCCGTTTGCGAGAGGATCCTCGACGGGTTCGGCGAGCGGATGCGCACCGTGTCGCTCGCGAAGGTCCCGACGGCGATCCTCTCCCGCCAGATCGCGGGGATCCGCGGCCGGACCCTCGTCGTGAACCTGCCCGGCCGCCCCCGCGCGATCCGCGAGTGCCTCCTCGCCGTCTTCCCCGCGATCCCCTACTGCATCGACCTCTTGGAGGGCCCCTACCTGACGACGGACGAGAAGGTCGTCGCCGCCTTCCGGCCCGGCCAGAAGGGACCCGTGCCCTGAACGCAGGATGAGCCCCGTGGACCTCGGAGGAAGAACGGCCCTCGTGACCGGCGGCGCGCGGCGGATCGGCCGCGCGATCTGCCTTGCGCTCGCGGGGAAGGGCGTCCGCGTCGCGATCCACACGCGCTCGTCCGAGGCGGAGGCCCGCGACCTCGCGGAGCGGTGCTCAGGCAGCATCGTCCTCCGCGCCGACCTTGCCGACCCGGCGGAGCGCGCCCGCCTCGTGCCGCAGGCGGCCGAGCGGCTGGGCCGCCTCGACTTCCTCGTCAACAACGCGTCGGTCTACGAGCGGACTCCGCTCGAGGAGCTGGACGAGCCGTCCTGGGAGCGCTCGATCGCGGTCAACCTCACGGCCCCCTTCTTCCTCGCACGCGACGCCGGCCTCCGCATGCGCGCGGCGGGCTCCGGCGCCATCGTCAACGTGACGGACTGGGCGACCGAACGCCCCTATGCCGACCGCCTCCCCTACTTCGCCGCCAAGGCCGGGCTCGAGGCCGCCACGCGGGGCCTCGCGCGCGCGCTCGCTCCCGAGGTCCGCGTGAACGCCGTCGCGCCCGGCCCGATCCTCCTCCCGGAGGGCGCGGGCGACGACCTCGCCGCGGCCATGACGTCGGCGACGCCGCTCGGCCGGCTGGGCGGCCCGGAGGCGGTCGCCGAGGCCGTCCTCTTCCTGCTCGGTCACGATTTCGTGACAGGGGAGACGCTCCGCGTGGACGGCGGCCGCTGGCTGAAATAGGCGATCCGGGGGGGGTCGGGGGGGGGCATCCCCGGGGATGCGGGGGGGCCGGAAAACCCCCGCGGACTTGCCACTCCAGGCGGTCCCCCCGAACAGGACCCTGTCGATACGGAATTTTTACGTGCTCCCCGGCGTCGAACCCGCGTATTGGAGAGTGTGACTCAGGTCCCCGCCGCGCGCCTGACCTAGGCGCCTAGCAGAATGCCATGAAGGGTTCCATCCGTACCTCTCCCCGCGTCGGCGACGTGCCTCGCCGCCGTCGCAAGAAGGAGCCGGGCCGCGAGACGCTTCTCCGCATCAGCTACCTCGAGTGGCTGGTCGAGAAGTTCGGCGCGGACACGGTCGCCGAGTGGCAGGATCCGCCCGTGACCTTCCAGGAGTGGAAGCGCGAGCGGGAGCTCGCCGCGCACGAAGCCGCTTGAACAGGCTCAAGGCTCTAGGGTCTGTCCGAAAAGTCGTCCTGGATTCGGCCGGCTACGCCGCCGCCATACTTCGGCAGGCCTCCTCACCGTATTTCTCCGTCAATACGGCTCGTCGGCCTTCCTCGTCTGGCCGCGGCTCGCTCAGCCTCGGCCCTTACGGCCGACTTTCCAGACAGACCCTAGGCCGTAGGGCGGCAAGGCGACCGGGCCACGGCCGATCCGTATCCGCTCACGCGGTTGCGGTCCGGACCGCGCACGCGTAGCAGGCCGGCTCCTAGCCGGGCCGCTTCTTCGGCGGCACGTACGGCCGCTTCTCAGGGGGCTTGCGCGCGGCGTCGTCGTCCTCGCGGAGGTCCTCCTGACGGCGGAGCGGACCGCGGTAGACGATGCGCCCCTTCGAGAGGTCGTAGGGCGACATCTCGATCGTGACCACGTCGCCCGGGAGCATGCGGATCCGGTGACGACGCATCCGCCCGGAGACGTGGCAGAGCACCTGGATCCCGCCCTCGATCTCGCAGCGAAAACGCGTGCTCGGGAGGACCTCGACGACCTTCCCCTCGACGCGAACCGGTTCTTCTTTGGCCATACGAAGGCGTTTAGGTTAGCACGGGAGCCGGTCCGCGTCGCAATCCCGGCGACCGCCCCCTCCCCCGGCCCCACCCCTTCCCCTGGGCCGCGCCCGCGCTCAGAGCTTGTGAAGAAATCCCGGCGTCGGCCCGAGGCCGAGCGAGAAGCCGGTCCCGAAGGGACGCCGCTCTGCGCGGCCGCGCAAGCGGCCGCGTTGCGGCGCCGGCGAGGCGCGCTGCCGACC
>WYBS01000201.1 GCA_011525755.1 Planctomycetaceae bacterium
ACGACCGCGGCGATCGACGCGCCCACCACCGTCGGCTTCCTCCCGCGCAGCAGGTCCGTCGCGATCCACACGGACACCGCCGCCGACGCCGACAGCATCGTGGTCACCACCGCGAGCGCCGCCACGCCGTTCGCGCCGAGCGCCGAGCCGCCGTTGAACCCGAACCAGCCGAACCACAGCAGCGACGCGCCGAGGATCACGAACGGCACGTTGTGCGGCCGCGCGTGCGAGCGACGCCGCGGCCCGAGCACGAGCGCCGCCACCAGAGCGCTCACGCCCGCGCTCACGTGCACGACGGTGCCGCCCGCGAAGTCGATCGCGCCTAGCCGGGCGATCCAACCCTCCGTGCTCCACACCCACCGCGCGAGCGGGTTGTAGACGAGGAGCGCCCAGAGCACGATGAACGCCGCGTACGCCTTGAACCGCATCCGCCCCACCACCGCGCCCGAGATGAGCGCCGGCGTGATGATCGCGAACATCATCTGGAACGCCATGAACACGAGGTGCGGGATCGTCGGCCCGTAGACGGCGTGCGGCTCCTCGCCGACCCCCCCGAGCCCCCCCCATTCGAGACCGCCGACGAGCCACCCGCCGGGGCCGAACGCCATCGAGTAGCCGACGAGCGCCCACTGGAGCGCGATGAGCCCCAATGCGGAGAAACTCATCTTCATCGTGTTGATCGCGTTCCGCTCGCGCACGAGCCCGCCGTAGAAGAACGCGAGCCCCGGGGTCATGAGCAGCACGAGCCCCGTGCAGACGAGGCTCCATGCGGTGTCGCCGGTGTTCAAGTCCTCTCCTCCGTGTCGCGCGGAACCGACGTTCCGCACGTGCGCGCGCCTGCGCGCGAACGGCGTGCCCGGTCCCAAAACGGTACAGTGGCGCCGTGTTCCGCAAGGAGCTCGTCGACCTCCTCCGCGGCAGGATGCTCCCGCTCTCCGAGATCGCGCGGATCGAGAAGACGCGGGTCCAGGACCTCGCGGACGACCTCGAGCACCTGAGGAAGAGCCTCAAGCACGAGGGGCTTCGCCTGATCGTCGAGCCCGCCGCCTGCCAGAAGTGCGGGTTCGTCTTCACCAAGGGGAAGCTCCTGAAGCCCGGCCGCTGCCCGAAGTGCAAGTCGACGTGGATCGACGAGCCGCGCGTCGGGATCGGTTAGGGGGGGTGAGGGGGCCGGGGGGAGAGGGGGGAGGCTTCAGGCGCGAGGGCCCCTTGGTCGATGTCGATTCCGCCAGCATGCCGTCCCTGATCACCGTCAGCGGCCAGAAGATCGAGCTCTCGAAGAACAAGAGCTACGTGCTCGGGCGCGGGCAGGGCTGCGAGGTCGTGGTCTCCGACATGGCCTGCTCCCGGCGGCACGCGCGCATCACGGTCGGCGGCGAAGGCCGGAGCGCCCTCTTCATCGAGGACCTCGGCAGCCGCAACGGCACCTACGTCAACGACGCCCGCATCTGGGACAGGACGGCGATCAAGGACGGCTGCCTCATCCGCATCGGCGCGACGATCTACATGCTCATGATGGACGAGCAGGAGACGCCGGAGGAGCTCTTCGACACCGGCACGGTCGCGATCGAGAAGCTCTCGTTCGGGACCGACATCGACAACGAGATGCTCCGCGTGCTGCGGCGCGACGGCGCGGCCCCCACCAACTTCGCGGGGAAGCTCGAGACCTTCAGCCTGATCGACGTGCTCCAGCTGCTCATCCACAACCAGCGGAGCGGCACGCTCCACCTCTCGCTCAAGGACGGCCAGGGCTCGATCGAGGTGCGCCAGGGCGAGGTCTACAACGCCTCCTACCAGAATCTCGAGGGCTTCCAGGCGCTCGTGACCATGGCGCGCGAGACCGCCGGCACCTTCTGGCTCGTGGAGAAGGCGAAGCCGTGCGCGAAGATGATCAGGGAGCAGTCGCACCACCTCCTCGTCGAGCTCTGCAAGACGCTCGACGAGAAGGTGGAGCCCGTGTAGCGCGCGGGCCCGGTCGCACGACCGTCGGGCGTCGCCCCTCCCTCCCCCCGCGCCCCCTTCCCTCCCCGCGCAGCGATGCGCCGCACCGCGCGGGACGCCTTCCCTCCGGGCGTAAGATGCGGGAATGCGCAAGACCGCGTTGCTCCTTCTCGCTACCGCCATCTCCGCCCAGGAAGAGCCGAAGGTCGAGCTGCCGCTGAAGCAGCTCGTGCTCTTCACGAGCGGCGTCGGCTACTTCCAGCGCGACGGCGACGTCACCGGCGCCGCGCGGCTCGAGCTCTCGTTCGACGCGAAGGACGTGAACGATCTCCTGAAGAGCCTCGTGCTGCGCGACTTCGACGGCGGGCAGGTGTCGAGCGTCACCTACGCGTCGCGCGACCCGGTCACGAAGACGCTCAAGTCGTTCGCGATCGACCTCACCGGCGACCCGGCGCTCGCGCAGATCCTCGCGCAGGCGCGCGGCGAGGAGATCGAGATGCTCGCGCCGGGCGCGGTGCGCGGCACGATCGTGGGCGTCGAGATGCGCGCGGTGCCCGTCAAGGACACGACGGTCCCGAAGGCGTTCCTGAACCTGCTCACGCCCGACGGCCTCTCCTCGGTCGCGCTCGACGACATCCAGCGGATCCGGTTCCTGCGGCCGGAGCTCGACGCGGAGCTGCGGCTCGCGCTGGCGACGCTCGCGCAGGGGCACGACACGCAGAAGAAGACGGTGGCCGTGCGGTTCCAGGGCGAGGGTCAGCGCCGCGTGCGCGTCGGGTACATCGCCGAGAGCCCGGTGTGGAAGACGAGCTACCGGCTCGTGCTCGGCGAGGGCGCGCCGTGGCTCCAGGGCTTCGCGATCGTCGAGAACACGACCGACGAGGACTGGAAGGAGGTGAAGCTCACGTTGGTCTCGGGTCGCCCGATCTCGTTCGTGATGGACCTCTACCAGCCGCTCTACGTGACGCGGCCCGAGATGCGGCTGCGGCTCTACGAGTCGCTCACCGCGAAGCGGTACGAGGAGGCGATGGAGCTTCTCGACAAGGAGGAGGCGGAGAGCGGCGCCCCGGCGAAGGACGCGGGCGCCGAAATGCGGCGGAAGCTGCGCGGGGGGGCTCCGGGGGCGCCGGCGGCGGAGTCGGCGAAGGCGGGCTTCGCGGCGCGCGAGGTCGCGCCCGCGGCGGCCGGCGGCGAGGTCGGCGAGCTCTTCCGGTATTCGATCGAGGCGCCGGTGACGCTGCCGCGGCAGAAGTCGGCGCTTCTGCCGATCGTCGGCGCGGAGGTCTCGGGCGAGAAGGTCTCCATCTACGACGAGCGCGTGCACGGCAAGCACCCGCTCAACGGGCTGCGTCTCAAGAACACGACCGCGCTCCACCTGATGCAGGGCCCGATCACCGTCTTCGACGAGGGGACCTACGCGGGCGACGCGCTGATCGACGATCTCGAGCCGGGCGGCGAGCGGCTCCTCTCCTACGCGCTCGACCTCGACACCGAGGTGGAGCCCGTGGCGAAGAGCATGCCCGCGCAGCTCGTCTCCGTGCGGCTCTTCAAGGGCACGCTCATCGCGACGAACCGGCTCTTGCGGGAGAAGGCGTACGGCATCCGGAACCGCGGAACCAAGGCGAAGCGCGTGCTCGTGGAGCACCCGTTCGAGGCGGACTGGAAGCTGCTGCGGCCCGAGGCCGCCGAGCGGACGCGCGACGCGTACCGGTTCGCGGCCGACGTGAAGCCGGGCGAGCGCGGGCTGATCGAGGTGGCCGAGGAGCGGCAGCTCGCGCAGCAGATCGCGCTCTCGAACCTGCGCGAGGACGCGATCGAGGTGTACATCCGGGCGCCGCAGGTCTCGGACAAGGTGCGCGAGGCGCTCGCGGAGATCGTGCAGATGAAGCAGGCGCTCTCGCAGACGAACGCGGAGCTGCAGCGGAACGTGCAGCAGGTCGCGGAGATCAGGGAGGACCAGAAGCGGATCCGCGAGAACATGGACCGCCTCGACCGGACCTCGCAGATCTACCAGCGTTACGTGAAGACGCTGACGGAGCAGGAGGACAAGCTCGCCGCGATCCAGGCAAAGATCGCCGAGCTGCGCGACGACATGTCGAAGCAGCAGAAGGCCCTCGACGAC
>WYBS01000004.1 GCA_011525755.1 Planctomycetaceae bacterium
GCGTCGGCGTCGTTGCCGAGGCCGGCGTTCGTGAGGTACGAGAGCGCCGCGCACGCCGCGAAGTCCATCGGCCCGCCCCCGCGGAGCGACCCGACCAGCGCCTCGACCGCCTCCCCCCGCCGCGCCCGGGGGACGAGCGCCGCGGCGGTCAGCAGGTGCGTCGGCGCCTGCCGCTCGATCGCCTGGCCTACGCGGCGCACGGGGTCGTCCGCGAGGTGCTCGTAGTTCGGCCGGAAGGAGCGCAGCGTGCCCGCGCGGATCCTCAGCGCCTCGTAGCGCCGGAGCCCCCCGAGCTCGACCACCGCCGCGCGGAGCTGCCCCCCCACCGCGTAGGTGCGGAACCCCTCGAGCGGGCGGTCGTTGCCCGCACCCTCGATCGTGAACACGATCTCGGTCGTGGCGCGCGGCGGGAGCTCGAGGTCGCGGCGGAGCGGACGGTGCACCTGCTTCCGCGACGTCACGACGCGCGCGTTCACGTCGTACTCCGTCCGCACGACGTCGAGCACGAAGAGCGCGGCCGAGGTCTCCGGGGCGGCGCGCGGGCCCATGGCCGAGGGGGACGACGGGTTCTTCGGCCGCACGGGGATCCGCACGGTCCGCGGCCCCGGGTTCGAGAGCCGCACCACGATCCGCACGGGGTCGCCGAACACGATCGGCTCGCGCTCCGCCTCCACGGTGGCGTCGAGCGTCGGGAGGTCGAGCACGGCCTGGTTGAGGCGGCGCAGGAGGTCGTCGAGGTCGAGCGCGTCCTCGCCCGCGGGATCCTCCGCCTGCGCGCGGTAGACCCGCGCGAGGCCCTCCTCGAGACGACCCGTGCGGAGGTCCTCCGCCGCGGCCTCGATCTCCCGGTCGAACCACTCCGGGGCCTGCCTCGGGTCGCCCTTCGGCTTTCTGGGCTCGATCACGACCCGCTCCTGCGGGACCGGATCCGGGGTCGAGCCGCACGCGGCGGCGAGCAGGGCCGGGAAGGGAAGGAGGCGCCTCACGGGAGGCGCCTCCTCTATCGCTTCAGGTTCACCGGCGCGTCACGCGTCCTCTGCCGGGGAGGGGGCGGGGGGCTCCGGGGGCGGGGAGGGCGCTGCCTCCACGGCCTCGGCCGGCTGCTCCTCCGCGGGCTTCCCCGCGGCCTCCGCCTTGGCCTTCTTGGCCTTCGCGGGCTTCTTCGGGGCCGCGGCGGCAGCGCCGGGGCCCTTCCGCACGATCTTCGGCCCGCTGCCGTCGTCGGCGGCGATGAGCGAGAGGCCGATCTTCCTCTCCTCCGGGTCGACCTTCAGGATCGTGACCTCGACCTGGTCGCCCACCTGGACGACGTCCTCGGGCGACTGGATCTTCTTCGTGGAGAGCTCCGAGACGTGCAGGAGCCCCTCGAGGTTCGCCTCGAGCTCGACGAAGACGCCGAAGTTCGTGATCTTCGTCACCGTGCCGACGACCACGTCGCCGACCCGGTAGCGCTCCGCGATCTCGGTCTTCCACGGGTCGGTGCCGAGCTGCTTCATGCCGAGGGAGATCCGCTTCTTCTCGCGGTCCACCGACAGGACGACGGCCTTCACCTTGTCGCCCTCCTTGATGAGCTCGCTCGGGTGCGTGACCTTCTTGGTCCAGCTCATGTCGGAGATGTGCAGGAGGCCGTCGATGCCCTCCTCGAGCTCGACGAAGGCGCCGTAGTTCGTGAGGTTCCGCACCTTGCCCTCGACCGACGTGCCGGGGGGGTACTTCTCCTCGACCAGGTCCCACGGGTTCACCTCGGCCTGCTTCATGCCGAGGCCGATCTCCTGCTTCTCCTTGTTGATCTCGAGGATGACGACCTCGACCTCGTCGCCCACCTTCACGACCTCGGACGGGTGGTTGACGCGGCGGGTCCAGCTCATCTCGGAGACGTGCACGAGGCCCTCGAGGCCGTTCTCGAGCTGCACGAAGGCGCCGTAGCTCGTCACGTTCGTGACCTTGCCCTTGACCTTCGAGCCGACCGGGTACTTGAGCTCCAGCTCGTCCCAGGGCGACGGGAGGCGCTGCTTCAGGCCGAGCGCGATCCGCTCCTTCTCGCGGTCCACGCGCAGGACCATCACCTCGATCTCCTGGTCGATCGACACCGCCTCCGACGGGTGGTTGATGCGCGTCCAGCTCATGTCGGTGATGTGCAGCAGGCCGTCGATGCCGCCGAGGTCGACGAACGCGCCGAAGTCGGCGATGTTCTTCACGACGCCGTGGCGGATCTCGCCCTCCTGGATCTCCTCGAGGAGCTTCTTCTTCGCCGCCTCGCGCTGCTCCTCCACGAGCTTGCGCCTCGAGACGACGATGTTCATCCGCTGCTCGTCGATCTTGATGATCCGGGCCTCGATCTCCTTGCCGATGTACTCGCTGATGTCGGCGGTGCGCCGCAGCGAGACCTGGCTCGCCGGCAGGAAGACCGGCACGCCCACGTCCACGAGCAGGCCGCCCTTGATCTTCCGCTGGACGACGCCGCGGACGACGTCGCCCTCCTTGTGCGTCTTGAGGATCTCGTTCCACGCACGGATCCGGTCCGCCTTCCGCTTGGAGAGGCGGATCATGCCGGTCTGCTCGTCGATCTCGTCGAGCAGCACCTCGATCTCGTCGCCGATGTCCACGTCGGCGTGCTCGCCGAACTCGTGGAGCGGGATCACGCCCTCGGACTTGTAGCCGATGTCGATGATCACTTCCTGGTTGACGACGTTCAGGACCTTGCCCTTGAGGATCGTCTCGGGCTCGAACTCCCGGACGGAATCCTCGTACTGCCGTTCGACGTCCTGCGCCGGGAGCTCGGCGAAGGCCTCGATGACCTTCTGCTCCAGTTCCTCCGCGGGCAGGTCGTACTTGCGAACGACGTCGATGCCTCGTGCCATTGGATTTCCCTTCGTGTTGCGGGGGCCTTGCCGCATGACCCCGGACCTCCCGCGCGCTTCCGCGCCGGGACGGGATCGCCGCCCTAGCCTTTCTACTCCGCGGCGGACCTTCCGCCGCGGCGGAGCCGCTCGCGAACGAGCGCCTCCACCCTCCCCACCACCTGCTCGATGGTGAGGTTCGTCGTGTCGATCAGTAAAGCGTCCTCGGCCTTCACGAGAGGCGAGTCCTCCCGCGTGCTGTCGAGGCGGTCGCGCCTTTCCAGCTGGCCCTTGTACTCGTCCGCCGAGAACTCGGGCACCTGCTTGTGGCGCCGGCGTGCGCGCTCGTCGAGCGCGGCGTCGAGGTAGACCTTGACGGCCGCCTGCGGGAACACCACGGACCCGATGTCCCGGCCCTCCGCGACGAGGCGCCCCCGGACCGCGCGCTGCTTTCCCTGCACCGCGCGGCGCACGCGCGGGACCGCCGACACCCTGCTCACGTCGGCCGTGACGGCCGCCGAGCGGATGTCTCCCGTCACATCCATGCCGTGGACGAGGAGCCGTTCGCCCTCGAGGGAGAGTCCCTCGGCGGCGCGCCCCATCTCCTCCTCGGACGCGTTTCCCTTGTCAATGCGGAGCAGGTATGCCGTGACCGCGCGGTACATGGCCCCGGTGTCGAGATACCGGAACCCCTCGAGCCGTTCGGCGACCCTCCGGGCCACCGTGCTCTTTCCGGCGCCCGCAGGCCCGTCGATCGCGACGACGAAGTCTTCTGACATCTGCTCCGAGCAAACCCGCAATTCTCGCCGCCAGGCGCCGTGCGCGCAAGGAAGGCTCCGGGTTCCGGGCAGCCGTCGCGGAGATCCTCCCGCCCCATCGCCCCCCGCGCCCCCCCGCTTCGGGCCGCAGGAGGCGTGTGCCCCTACCGGAACTTCCGGAGCAGCAGCTCCCCGTTCCGGCCCACGAGGTAGACCGCCTCGCGGTTCCAGTCGCCGAGCGTGAGGAACTCGCCGGTCCTCCCCCCGGGGAGGGAGATCCGGTACCGCGCTGCCCGGTGGACGTGGCCGCAGACGACCGCGTCGTGGCCCGCGAGCAGGTGGGACCGGACCCGCGAGAAGTCGACGGCGGTCTCCTGGCGGGGTTTCCGGGCGACCACGCGGGCCGAGAGGCGCCGGAAGCCGCGCGAGAGGAACGTCGAGAGCGGCAGCGGCATCGAGGAGAACGCCGCGCGCACGGGGAGCGACCGGCCGATGCTCCGGACCCGGCGGTAGGCGCGGTCCCCCGTGCAGAGCAGGTCGCCGTGCGTGAGGAAGAGCCGGCGGCCCTGCGACTCGACGGTCATCTCCTCCGGCAGCCGGCGGGGCGGCGGGCCCCCGTTCACGCGCGCGTCGAAGTTGAAGTCGCGGTTGCCCGCGATGTAGACGACCTTCAGGCCGCTGTGGGTGACCTCGCGGAGCTTCTCGAGGATCGGGATCACGTACGGGAGCCTCGTCTGCTTCGGCCCGACCCAGAGGTCGAAGATGTCGCCGAGCAGGAAGAGGCGGCCGCCCTCCTCCCGCACCTCGTCGAGGAACCCGAGGAAGCGCGCCGAGACGCGAGGGTTCTCCGCGGCGAGGTGGACGTCCGAGGCGAAGTAGTCGACGTCCTTCACGCTTCCTCGCCCGTGATGTTCAGCTCGCGCATCTTCTCCCAGAGGTTCTTGCGGGAGATCCCGAGGATCTTCGCGGCGCGGCCGCGGTGGCTTCCGGTGTGCTTGAGCACGCGCCGGATGTGGCGCGCCTCGGCCTCGCGCACGACGTCGCGCAGCGACCGCTCGACCTGGCCTTCGCCCGCCTGGGGCTCCTCCTTGGGCGGGCGCGGGCCGCCGAGCAGCAGGTCCTCCGCGCGGAGCTCGGTGCCGCCGCCGATCATCGCGATCGCGCGGCGGACGGCGTTCTCGAGCTCGCGCACGTTGCCCGGCCATCCGTGCCGGAGGAGCTTCTCCTCCGTCTCCTCCGAGATCCGGTAGCCGCGGCCCTTGCCGTGGACCGCGATGAAGTGCGCCATGAGGAGCGGGATGTCGCTCCGGCGCTCGCGCAGCGGCGGCAGCGTGATCGGCACCACGTTCAGGCGGTAGAAGAGGTCCTCGCGGAACTCGCCGTCCTCGACCGCCGACTGGAGATCCACCTTCGTCGCCGCGACCACGCGCACGTCGACGCGGAGCGTCTTCTCCCCGCCGAGCCGCTCGAGCGTCCGCTCCTGGAGCACGCGCAGCAGCTTGACCTGCGTCTCGACGGGCACGTCGTCGATGTCGTCGAGGAAGAGCACGCCCCCGTGCGCGCGCTCGAACCGCCCCGGCTTCAGCGCCCGGGCGTCGGTGAACGCGCCCTTCTCGTGGCCGAAGATCTCGTCCTCGAGGAGCGTCTGCGGGAATCCCGAGCAGGAGAGGACCACGAAGGGGCCGTCGCGGCGGGCCGACAGCTCGTGGATCATCTTCGCGAGCAGCTCCTTGCCGGTGCCCGTCTCGCCCGTGATGAGCACGTCCTCGTCGCTCTCGGCGACCGTCCGGACCACCGCGAGCACGCGCCGCATCGCGTCGCTCTCGCCCACGAGCCGCGCGCGCGCCCGGTCGAGGCCGACCTCGGACTCGAGCGCCTGCACCTTGTTCTTCAGCCGGCGGAACTCGGTGAGCGTCGCGACCTTGCGGACCAGGTCCTCGTTGAGGAAGGGCTTCAGGACGTAGTCGTAGGCCCCGTGGCGGATCGCCTCGACGGCGGTCTCGATCGTGCCGTGCCCCGTGATCACGATCACGTGGGGCGCCGGGTCGAGCGTCCTCGCCTCCTTGAGGAGGCTGATCCCGTCCATCCCCGGCATGCGGATGTCGGTGATGAGGAGGTCGAAGGACCTCGCCTGGAGCTCGCGGAGGGCCTCCCGGCCGTCGGCCACGGAGTGGACCTTGTGGCCCGCCTCCTCGAGGGCATGCCGGAGGGTCACGGCGATGCTTCTCTCGTCTTCCGCGAGCAGGACGTTCATCGCGGTGGAACCTTAACGCTGCCGGGGCGGCGACGCAAGGGCCGTGCTCCCTAACTTCCGTTCCCGGGCGGAATTGCGTCATCCGCGGGTCACCGCGACGCCGTTCAAGAATCGCAACGCGCCGGTCGATAGGTGTCTGCCCGCCCGAGGGAACGGATGAAAGAGAAGGCCGAGACGATCCTCGTCGTATCGCATGCCGCGGAGGAGCGGGACCGTCTCGCCACCGTGCTGCGGCAGGCGGGCCACGCGGTGCGCGTCGCGTCGACGGCCGCCGAGGCCCTGGACACCTACGCCAGGGAGTCCGCGGCCGTCGTGGTGGCGGACCGCGACCTCCCCGGCACGGACGGGCGGGCGCTCGCGAACCAGCTCGTCGCCCGGGATCCCGACACGTCGATCGTGGTCGTCTGCAGCGGGGTGGACGTCGAGGACACCGTCGCCCTCATGAAGGCGGGCGCGTTCCACGTCCTCCAGAGGCCGGTCCCGCCCGAGCACCTCCAGGTCGTCGTCCTGAAGGCGCTCGAGCACGGCCGGCTCTCCCACACGAACCGCCGCCTCCGGAGCCAGCTCGACATCTCCGAGAAGCTCGCGATGATCGGGCGGCTCGCGTCGGGCGTCGCCCACGAGCTCAACAACCCCCTCGACGGCGTGCGCCGGTACGTCCGGATGACGCAGGAGGGGCTCGACGCCGAGAAGACGGAGCTGTCGGACTACCTTGGCCGCGCGATGAGCGGCCTCTCGCGGATGACGAGCATCGTCCGTCAGCTGCTCACGTTCTCGCGCAACATCGTGATCGAGAACGAGCTCGAGAACCTGCGCACGATGCTCGAGGAGGTGGTGCGCACGCTCGCCCCCTCCGGCAGCTCGGGCGCCTCGATCGAGCTCGAGAACCCGTACGTGGACATCCCCGTCCAGCGGGCGCTCTTCCAGGTCTTCGTGAACCTCATCAAGAACGCCCTCGACGCGGTCGAGACGCTCGGGCCCCGCGGCCTCGTGCGCGTGCGGGTCCGCCGCGTCGCCGACCACGTCGAGATCGAGGTGGAGGACAACGGCGTGGGTGTCTCGCAGGAGGACCTCCGCCGCGTCTTCGAGCCCTTCTTCACCACCAAGGAGGTGGGCCGCGGCACGGGCCTCGGCCTGCCCATCAGCGCCCGCATCGTCGAGCGATGCGGAGGCACGATCCGCTTCGAGAGCGAGAAGGGCAAGGGAACCCTCGTGACCGTGACACTCCCGCTCCGCGTGGCCGCCGCAGCGGCCGTGCCGGCCATCCAGGGGACGCATCGATGAGCAAAGCCAACCTGATGATCGTGGACGACGACCCGCTCGTCGCGGACTCGCTCGCCGTCTTCCTCCGCAGTCGCGGCTACGACGTGGCGGTGCAGACCGACTCCCACCGCGCCCTCCGCACGCTCAAGGAGGGGCTCCGGGCGGACCTGCTGCTCACGGACGTGAACATGCCCGGCCTCGACGGGTTCGGGCTGCTCCGCGAGGCGCGCAAGGTGGACCCGACCCTCGTGGTGGTCATGCTGACCGGGTACGGCACGATCGAGTCGGCCGTGAAGGCGATGCGCGAGGGGGCCGAGGACTACATCACGAAGCCCGTCATCGACGAGGAGATGCTGCTCACCGTGGAGCGAGCGCTGAAGCAGCGGCGGCTCTCGCAGGAGAACGAGCAGCTGAAGCGCCAGCTGACCCGGTCGCTGAAGCTCGAGAACCTGATCGGCGCCGACCACCGGATGCGGAAGATCTACGAGACGATGGCGACGGTCGCCGCGACGCGCGCGACGGTCCTCATCACCGGCGAGAGCGGGACGGGCAAGAGCATCATCGCCCGGGCGATCCACCACGCCTCGCCGCGGCGCGACAAGCCCTTCGTCGAGGTCAACTGCGGAGCGCTGCCCGAGGGGCTCCTCGAGAGCGAGCTCTTCGGCCACAGGAAGGGCGCGTTCACGGGCGCCGAGGCCGACCGTCTCGGCAAGTTCCTCCGCGCCGACGGCGGCACGATCTTCCTCGACGAGATCGCGACCGCCTCGCCCTCCTTCCAGATCAAGCTGCTTCGGATCCTCCAGGAGCGCCGCTTCGAGCGGGTGGGCGACGACGAGTCGATCGCGGTGGACGTCCGCGTGATCCTCGCGACCAACGTGGACATGAAGGAGGCGGTCGACCGCGGCGTCTTCCGCGAGGACCTCTACCACCGCATCAATGTCGTGAACATCCACATCCCGCCCCTGCGGGAGCGGCGCGGCGACATCCCGCTGCTCGCGGACCACTTCCTCCGCCGCTACGCGCGCGAGAACACGAAGGACATCAGCCGGATCTCGGACGAGGCGATGTCCAAGCTCGTGGCCTACGAGTGGCCGGGCAACGTCCGCGAGCTCGAGAACTCGATCGAGCGCGCGATCGTGCTCACGCGGGCCGCCGAGCTCGGGATCGAGGACTTCCCGCCGGAGATCAGCGGCCAGCAGGCGTCGAGCGAGGGCACGCACACCTTCGACTTCCGCCCCGACGGCCGCACGATCGTCCCCCTCAAGAAGGCCCTCGAGGGGCCGGAGAAGGAGATCATCGCCGCGACGCTCGCGTCGGTGAACTGGAACCGGCAGAAGGCCGCGAAGCTCCTCGACATCAACCGCACGACCCTCTTCAACAAGATGCGGAAGTACGGGCTGCTCGAGATCAAGCGCGGCGGCAAGCGGCGCGACGAGGTCCCGGGGTAGCCCCCCCGAGGCCCCGTCCCCGGGCCGGAGACGGCCCCCCCCCCTCTTCCGCTGCAGGTCGGGGCCTAGTAGGTGAGCGGCGCCTCGAAACGGAGCGCGGCCGTGACCGGATCGGAGCGGACGACCACGGCGTCGGTCGCCATCACGAGCGTATCGTCGCTGTTCGGGCCGAGGACCCGCGCGAAGAGCTGCACCTCGCACCTGTCCCCCGCCACGAGGCCGTGCGGGCTCTGGGCCGAGAGCAGGAGCCCCGAGGCGCTCACGTCGTCCGTGGTGACGTCGGCGATGACGCGCTTCGTCCGCGCGCACCTGAGGGACAGTCGGTACCGGAACAGATGCCGGTAGTCCTTGCGTCGCTCCATGATCCGGGGTCCACAGAAGCAAAGCCGGGGCCGCGTGCAAGGGGCCCCATGGCGCCGCGGAAGGGCGCGGCCCGCGTCCAAGATTCTCGTCACCCCACGTAGAACGAACGTACGGCCGTCGCCACGCGCTCGCGGTCCCCGGCCGAGAGGTGCGCGTGCACGGGGAGCGCGAGCACCTCCGCCGAAGCCTTCTCGGCCTCCGGGAACTGTCCCTCCCTGAAACCGAACGCGCCGAGCGCGGGCTGCAGGTGCAGGGGCTGCGGGTAGAAGACGTTGGTCTGGATGCCCTCTCGCGCGAGGTGCGCCTTGAGGTCTTCCCGGCGCGCGCAGCGGATCACGTACTGGTGGTACGCGTGGCGCCCGTCCGGGGGGGGCGAGGGGGGGACGACGCCGTCGATCCCCGCGAACGCCTCGTCGTAGAACGCCGCGTGCTCCGCCCGCCGCGCCTGCCACGCATCGAGGCGGCCGAGCTTCACGCGGAGCACCGCGGCCTGGATCGCGTCCAGACGCGAGTTCCTCCCGATGCGCTCGTAGTGGTACGTCCGGCTCCCCTCCGACCGCACCTCGCCGTGGGCGCGCAGGCTGCGGACGAGCGCCGCGGCATCCGCGTCGCCGGTCGTCACCGCGCCCGCATCCCCCACGGCGCCGAGGTTCTTCGTGACGTAGAAGCTGAACCCCGCGAGGTCCCCGAGCGTCCCCGCCTGGCGGCCGCGGTAGGTCGCGCCGATCGCCTGGGCCGCGTCCTCGACGAGCGCGGCGCCCGGGAGTCGCAGCGCGTCGACATCCGCGCACCGCCCGTAGAGGTGGACGGGCATCACCGCGACGGTGCGCCGCCCGGCCGCGGCCCGCGTGGCCGCCGGCGAGAGGTTGAAGCTCTCGGGGTCGATGTCCGCGAAGCGCAGCTCGTGGCCCGCGAGAAGGACGGCCTCGGCCGTGGCGAAGAACGTGAACGGCGACGTCACGACCTCGCCTGCGCCGGCGCGATGGCGCACGACCTCGAGCGCGATCAGGAGGGCGTCGGTGCCGCTGTTCACGCCGATCGCGTGCTTCGCGCCCGTCGCGGCGGCTAAGTCCTTCTCGAACCGCTCGACGTGGGGGCCGAGGACGAACGCGCCCGAGTCGAACACCTCGCGGATCGCGGCGTCGATCTCCCTCCGGATCTCGCTGTGCTGGGCCTTGAGGTCGACGAGCTGGACGGGATTCACGGCGGCGATGATACGCCTTGGCGGAAGGGGAGGGGCGCGGGGAGGGGGGATCCGCCCTAAAGCCGGACGGGGGCGCCCCCGCTCCGCATCGACTCCTGCGCCGCGGCGAGGATCCGGACGACGCGCACGCCCTCCTCCCCCCCGGTGCGGGGCGGCCGGCCGTGCCTCACGCAGTCGACGAAGTGCGCGATCTCGACCGCGAGCGGCTCCGTCGCCGGGAAGGCAGGAAGGAAGATGTCGCCGGTCCGGAGCGAGAGGTTCTCGCCGTAGACCCACGTGCCGTTGGGCGCCTCCACGGCCATGTCGAAGACGCGCACCTTCTCGCGCGGCTCCATGTCGTCGAAGACGGCCATCTTCCGCTCCCCCACCACCGTGAGCCGCCTCACCTTGTGCGGGTCGAGCCAGGAGAGGTGCAGGTGGCCGATGCCGCCCCCGGGGAAGCGGAGCGTCAGGAAGCAGAGGTCCTCGATGCCCTCGCGCACGAACGCGCTGCCCTGGGCCGCGACCGAGACCGGCGTCTCGCCGAAGAGCTCGAGCATGATCGAGAGGTCATGCGGCCCGAGGCTGAAAAGCACGTTCTCGTCCGTACGGAGCTGCCCGAAGTTCAGGCGCTGCGCCGCGACGCAGCGGATCGCTCCGAGCTCGCTCCGCGCGACCTTGAGCATCACCTCGACGGCCGGGTGGTACCGGAGCAGGTGGCCGACCTGGAGCACGACGCCCTTCCGCCCCGCGGCCTCGACCGCGCGGCGCGCGTCGGGGACGGAGAGCGCGAGCGGTTTCTCGACGAGGACGTGCTTGCCGGCCGCGGCGGCCGCCTCGACGAGCGCGGCGTGGCCGGCGGCGTCCGTCGCGACGAGGACGGCGTCCACGTCGTTCCGCGCGAGGACCTCCTTCGCGTCGGCGCAGACGGCGACGCCCGGGTAGCGGGCGGCGGCGACGCCGCGGCGGCCCTGGTCGGCCTCCGCGATCGCGACGAGCCGCGCCCCGGGCGTGCTCTCCGCCACGCGGGCGACGTGGCGTCCCCACGTGCCGTAACCGAGCGCTCCGAGCCGGATCATGGGCGGGGAGCGTCGCGCCGCCCCGTCACGCCCGCGTCACGGCGCGGTACGATGGCGCCGTGCACGGTCTCCTGCATCTCCTGCTCGGGGGATGGGTCTTCCCCGTGCTCACGGCCATCCTCGTCGCCCTGGTGGCCGTCGGCATCCCCGGCGTGCGCCGCGGCCGGCGCCGCTGACCGCCCGGCCCCCGGAGCCCCCCCTTCTTGCCCGCCATGGCCTTGGCGGAGGCGGGATCAGAGGCTCTTCCGGTACCACTCGAGCGTGGTCTTCAGCCCGTCGAGGATGGACACGCGCGGCCGGAAGCCGAGCATCTCCTGCGCCTTCGTCACGTCCGCCAGCGAGTGGCGGATGTCGCCGGGCCGGGCCTCCTCGTACTTCGGCTGGATCTCCTTGCCGAGGAGCGAGTTGAGCATGTTCACGAGCCCGTTCACGGTCACGCGGCTGCCCGTCGCGATGTTGAAGAGCTCGCCCTCGGCCTTCGGCGCGATGCACGCGGCCTTGATCGCCTCGACCAGGTCGCTCACGTGGAGGAAGTCGCGGCTCTGCTTCCCGTCGCCGCTGATCACCGGCGGCTTCGCCTCGAGCAGCGTGACGATGAAGCGCGGGACGACGGCACCGTGCGGGTTTGCCGCGTCCTGGTAGGGCCCGTAGATGTTGAACGCCCTGAGGATCACCGTCTGGAGCCCGTAGGTGCTGAAGAAGACCTTGCACTGCTGCTCGCCCGCGATCGTGCTGACCGCGTAGGGCGAGAGCGGCATCTCGTTCATCGTCTCGAGCTTCGGGAGCGAGGGGGTCTCGCCGTACGCCGCCGCGGAGCCGACGTGCACGAAGCGCTTGACCTTCGCGTCGCGCGCGGCGATGAGCGCGTTGAGCGTCCCCATCCCGTTGATCTGGAGCGACTCCTCCGGATCCTTCACGGACTTCAGCACAGAGGGCTGGCCCGCGAGGTGGATGACGAAGTCGTGCCCCTTGACGTGCTTCCGGAGGGACTTCAGGTCGAGGACGTCGTCCTCGATGACCCGCATGTCCTTCGGGAGATCACGGAGGTTCTTCTTCTTGCCCGTCGAGAAGTTGTCGAGGATCGTGACCTTCTCGCCGCTGGCACAGAGTTGGGACACCAGGTTGGTGCCGATGAACCCGGCGCCCCCGGTGACGAGGTACTTTGCCGTCATCTGGCCTGTTGTTTCGCCCGCCGCCTCGGAAGTAGCGGGTTCTACGAAAGTCCGCGCCGGACTGTCAAGAAACAACGACATTTCCCCGCCTCGTCGAGGCTCGGCGGGCGATCCGGGGGGGGCCCGGGGGCTGTCCGGGCAAGTCCCGGCCGCCCGGCCCGCCTCCGCCGAGGCTCCGGCGCGGCTCGACGAGTACCCGGCCTCGAGCTTGCGAAGAAATCCCGGCGTCGGCCCGAGGCCGAGCGAGAAGCCGATCCCGAAGGGACGCCGCTCTGCTCGGCCGCGCAAGCGGCCGCGTTGCGGCGCCGGGGCGGCGTCGCAGCTGGCCGACGCCAGCAACAAGCTCCTAGCCGGCCAGGTACTCGTCGAGGAACCCGGTGTCGTAGTCGCCCTTCCGGAAAAACGCGTTCCGGACGATCTCGCGGTGGAGCGGGATCGTCGTCTTGATCCCCTCGATCGTGAACTCGTCGAGGGCCCGGGCCATCCGGTCGAGCGCAGCCTGCCGGGTCGGGGCGTGGACGATCAGCTTCGCCAAGAGCGAGTCGTAGTTGGGCGGGACCTTGTAGCCCGCGTGGACGTGGGTGTCGAGGCGGACGCCCGGGCCGCCCGGGGCGATGAACCTCGTGATGAGGCCCGGGGAGGGGCGGAACCCGCGGGCGGGGTCCTCGGCGTTGATCCGGGCCTCGATCGCGTGGCCCTTCACCTTCACGTCGCCCTGGTCGAACGACAGCTTCTCCCCCGCGGCCACCCGGATCTGCTCGCGCACGATGTCGATCCCGGTGATGAGCTCGGTCACCGGGTGCTCGACCTGGATCCGGCAGTTGACCTCGATGAAGTAGAACTCCTTGCCCGCGACGAGGAACTCGCAGGTTCCCGCGCCCTTGTAGCCGGCCGCCTTCGCGAGCTTCACCGCGGCCCGCCCCATTGCCCGCCGCATCGAGTCGTTGATGCCGGGCGAGGGCCCCTCCTCGACGAGCTTCTGGTGGCGGCGCTGGACGCTGCACTCGCGCTCCCCGAGGTAGACGATCCGGCCCCGGCCGTCCGCGAGGATCTGGATCTCCACGTGGCGCGGGCGCTCGAGGTACTTCTCGACGTAGACGCCCGACTCGCCGAACGCGGCCTGGGCCTCGGCCCTCGCCTGGTGCCAGGCGTTGACCAGCGCGATGCGGCCGTTCGCGACGCGCATGCCGCGACCGCCGCCGCCGGCCGTCGCCTTGATGAGGACCGGGTACCCGATCCTCTCCGCGACCTCGACGATCGCCTTCTCGTCCTGCACGAGCCCGTCGCTCCCGGGGACGACGGGGACCTTCGCCTGCTTCGCGATGTCGCGCGCGGTCGCCTTGTCGCCGAGCTTGCGCATCGTTTCCGCTTCGGGGCCGATGAACTCGATCCCGTGGTCGCGGCAGGTCTGCGCGAACTCGGCGTTCTCGGAGAGGAAGCCGTAGCCCGGGTGGATCGCGTCCACGTCCACCACCTCGGCCGCGGCGATGATGCTCGGGATCGAGAGGTAGGACTGGCTGCTCGGGCCGGGCCCGATGCAGATGCGCTCGTCGGCGAGCTCGAGGTAGGCCGCCCCCTCGTCCGCCTTGCTGTAGACGGCGACGGTGTCGATACCCATCTCGCGCGCGGCGCGGATCACGCGCAGCGCGATCTCACCGCGGTTGGCGACGAGGATCCGGTGGAACATCAGGGCCCCGCCGGCGTCAGTCCGGCTTGACGAGGAAGAGCGGCTGGTCGTACTCGACCGCCTCGCCGTTCTGCACCGAGACCTTCACGATCTCGCCCGTGCACTCCGCCTTGATCTCGTTCATCACCTTCATCGCCTCGAGGATGCAGACGACGCTCTCCTGGGTGACCCGCTTCCCGACCTCCACGTAGGGGTCGGAGTCGGGCGAGGGCGCGCGGTAGAAGGTGCCGACCATCGGCGCCTTGATCGTGTGCAGGTTCTCCTTCGGCGCCGCGGGCGCAGCAGCCGAGGGGGCTGCGGGGGCCGAAGCCGCGGCGGGCGCCGCGGATGCGTTCGCCACGGGCCCGGGGGCCGCGGCGGCGACGGCCCGCGTCTCCATCTTGCGGACGCGGAGCCTTCGCCCTTCCTCCTCGATCTCGACCTCCGCGAGGTCGTGCTGATTCATCAACTCGACGATCCGCTTGAGGTTCTTCGGGTCCATCGGGCTGTCTTCCTTCATGACCGCACCAGGCGCTCCGCGATCTGCACCGCGTTGAGCGCTGCCCCTTTCCTAAGCTGGTCCATGACGCACCAGAGCGCGAGGCCGGGCGAGAACGCCCGGTCGACGCGCACCCGTCCGACGACCACGTCGTCCGTCCCCGCGACCTCCCGCGGCGTGGGGAGACCCTCCGCGAGCGCCCGGACGCCCGGCGCATTCGCGTAGAGGGCGAGCGCGTCCTCGGGGGAGATCGCGCGCAGGAACGCGGCGTGGATCGCCTGCGAGTGCGCGCGGAACACCGGCACGCGCACGCAGGTCGCCGTGAGCGGCAGGTGCGGGAGGCCGAGGATCCGGCGGGTCTCGTCGCGGAGCTTCGATTCCTCGACCGAGTACCCGTCCGGGAGGATCCCGGTCACCCAGGGGATCACGTTGTGCGCGATCACCTTGGGGAACACGGAATGCTCCAGCGGCTGCCCCGTCCGCTCCGCCTCCTCCTGCCGGCGGAGCTCGTCCATGGCGCGCGCACCCGCCCCGGAGACCGCCTGGTAGGTGCAGGCCACGATGCGCTCGAGCCCCGCCGCGCGGTGGAGCGGCGCGACGGCCATGCAGAGGAGGATCGCGGAGCAGTTGGGGTTCGCGATGATCCCCCGGTGCCCCTTCAGGTCGTCGCCGTTGAGCTCCGGGACGACGAGCGGGCAGTCGGGCTCCATCCGGAAGGCGCTCGAGTTGTCGATCACGAGCGCGCCCTTGTCGCGCGCGACGGGCCCGAGGACCCTCGCGGTCTCCGACCCGGCGCTGAAGAGCGCCACGTCGACGCCGTCGAAGGAGGACGCCTCCGCCGGACGGATCTCGTGATCGCGGCCGAACGCCGTGAGCGTCCGGCCTCCCGAGCGGACGGAGGCGAGGAGGCGGAGCTCCCCCACGGGGAACCGGCGCTGCTCGAGCACGGCGACCATCTCGCGGCCCACGGCGCCGGTCGCACCGACCACCGCGACGGTCATGCCGCCTCCGGACCCGCGCGGGCCGGCGCTGCCCCCGGACCCCCCCATCATCCTTCCCCCCGCGTCCACCGGCCGCTCTTCCCGCCGCTCTTCTCGAGCAGGCGGAGGTCGGTGATCGTGATCGCCTTGTCGACGGCCTTGAGCATGTCGTAGACCGTGAGCGCCGCCACGGAGGCGGCCACGAGCGCCTCCATCTCGAACCCGCTCCGGTCCGTGCCGGAGACCTCGGCCGTGACCGCGAGCGTCGTCTCGTCCTCGAACGAGAGATCGACGGCAGCGGCGCCGAGCCGCAGGGGGTGGCAGAGGGGGATCAGGTCCGACGCCTTCTTCGCGGCCGCGATCCCCGCGACCCGGGCGGCGGCGGCGACATCGCCCTTGCCGGCCCGGCCGGTGCGGAGCGCCTCCGCGGCGGCCTGCCCGAGGCGGACGCGGCAGCCCGCCCGCGCGTGCCGCTCCGTCTCCGGCTTGCGCGAGAGATCGACCATCCGGGCCCGCCCGGCGGCGTCGAGATGCGTGGGTTCGACCATGGATCGTGGCCCGGGCCGGAAGCCTGCCGGGGCCGCGAAGGGCGCCGGCCGGGGCTCAGTCCCGGCGTCGGGGTGTCCGAATAGCCTTAAGAGGCTACACGTTCCCACAAGTCGGCGCGTGGGGAAAGCCCCCGGCCGGGCCTCTCCCGGCACTCGTATACTTTGATGGGCCAACATCTTCCGGAGATCCGCATGCGACTTTCCCGCGCCTTCCTGCTCGCCGCGTTCCTCGGCTCCCCCCTCCTCGGCCAGGAGGACGAGGGCGCCTCGCTGCGCGAGCTGGAGGTCCGCCAGATCCTCACGAACCTGAAAGGGCAGGGGATGCCGGAGATCTGGCGGGGCGCCGACCAGCTGATCCGGATGGGGCCGCCCGCGAAGCGGATCATCCAGAAGGAGATCCGGACGAGCCCGATCGAGGGGCAGCTCGCCGGGCTCCGGGCGCTCATCGGGCTCGACAGCCCGACCGCCGCGGCGGACCGCCTGCTCGAGATCGCGGCCGACGAGGCGACCGCGCAGGAGTTCCGGCTCGCGGCGCTCGAGCTCGTCGGCAAGGCCGGCGAGGAGGACGCGGAGGAGGGGCTCCTCGAGCTCCTCACGTCGCTCGCGCCGGAGATCCGCATCGCGGCGGCGCGCGCCCTCTGGGAGATCGAGGGGGAGCACCGCCAGGCGGCGAAGCAGGCGCTCCGGGAGTTCCTCAAGGCCTCCGACCCCGAGCTGCGCGCGCAGGGCGCGCTGGCGCTCGCCGAGATGGGCGACAACGCGACGCCGGGCGTGATGGACACGCTGGCCGATCTCCGGAGGGAGCCCGGCCTCCGCGGGAAGTACGCGAACGCCCTCTTCCGGAACCTGATGCTCCACGAGGCCATGCTCGCGCGCGAGCGCAACGCGGAGGCCCCGGCGCCGTCGCGGAGCAACGGGCTCTGGAAGCCGCTCGACGAGATCCGCTCGCTCATCAAGGAGAAGTACGACCTCCTCGAGGACGCGAGCGACGAGGCGCTCCGCATCGGCGCGGCGCGCGGGATGCTCAGCTTCCCCGACGATCCCCACACAAACTTCATGACTCCCGAGGAGTACGGGGAGTTCCTCCACGGCTCCGACGGCGTCGATCCCTCCTACGGCGGCATCGGCGCCTTCATCGACACGAACGACCGGGAGAACCTGCGCATCCTCCGCCCGATGTTCAACGGACCGGCGTGGAAGGCGGACATCCAGGGCGGCGACATCATCGTCGCGGTCAACGGGGACCCCACGCGGGGCAAGGCCCAGACCGAGATCATCAAGCAGATCAAGGGCCCCGTCGGCACCGAGGTGATCCTCTCGATCTACCGGGAGGGGTGGACGGAGCCGCGCGACGTGAAGGTGATCCGCGCGAAGATCGTCATCCCGACCGTCTACAGCCGGATGCTGCCGGGCGACGTCGGGTACGTGCAGATCGCGCAGTTCGCGGCCGAGACCGGCAAGGAGCTCTTCGAGCACCTCCGCGAACTCGAGGCGAGGGGGCTCCGGGGGCTGGTCCTCGACCTCCGCGACAACCCGGGCGGGCTGCTCCAGAGCGTGCAGGAGGCGTTGACGCCCTTCCTCAAGGAGCGCGAGGTCGTCTGCACGGCGAAGGGCCGCATCGGCCGCGCGCTGCCCTACTACTCGTTCCGGCCCGACAAGGAGCGCCGCTACCCGGTCACCGTCCTCGTGAACGCGAACAGCGCGTCGGGTGCCGAGCTCATGTCCGGCGTCCTCCAGCACTACTCGAGGAGCTCGCAGATCGGCACCGCCGAGAACCCCTACGTCGACGCGGTCGTCCTCGGCACGACGACCTTCGGCAAGGGCTCGATGCAGAGCACCTACCCGCTCGAGTCGTGGCCGGGCGAGAGCTTCACCGACGAGCCCCGGAAGGACGGCGAGTGGGAACCGGGCGAGCCCTTCACGGACGCGAACGGCAACAACCGGTGGGATCCGGGCGAGCCCTTCGCCGACCGGGCCCGCCTCGACGGCCGCTGGAACGACGCCGAGCCGTGGCAGGACCGGAACGGGAACGGCACCCGCGACGCCGACGAGACGTTCACCGACGAGAACCGCGACGGCGCGTGGAACCCGGCCGAGCGCTTCGACGACGCGAACGGGAACGGCGCGTACGACTACGGCGCCGCGGTCAAGATGAGCGTCGCCCGCTACTACCTGCCGGGCGGCCAGAACTTCACCCGCAAGCGCGTGTTCGACGAGGAGAAGAAGGCGTACGTGACGAAGGGCGGCGTCGTCCCCGACGTCGTCGTCGAGCAGGAGAGGCTCGACGTCTCCGACCTCGTCGAGCTTCGCGATCTCCAGGCGAACGGCACCTTCGACGAGTACGTCCGGACCCGCTGGGACGCGCACAAGGACCTCTTCCGCGAGCTCGCGTGGCTCGACGGACGCGACCCGTCGCGCTACCCCGACTTCGACGCCTTCTACGACTCGCTGCGCACGCGCCTCTCGAAGCAGGAGGTACGCCGCGGGCTGCGCATCGCGGTGCGCCGGAAGGTGTCGATCGAGCGCGGCGAGGAGATCCTCGGCGACCTCTCGGACGACAACGTGCTCCTCGCGGGCGTGCGGGAGACCCTGCAGCGGCTCGGCGCCGATCCGGAGTCGATTCCCGAGTACCACTCGCTGCGCGTGAACGGCACCGCCAAGTGAGGGAAGTCGGGAGGAAGGGCCTCGGGCTCCTCCTCTTCGACGCGCTCGACGCGCCGGGGCTCCGCTGCGCCCACTCGGTGGCGCCGCTCGACGTGCGGCGCGAGGAGGAGCGCCGCCGCTTCGTCGAGGCCGCGGGGCTCGACCCCGACCGGGTCGCGAGCCCGGTGCAGGTGCACGGCGCGGAGGTCGTGCGGGTGGACGCGCCGCCCGCGCGACCGATCGAGGCCGACGGCCTCGTGACGGACGCGAAGGGTCTCGCGCTCCTCGTCAAGGCGGCCGACTGCTCGCTCGTCGTGGTCGCGGACCCGCGCCGCCGCGCCGTCGGCGTCGCCCACGCGGGCTGGCGCGGCGCGGCCGCGGGCATGGCCGCGAATCTCGTGGCCGCGCTGGCGCGGGAGTTCGGCTCGGCGCCGGGCGACATGGTCGCGGCCGTGGGCCCGACGATCGGCGTCCTCCGGTACGCGGTGGGCAGCGAGGTCCTCGAGGCGTTCCGCAGCCGCGTCCCCTGGGCGGACGAGTACGCGCGGACGATCGACGGACGGCTGCACTACGACGTGGCGGGGGCGAACGGCCGCGCGCTTGTCGAGTGCGGCGTGCCGACGGTCGAGGTCGCCGGGATCTGCACGCACGAGCGGAGCGATCTCCTCTTCTCGTACCGGCGGCAGGGCCCGGGCGCGGGCCACCACGGCCTCGTCGCAGGCTGGGTCGGGTAGGCTCCTACGCGAGGGTCACGTTCGCGAGGGAGCGCCTGAACTCCTCCACGAACGCCTCGTCGAAGTCGTAGAGGCCCTCGAAGTCGGCGCGCGTGTCCTTCTCGGTGCGCGACAGGAGGCCCGCGTCGACGAGATTGAAGACGATCTCGCCGAAGTCGGACGTGGCCGTGATCCCCCACTCGCCGAGCACCGTGCGCGCGAGGAAGCCGAAGCTCTCCGTCGCGTAGGCCCGGACGCCCTCGAGAAGCTCCTTCCCGGTGACGTGGCGCGCCTTCCGCATGCGCTGGATGGTGAAGTCGAGCGCGTCGAAGATGAAGTAGTAGGCCTGCGGGCTGTAGCGCCCGTCCCTGCGCGTGATCTGGAGGATGGACTCGGTTTTCTCGGCCGACAACGCGTGAATGCCCCTATGCAAACTATAGCGGCAGGCCCGGCGCGCGACTTTAAGCCAAAACCGGGGCACCACCCGATGCGCGCCATAACCCGTTTCCACGAAAAGACTTGGAGCCGCAAGCCTCGCCGCGCCCCGGGGGGGGTCCGGGGGCCTACTCGGCGGGCTCGCCCGGCGTCAGGACCGCGATCTCGTCGCCCTTCGCGGCCACCGTGCCGCCCCGGTCGAGGAGCACCACGCACTTCGATGCGAGGACCTCCTGGTGGAGCACGAGGCCCGTCTGGCCGGACGCCTTGATCGTCACCCTGGCCCCCCGCCGGGGAAGCGCCCGGCGCAGCTCGGTGTAGACGTCGTCCTCGTAGCGGAGGCAGCAGAGGAGCCGGCCGCACATGCCCGAGATCTTCGCCGGGTCGAGCGTCGACTTCTGGTTCTTCGCCATCTTCATGTTGACCGGGCGCATCTCGCGGATCCACGACGAGCAGCAGAGTTCGCGGCCGCAGTACGAGACGTCGCCGAGGACCTTCGCCTCGTCGCGCGCGCCGATCTGCTTCAGCTCGATGCGCATCTTGAACTCGCGGGCGAGGTCGCGCACGAGGTCGCGGAAGTCCACGCGGCCCTCGGCCATGAAGTAGAAGGTGAGCCGCTGGCCGCCGAGGATCTTCTCGGCGCGCACGAGGCGCATCGGGAGGTCCAGCTCCTTCACCTTGTCGCGGCAGAAGCGGAACTCCACGGAGCGGCCCGACGCGTCGATCTCCGCCTGGCGCCGCTCGTCCTCGGGCGTCGCCCGCCGGAGCACCTCGATCGGGGGCGCCTGCTCCCCGGTCGCGACGGACTCGGGCGCCGTCAGGATGAGTGCGTACTCGATACCGCGTTCGGTGCGAGCGACGACCTTGTCCCCCGGCTTCGCGTCGGGGACCGCGGTCGCGTTGCACCCGGTGCGGCACGACGTGCACCCGTGCCGGAGAACGGCTTTCAATGCCTGCGATGCGTCCATGGAACGAGCATGAGCCCCGCGAACACGATCGACGGGTTCGCGTTCGAAGAGAGCGATCGTAGTGCCTCCACGACCGGACGCAAGGCGTCTTCCGATTCCGGCAGGCCCCGGCGCAGCCGGGCCGCGGCGACCCGGCACACCTCGGCGAGCCGGACGCGCTGCTCCGGCGCCTCCTCGTCCTTCCGCCGCCGGACAATCCGCTCCGCGTCCCCGAGCGGATCCTCCCGCCGCCCGGCGAGCGCCTCGACGAGGACCGTGACGTCCTCGCCGATGCCGAGCGCCGCCTGGCGGATGCCCCTGCCCGGGGCCCCCTCGGCGTCCGCGGCGGCCTCGCGGGGGAGACCGGCGCGGGCGAGCACCTCGGCCGTCTGCGCGTCCGAGAGCGGCGCGGCCCGGACCAGCCGGCAGCGGGAGATGACCGTCGGGGGCAGCAGCGCGGGCGCCTCCGCCACGAGGAGGACCGCGGCCTCCGCCGGCGGCTCCTCGAGCGTCTTCAGGAGGAAGTGGTGCACGTCCCCGTGGAAGCGGTCGAAGTCGCGCACGAGGAGCACCTGGCGCGGACCCTTGAGCGGCCGCCGCGAGAGCACGGCGAGGGCCTCCCGCGCGCCGTCGATCCCCATGTCCGGGGTGAGCACGGTGAGGTCCGGGTGCGTTTGGGCCTCGACGAGCGCCGCGTCGCCGAGGATCGCCTTGGCCGCGCAGCGCGCGAGGAGGAAGCGGCCGACGCCCTCGGGCCCGTGGATGAGCGTGGTGCCCTGCCCGCCCGTGCGCGCGAGGATCGCGCGGAGCGCCGCGACCGCGGCCTCCTGCCCGACGACCGCCTCGAACCCCCCCGCGCCCCCCCTCATCGCGCCGCCTCGACGGCACGCCACACGTCGCGGGCGACCGCCTCCTCGTCGCGCGACGCGTCCACGACGACCGCCCTCGCGCCGAGCAGCCTCGCCTCGACGAGGAAGCCATCCCGTACGCGCATATGGTATTCGAGCGAGCGGCCCTCCACCTTGTCGCGCGCCCCCTTGAGCCGCGCGAGCCCGACGTCGGCGGGCACGTCGAGCAGGACGAGCCGAAGGGGCTCGAGCCCCTTCGTCGCGACGGCCGACACGCGGCGGATCTCCTCCGGGTCGAGCCCGAGCCCGTGCCCCTGGTAGGCGGCGGTCGAGTACCAGTAGCGGTCGAGGAGCACCGTCCGCCCCTCGGCGAGCGCCGGCCGGATCACGGCCTCCACGAGGTGCGCGCGCGCCGCCTGGTAGAGGAGCATCTCCGCGAGCGGCGTGATGTCGACGTCCGCGTGGAGGAGGAGGTCGCGGATCGCCTCCCCCATCGGCGTCGCGCCGGGCTCGCGCAGGGCAAGCACGTCCTCGCCGCGCTCGCGCAGCCGCGCCGCGAGCCGCGCGATCTGCGTCGACTTGCCGGAGCCGTCGGGCCCGTCGAGGACGAGGAACCTGCCGCGCATCCGCTCCAAGCTACGCGCCGGGTCCGACGCGAAGGACCTCCTCGAGGATCCCCGCGAACCGGCGGTCCTTCGCCTCCTGCCGGGCCGCCCACGCGCACGCCTCGCCGACCGGCCGCTCGGAGCGGAGCCCGAACGAGCGCGCGATCTCGCCCGCGGGGACGCCGGCGCGCGCCGCCGCCGCGATCACCGCCCGGCGCACCTCGACGACGCTCCGCCGCCGGCAGGAGCCGTCGAGGAGCGAACGCTCCACCCCGCAGAGCCTCGCCGCCACGTCCTTCATCGCGTCGAGCCCGCCCGGCGGCGCCGCCGCCGGCTCGACGCCGACGAGGAGTCCGCCGAGGAGCCGGCTCCGGAGCGCCGGCGAGAGCTCCGCGCGGGACGGATGCCCCTCGATCGTGAAGAGGAGCCGGTCGCCCCGGTCCTGGACCGCGTCGATGATCGTGCACAGCGTGCGCTGCGCCTTCTCCCGGCCGGCGAGCGTCTCGATCCCCTCGCCGACGGTCAGGGGCTTTCTCGGCACGAGCCCGCGGCTCTTCCCCGCGCGCACCCGCCCGAGGTCGAGGCGGAACGCGCGCGTGCCGGCGAGCTTTCGCGCCCACGCGGCGAGGAGCGACTTCCCGCTCCGCGGCGGCCCGTGGAGCAGGAGGAGCGTCGCGCCCGCGGGCTCGCCCTTGGCGAAGGCGCGCACCATGCGCACGACGAGCTCCGCGCGCGGGCCCTCGAGCTTCGGGAGCGTCCGCGGCTCTTTCACGGGGGGGGCTCCGGGGGCCTCGGAGACGACCTCGACCGCGCCGCCGAAGGCCTGCTCGAGCTCCGCCGCGTAGCGCGCGAGCAGCCGCTGCTTCGCGAACGGCCGCGGCACGCGCAGCTCGAGCGCGCCCCTCGTCCTCACGACGCGCGCGCCCTCGAGCCAGAGCGCCGCTGCGCGCGGACCGATCCTCTCCCTGAGACGCTGGAGCGCCTCTCGCGCTTCGGGCACCAAGACCTTCCTCCGCCCCTACTGCCCGAGCTTTCTCCCGAGCTCCGCGCGCCGGTCCGCGTTCTCCTCGGGGGCGAGCCTTCCCGCCTCCCCGAGCGCGGTCGCCGCTTCCTCCCGCTGCCCGTCCTCGAGGAGGACCTCCGCGAGGGCGAGCCACCGACCCGCGACCTCCTCGTCGGAGTCGTTCTCGCCGCGCAATGCTACCAAGCAGCGCGCCGAACGCACCGCCCTTTTCGTGTCGCCCGCCTTGCGGTAGAGCTCGATCGCCGCCACGTGCGGCTCCGGCCGGAACGGGTTGATGTTGAAGCACTGCTCGAGCGCCTTGAGCGCGTCCGCGTCGCGGGCGCGGGCGACGTACTCCTTCGCGAGCTGGAGCCGGAGCGGGATCGACTTCGGCGCGAGGCGGGCCTCCTGCTCGAGGATCTTCAGCGCGTCGTCGGGCCTCCCCTCGGAGACGTAGTACCGGCGCAGGTGCTCGAGCGGCACCGTGGAGGTCGGCCAGGCGGCGTGCGCCTTCTCGAGGGCCGCCACGAAAGCCTCCTTCTTCCCCTCGCGGCGGAGGAAGTCCGCCTGGACGAGGCGCGCCTCGAAGTCCTCGCCCCCCGAGGCGAAGAAGGCCTCGAGGATCGGCCGGGCGCGCTCCGGCTTCCCGTCCCGGACGAGGAGCCGCGCCTCGAGGAGCCGCGACAGCGGGTGCGCGGGATCGACCCGCGCGCGCGCGAGCTGGAGCTTCGCGCCGGCCTCGACGAACTCCTTCCGGTTGAAGTGGGCCCACGCGAGCTTCAGGAGGTTCTCGCCGTCGTTCGGGTCGGTGAGCGCGCGCTCGCGCAGCGCCTGGAAGACGACCGCGTAGTTGGGCACGCGCCGGCGGCCCTCGATCCGCTTGCCGAGGTAGTCGTGGAACCGCGTGTCGAACTCCTCGAGCCGGAGCCCGAAGGCCTTCTCGAAGACCTCCTCCATCGGCCGGTCCTCGCCGTAGAGGCGGAGCGCCTTCACGATCCCCTCCTCGCCCGCCACCGAGTGGAGGAAGTCGACCATCAGGCCGCCGAGGTAGTACGCGAAGCCGACGCGGGGCGTCAGGAACATCGCGTCGAAGGTGCCGATCTTCGGGATCGTGCCGGTGTACCAGGCGTCGTACACCTGGATCTCGTAGCCGTCCTCCATGGACCAGCCCGGGTCGAGCGGCTTCTCCTCGAGGACCGAGAGCCCCTCCGTGAACCAGCGCGGCACCTGGCCCTTCGAGAGCTGGAGGCTCATCACGTGGGCGAACTCGTGGCGCGCGACGGGAGCCCAGTGGACGACGCCCTCCTCGCCCATCGCCTGCGGCGAGTCGATCGCCATCACGCCTCCGAAGCAGATGCCGACCGCGAACCGGTTGTAGTCGAGGAGCCCGACGGCGCGCACGCTGAAGTCGTCCGCCTTGCGGAACACCTCGACGAGCACCGGGGACTGCGGCTCGAAGCCGTAGCGCCTCGTCATGTCGGCCCAGCAATCCTCGAGGAGCTCCGGGACGAAGAGCTTCAGGACGGCGAACTCCGCCGGGTCGAAGCGGATCACGAAGTGGTCCGTCCTGACCGTCTCCATCTTCTCGACGTACTCGAGGACGGTCCGGAAGTTCTCGCGCACGGGGTGGGACCACGGGAAGAGCTGCTTCGACTTGTCGAGCGCCTCCTTCGCCTCCTTCTCCCGCCCGAGGTTCGCGAGGTAGATGCCGAGGTTGGCGTGCGCGTCGTGGTTCGCCGGGTCGAGCTCGATCCCGCGGCGCAGGAGTTCGACGGCGCGGTCGTAGCGGCGCTGGCGCTCGGCCACGACCTGCCCGGCGAGATGGAACCCCTCGCCGTACGTGGGGTCCACCTCGAGCATCCGCTTCATGCCCGCCTCGAACCCCTCCTCGTTGCCGAGGAGCAGATCCATCGTCGCCTTGAGCGCGAGGAGGTCCCGGTGGTTCGGGTCCGCCGCGAGGCCCTCCTTGATGTGCTCCTCCGCGACCGCGTACTCGTTGTCCTGGAGCGCGACCTGCGCGACGACGGCGCGCGCGTCGGCCTGCCTCGGGTTGACCGTGACCGCCTTCTCCGCCATCTCCCGCGCTTCGCCGGTGGCCCAGCTGTCGACGAGCGTCTTCCCGACCTCCGTCCAGAGGTCGGCGAGCTCCGGGTTCTTCGGGACGATGACGTCGCGCGCCTTCCGGGCAGCGGCGAACGCACCCTCGCGCTCGAGCCGCGTCACGCGGACGCGCTCGATCCACGCCTCCCAGTTCTCCGCGTCGAGCGCCTGGGCGAGCAGGAGGAGCTCGTTGGCGTTCGGGAGGAACCCCTCGTCGAGCGGCGAGAGCTCCACGTAGAGGCGCAGCGCCGCGCCGACGAGCGTGAGCTCGTGCGAGAGCGGGCGCGCGACCTCGGGCTTCAGCTTGAGCTCGTCGCGCCGGAAGTTCGCGTCGTCGTAGGAGTCCGCGCGCATCCGGTGGTACTCGAGGAAGTGGTCGAGCACCGTGCGCGCCTCGTCCCGCTTCCCGCGGCGCGCGAGCGCCTCGGCGGCGATGAGCCGCGCGGCGAGCCCGTCGAGGTCGGGCCCTTCCCCCGACCCCTTCCCGATGGCCTCCTGCGCGAGGTCCCGCGCCTCGCCGAGGCGCCCGCGGAGGAGGTGGAGCCGCGCCTTCGCGACAAGCCCTCCCCGGTCGGCGGGGTGCGCCTTCAGGAGCTCGTCGATCTCCGCCTCGGCCCTGTCGTACGCGCCGCGCAGCCGGTAGGTCGTCGCGACACCGAGCCGGGCGGCGGCGTTGCCGGGCTCGCGCTTCAGGACCTTCGCGAAACGGAGCCGCGCCTCGTCGTAGTTCCCCTCCCGGAGGCTCTCCTCGGCCCGCTCCAGGTAACGCCCGACGTAGTCGCTGATCTCGTCGGGCGGCAGGTCCTCGTCCTGCGCGGCGACGGGGCCGAGGAGCAGAATGAGGGGGAGGAACGTGCGCATGCCCGCATTGTACGGGCCTCGTGCCGGGGTGGTTTAATGTGCGCCCATGCACATCGCCGACCGGGTCCGCTCGCTTCCCGCCTACCCCTTCGCGGTCATCGACGAGAAGGTCCACGAGCTGCGGCGAAAGGGCGTCAGGCCCGCGGACTTCGGCGTGGGCGACCCGACGGTGCCGACGCCCGCGCTGGTGCGCGAGCGGCTGAAGACCGCGGTCGACGAGCGCGCCGACTCGGGCTATCCGTCGTACATCGGGAGCGGCGAGTTCCGGGGGGCGGCGGGGGCGTGGATCGAGAAGACCTTCGGCGTGACGCTCGACCCGGCGACGGAGATCACGTCGACGATCGGCGCGAAGGAGGGGATCTTCCACTTCCCGCTCGCGTTCGTGGAGCCGGGCGACGTCGTGCTCTGCCCTTCCCCCGGGTACCCCCCCTACTCGCGCGGGACCCTGTTTGCCGGCGGGCGCCCCTACTTCTTCCCGCTGCTCAAGGAGAACGGCTACCTGCCCGACCTCGCGGCGATCCCGGAGGAGGTCGTGCGCCGCGCGCGGATCCTCTGGCTCTGCTACCCGAACGCGCCGGCCGGCGCGCTCGCGCCCAAGGCGGCCCTGTCGCGGATGGCCGACTGGGGCCGGGAGCGCGGCATCCTCGTCGTGAACGACGAGGCGTACACCGACATCTGGTTCGACGAGAAGCCGCCGTCGATCCTCGAATGCGGGACGGACGGGGTCGTGTCGTTCTTCTCGCTCTCGAAGCGGAGCGCGATGACCGGCTGGCGCGTCGGATTCACGGCGGGCGACCCGCGCGCGATCGGGGCGTTCCGGAAGGTGAAGACGAACATCGACTCCGGCACGCCGACGTTCATCCAGGACGCGGCGATCGCGGCGCTCGCGGACGAGGGGCACGTGGCCGTGATGCGGGAGGAGTACCGGACGAAGCGGGACCTCCTCGCGGCGGCGTTTGAAGACCTCGGCTTCGAGGCGTGCGCGCCCATGGGCACGATCCACTACTGGCAGCGGCTGCCGGAGGGGCTCGACCCGGTCGCGTTCGCGGAGCGGCTCCTCGACCCGGAGATCGCGGTCGTGTGCACGCCGGGGCCGTGGGTGGCCGACGAGTGCGACGGCGGCGTCAGGCCGGGCGCGCGCTACGTGCGCTTCGCGATGGTCGCGTCGCTCGACGACACGCGCCGCGCCTGCGACGCGATGCGGGCGCACAAGGCGAAGCTGCTGCGCTGACGGCCCGCGTCGCCGTGGCTCGCCGAAGGCGAGCGACGGCAGGCCGTCAACGCTCCCCGCGGATCGCCTGGAGCGCGACGTTGGCGAGGCGCGCGAAGCGGCGAGGACCCAGGTTCCCGGGCTCCCTCGGCGCGTCCTTGCCGCGCGCCACGATGCGCTCGAGCGTCGGGATCGCCGCGGGATCGCCGAGCGAACCGATCCCGTGAATCGCCTCGTCGCGGAGGTTCGTCGCCGCCCCCTCGTCCTCGGCAAGCCGGAGAAACTCCGGCAGCGCCTCCTTGTAGCCTTCGCAGCCGAGCATCCGGGCCGCGAGGGCGCGGTGCTGGACCGATGATGCGGGATCCTTGAGGAACTGAAGCATCGCCGGCAAGACGCGCCCTTCGCCATCGCGCAGCAGGCGATGCAGGGCCCCGAACCGGAGGTCGTCTTCCGAGGGATCCTGGTGGCTAGGGTCGGCAGGGAGCTTGCCGACGCCCTTGAGCGCGATCTCCGCGAGCGCGAGCGTCCGGACCGGAGACGCCTCTAGCCTCGTCTCGTCGAAGGCCTGCGCCCAGCGTTCCCCGCGGCCACGCCACTCCTTGGGCAACTCCTCGCCGGGCACGAGGACGGTGACCCCCCTGCCGACCCAGGTGACCCACACGCACTTGATCGTCAACATGCCTACGCCGTGATAGAGCTTGTCGAGCTTCTCCCGGTAGTCTCTTTGCGCGTCGCGAAACGCGGCGGCCTGCTCGAGCCGCACGAGGAGCACTTCCGCGAGCCAACGGTCGAGCTCGGATTCCGCGCCGTCCTTGGCCGCGTGCAGGATCGCCGCGGCGTCCTCGCGCGCGAGGAGCGCGTCACGTGCGGCCGGGTACTCGTCCCCCGACGCAACCGCGACCGCGGCGAAGGGCTCCGTCTCGTCGGATGCCGCCGCCGACCCGAGACAGGCGAGGACGAGCAGCCGACGCATGCCCGCAGCCTACTCCGGTCGAGGCGCGGGCCGGTCACGCGCACGTAAATGACGCCGCGCCCCCC
The DNA here is from genome assembly GCA_011525755.1 of Planctomycetaceae bacterium. GTDB lineage: Bacteria > Planctomycetota > PLA2 > PLA2 > PLA2 > PLA2. The sequence continues at coordinate 28,457 of WYBS01000004.1, forward strand.
CCGGCCCCCGCGGCCTACGCGCCGTAAAATGCGAGCCACTGGTCGAGGACGGCGCGCATCTCCGCTCGCGCGGCGGGCGGGCCCTTCACCTCGGCGTCGTCGCCGTGCTGCAAAGCCCAGTCGACCACCCAGCGCAGGCTGTCCGTCCTCACGCGGCGCTCGACGAAGCCGCCCGCCTTCTCGTCGAGCTCCGCCGTCGGGCTCATCTCGCGGATGTGCCGCGCCGCGGCCGGGGCGAAACGCACGCGCGCCTCGACGTCCATCGGGCCCGGCCGGTAGAAGTCCGGCCGCCGGTAGCGCTGCGCGCTGAAGGTCTTCGGCTTCTCGAACCGCTTCTCCGTGAGCGTCACCGCGCGCATCCGGTCGATGCGGAACGTCAGCTCCTTGCCGCGCAGGCTGTCGCGCCCGACCAGGTAGACCTGGCCCAGGTGGTCGATCAGCGCGTACGGCCGCACGCGCCGCTTCGAGAGGGCGCGCCTCCGCTGCGTGTAGTAGTCGACCTCGACCTCGCGCTGCTCGTCGAGCGCCTGCTGCAGCAGCGCGAGCCGCTTGCCGAGCGCGCTCGGCCGCCGCCGCGAACCGATCCGCCGCGCGAGCCGCCGCACGTCGCCCGTCCCGAGCGCGTGCTCGAGCTTCCGCACGAGCCCCGCGACCGCGCGCGCCTGCGGCGCCCCGCGCGCCGGCGGCACCGCCCGGAGCGCGAGCAGCAGCGCCGCGGCCTCGCCGAGCGTGATCCGCGCCGGCCGCTTGAAGTGGTCGGCGAAGCGGACCGTGACGCGGTCCTCCTCCGTGTAGCACGCGATGTAGTCGTGCGGCATGTACGGCGGCACGCCGCAGAGCATGAGCGCCTCGGGGATCTCGCGCTGCGCGGCGTGCGGGCTCATGCCCAGGTGGTCCGCGACCTCCTTGAACGTGATCCCCGGCCGCTCCCGCAGGAGCGGGATCAGCGAGAGGTAGAGGCGGAGCTTCGCGAGCGGGAGCGCCATCAGTCGTACCGTGCGCGCAAGGCCTTCAGGTGCGCGACCGCCTGCTTCCGGAGCCACGCGGGGGAGGTGACCGCGCACTGGCCGGAGAACGCCGCGAGATAGCGCAGGAGCCTCTGGTGCGTGTCGGGCGCCCTGCGGACCTTCAGCCGGAGCACCCCCGAGCCGTCCGGCTTCACGTCGAACTGCTGGCCGGGCGCGAGGTTCTCCGCGACCATCCACGCGACCTCGGGATGGAACCGGATCTCCGCCACCTCGGCCTTGCCGCCCGTGTATTCCCACGGCGGCCGCTCGATGTGCTCCTCGATGTCGAAGCCCGCGGGGACCCGGAACATGGGCGCGCGCGCCTTCTTCACCGACACCTGCCCCTGGATCCGCACCACCTTGAACTGGCGGAGCGCCTTCTTCTCCTGGTCCTCCCCGACGAGGTACCACTCCCCCTCGCGGTAGCCGAGCCCGAACGGGTGGACGGTGCGCTCGGTCACCTTCTTCGTGTCCGCCTTCCGGTAGCGGAAGCGGACCACGCGCCGGCCGGCGACCGCGGCGACGAGCCGGTCGAGGTTGTCGAGCACCGCGCGGTCGCGCTTGCCGCGCGTGAATGCGTGGACGCGCCTCTGCGCGATCGCGTTCGCGACCTCCTCCTCGAGCGGCGAGTCGATCGCCATCTTGAGCAGCGCCGAGCGGAGGTTGCTCGAGATGGCGTCGCTGCCGCCGCGCGCGGAGTTCGCGAGCATGACCAGCACGGACGCCTCGTCCTGCGTCAGGTCGAGTTCCGTATGGAAATACTGCTCCCGGGGGATGTAGTAGCCGTCCCGTCCCTGCTCGTCGCTCTGGACGTACTCGACCGGGATCCCGATCTCCCGGAGCTCCTTCTTGTCCCGGTCGAACCGCTTCTCGACGGCGTCCTCCCGGGCCGTGTCGCTGTAGCCCACGACGAGCTTCCGGATGGAGGCGAAGGGCACCGGCTCGGGCGACGCGAGCAGGAACGCCACGAGGTTCATCAGGCGCTCGAACTTGGGGACCGCCTCTTCCGTGAGCATCACAGGGGGAGGATTCTACGCCAAACCCGTCATTGGACGACCTTGTGCTTCCAGTGCCCCCGCTCCCACACCAGGGCATAGAGCGCCGCCGCGATGATCGTGGTCAGGACGAGGCTCCACCAGAGGTCCTCGGGCCCGTAGCCCAGCTCCCGGTGGTTGAGGCAGACGAACGCCGCCACGGGGAGCTGCATGACCAGCACGATCGAGTCGAGGAGGAGCGGCGTCTTCGTGCTGCCGGCGCCGTTGAGCGCGTGGGCGAGCGTGATGGCGATCCCCGCGAAGGCGTAGGCCCAGACGGTGATCCGCACGTACTGGACGCCCAGCGCGTGCATCGTCCGGAACTGCGGATCCTTCGCGGGATCCTCGCCGAAGAACGAAACGAGCCAGTGGGCGTAGATCCAGTAGGCGACGCCGATGCCGACCATGGTCGTGACGTCGAAGAAGACCGCGACCCATCCCGCCCGCTCCGCCCGCCCGAGCTGCCGGCCGCCGAGCGCCTGCCCGACCATCGCGGCCGCGGCCCCCCCCCACCCCGCGCCGGTGAAGATCGCGAGGAGGTCGAGCCGGAAGCCGACCGCCAGCGCCGCGTGCATGTCCTCCGCCTGGCCGAACCGCGTGACCAGATTCAGGATCGCGCCGTAGCCGACGACGCGCACGACGAACTGGAGCGACGACGGGATGCCGAGCCTCGTCAGGTTCCAGATCATCCGCCCGCGCAGCCGGATCCGCCGCAGGTCGAGCCGGACCGGCGCGGCGTGACGCGTGACGAGGTAGAGCCCGAACACGGCGAAGAGCCCGCGCGCGATCACCGTCCCCCATGCGGCCCCCGCCACCTCGAGGCGCGGCAGCCCCCCGATCCCGTAGACGAGCCCGATCGTGAGCAGGACGTTCAGGACGTTCGCGCCGATGAGCAGGATCATCGGCCACCGCGCGTTCCCGCCGGCGCGGAGCTGCGCGGTCACCTGCATGAGCAGGTACATCGTGAACATGCCGGCGGAGGTGATCCGCAGGTACTCGTTCGCCGCCGGCAGCGCGGCCCCCGTGGAGCCGACGAGCCGGTTGAGCAGGTCCGCCCACCAGTAGCTCGGGAACCCGAGCGCGACCGACAGGAAGAGCAGCAGCAGGAACGCCTGCAGCGCGTTCGCGTTCGCGCGCCGGTAGTTCCGCATCCCGAAGTTCCGCGAGATGATCGCGATCGACGCGGTGTTGACGCCCGTGCAGATGAGCATCGGCACGAACCCGACGAGCGACGCCTGGTTGACCGCGGCGAGCGCGTAGGGTCCGAGCTTCCCGACGATGATCAGGTCCGCGAGGTTGAAGAGCGAATGGAAGAACATCCCCAGGACGAGGGGGATGCCGAAGGTGAAGAGGCGAGGGAGGAGCCGCCCCCGGTTGAGGTCCCCGGCCAGGCGGGCGTCTTCCATCTACTTCAGGACCGATTCCAGCGCGGCGAGCTCGAGCCCGAAGGCCTGCGCGACGCCCGGATGCGTCACCTTCCCGGCGATCACGTTGATGCCCTGCGCGAACCCGTGGTCCCCCAGGATCCCCTTCGAGACGCCCTTGTCCGCGAGCCGGACGGCGTACGGGATCGTGGCGTTCGTGAGCGCGTAGGTGGATGTCCGGGGCACGGCGCCCGGCATGTTCGCGACGCAATAGTGGAGCACGCCGTCCACGACGAAGGTCGGGTTCGAGTGCGTGGTGGGCTTCGTCGTCTCGATGCAGCCGCCCTGGTCGACGGCCACGTCCACGATGACCGAGCCCTCCTTCATCTCCTTCAGGTAGCTGCGCGGCACGAGGACGGGCGCCTTCGCCCCCTCGATGAGGACGGCGCCGATGAGCAGGTCGGCGCGGCGGCAGGCGCCGAGGATCGAGTCCGGGTTCGAATGCAGCGTCGTGACGTTCTTGGGCATCACGTCGTCGAGGTACCGCAGGCGGTCGAGGCTGACGTCGAGGATCGTGACGCGCGCGCCGAGGCCCGCGGCCATCCACGCGGCCTGCGTGCCGACGACGCCGCCGCCGATGATCACGACGTCGGAGTAGGGCACGCCCGGCACGCCGCCGAGCAGCACGCCGCGCCCGCCCTCGGGCTTCTGGAGGTAGTAGGCGCCGACCTGCGCCGCCATGCGGCCCGCGACCTCGCTCATCGGGGTCAGGAGCGGCAGCCGGCCGTGCGCGTCGAGGATCGTCTCGTACGCGATGCACGTCGCGCCGGTCTTCAGCATCGCGTGCGTCAGCTCCTCCGACGCCGCGAAGTGGAAGTAGGTGAAGAGGATCTGGCCCTTCTTGATGAGCGGGTACTCGGGCGGGAGCGGCTCCTTCACCTTCACGATCATGTCGGCGCGCTGGAAGACCTCCTTCGCGCTCTCGACGATCTTCGCGCCCTTGTCCGCGTAGGCCTGGTCGGGGAACCCGCTGCCCTGCCCCGCGCCCTTCTGGACGAGCACGGTGTGCCCGCGCTGGACGAGCTGGGCGACCCCGCCCGGCACCATGGCGACGCGGTTCTCGTTGTCCTTGATCTCGGTCGGTACGCCGACGATCATCTTCGCCTCCGTAAGAGGCGGGGAGTTTATCAGGGAGGGTCCTTGGAACCTAGGACGGGAGGGGCCTCGGGGAACCCTGGGAGCTACCGGTCGCTCTCGAAGCGGCGGCCGGAGCGGCCGAGGCCCCAGGGCCGCTGGAGCGCCTCGTCCGCGATCTTTCTCGCGTCGTCGGGGCCGAGGACCGGGTCGAGCTCGCGCTGCGCCTCGGCGACGAGCTGCGTGCGCGCCTCCGTGAGCTCCGTGCGGCGCTGCTCGCTCGACAGCTGGGAGATCTCCTCGTCGGGGGAACGGAGGTAGCGCGCGGTCAGGTCGTCGCCCGCGGCGACGTACTTCCGGAGGACGCGCTCGACGTCCCTGCGCCGGTCGGCCACGAGCGGGAGGATCTCGCCGCGGCCGGCCATGCGGTCGACACGGAGCATGACGCCGCGAACCTGGTTGTCGATCCGCTGCTGGCGGAGCACGTGCTCCTGGACCTTCGAGAAGAGTTCGACGTCCTCCTCGGTGAGGATGAGGTTCCCGTCGGCGTCGCGGGGCCGGACGCCGGGCGCCGCGACGATCGCGGGCGGTCCCCCCTCCCCCACGCCCCCTCCCCCCGTCCCCGAGGAGGTGTCCGAGGTCGCGGGGCGCGACCGGACCTGCCGCTCGAGGGACGCGACCTTGTCGAGCAGTTCGCGGATCTTCCGGTCCTGCTCGGCGGCCCGGGCGTCGGCCGCGGAGTCGAGTTCGGGGAGGGCGGGCTGGCGCGCGACGGGCGGCTGCCGGGTGGCGGTCGTGCTCGCGTCCTTGAGCTCGTAGACGGCGATCCCCAAGGCCGCGACGGCGACGAGGAGGACGAGGACGAGCGCGGTGAGCAGCCGCTGCATGGGTAGAGGATACCTTTGGTTTATCGGAACCCGGGCGGTAACTTGAAGTTCCGCCGGGGGGCAGTCGATAATCCCCCGCGAGACGGGCCCATAGCTCAGTTGGCTAGAGTACCTGGTCGACAACCAGGGGGTCGTTGGTTCAAGTCCAACTGGGCCCACCACGCGAGGCGGCGCCGGGTTTTGACGACTCGGCGCCGCTTTTTCGTTCCGGGCGCCGGGGAATCGCCCCCGGAGCCCCCCTCCTCCTACTCCCGGACCCGCCAGACGTAGCCGCCGGTGTCCGTGAAGTAGAGGCGCTCGCGGTTCTTCGCGAGCCATTCGCTCCAGCTCGCGGGACGGCCGCGCCTGGCTTTTCCGATTCGGGGTCGCTCCTGCTTCCGGCGCGGACCGCGTCGGGAAGTAGCATGGGAACGTGCGTATCGGCACCTGGCTCGCGGTAGGCGGCGTGCTCATCGTTTCGGTGTTGCTCGTCTCCACGGTGGGTTCGTGGCTTCGAGGGCGAGCGGACGGGCTCAAGGCAGCGGACGAGGACATCGCTCGGGGCACGCCGTGCATCCGCCAGTTTCTGGGACGCCGGATCCACCTGACGTCGGATGGTCACGGGATCGATCGCGAGACCGGGTTGCCGTTCCAGGACACGGCGCGCATGTGCGGCACGGGCGTCGATCTCGTGGCAGAGCACGCCGAGAACGCCGCGTACAACGCTGCGATCCGGTCCGCGTTCGCCGCCGGCAAGCTCGGGCGCTTCGGCCTCAACCACAAGGTCCGGACCGCGCGTGAGATCCAGTCGCTGCTCGCCGGGTCGAGTCCGACGGAACTTGCGCGCGATGGCGATAGGCTCCACATCGCGAAGGGCAACTACGAGGTCACCTACCACTATCTCGGCTGTGGCGACGAAGAGGACCTGCATGTCCTCGACATCAAGGCACCCGGTCGCGACACGACGGAACACCAGCTGTTCTATCCCATGGACTACACGGCGACTCGTCGCCTCACCCCGGCACGTGGGCCGTTCGCGGCGATCGTCGTGGACGACCAGACGACGTTGCTCCTGCGCGACGCCGCGAGCTACACGTGGGTGATCGACCTCCCGCGGTCAGTCATCATCCAGGTCGTGGCCCCGATCCCCTAGCCAGACCGGGGCCCCGGGGGTCCCGTAGTCCTACGCGACGTCGGAAGAGACTGCCAAGGTGCCGAGCCGCGCCGCGACGCCACGCTCCCTGCGGCCGGCTACGATGAGTGCGGTCCATGAGCACGATTCGGCCGATCCCCGCACTCTTGATCGCGCTCGCGGCATGCGAGACGCGGGAGCCGCCGGGGGATCCGGCGGACGCGAGCAGCCTCATCGCGGACCTGAACGCCCTGCACGGGGACTTCATCGCCGCCCTGAAGAAGCGCCACTGGTCCGACGCCGGCGCATTCGAGACGTGCGTGCTCGGCCCCGAGACGACCGTGTACCGGGACGATCGCGAGGAGAAGGAACCGGGGCGTTCTGAGACCTTCAAGGCGATGCTGCCCGGCGTCCGGCACGACACGTACGACAGCTACTGGCAGGAGAACGAACGTGCGCGACCGATCGCGCCGCTGGACCGGGGCGCGATGAAGCTCCATGTCCTCACGAAGGCCGAGGACGAGAAGCTCGAGGCGATCGCGGAGGGCGCGCGCTTCCGGGAGTACTGGGACACGTTCCGCGCCCGGTATGGGAATGCCGTGCGTGTTCACATCTCCGCGGCGGGGTTCAGCGAAGACCGCCGACAGGCCCTGATCTACTACGCGGCGAGCTTCGACTTCCTCGCGGCATGGGGCAGCTACTGCCTCCTGAAGCGCGAAGGCGACCGGTGGGAGATCGCCGAGGAGCACTGCGTGTGGGTGTCCTGAGGCGCCTGGCCCCGGCGCTCCTGGCTGCGCTCGTCCTGTTTCCGGGCTGCGGGCGCAGGAAGCGAGTGCCCGTCGACATCGGCGCCGCGTACGGCGGGCTTCTCGCAGCGCTCTCGCGCGACTTCGAGATGGCATCCGTCCTGCCGCCTGGCGAGGAGGGGGAGAGCGAGGCCAAGGAGGACGGGTGGTGGGACTCCTTCGTCGTCGCTCCCGACCCCGAGCCGATCTGGCCCGCTCACAAGAGCAGGGACGACGCGTCGCGCTGGGCGATGCTCAGGCAGCAACTCCCGTCCCTGACACAAGACACCTGCGACGACTTCTTCGCCCGGAACGAACGTCCGACGCTGCCGACCTTCTCCTCCGCGGGCGACATCAGGGTCCAGGTTGCCGACAAGGAGGAGCTGAAGCGGATCTTCGCGGGCGTCTACGTCGATGAGCAGTGGAGACGCTTCCGTGCGAGATACCCTCGCTCGACGCTGGTCGCTCTCTCGGCGATGGGCTTCAGCCGGGACGCGAGCCAGGGACTCGTCTACGTCGCCTTCCCGGGCTGGTACGGCGCCTACTACGTGGTGAAGAAGGACGGCGGAAGCTGGCGCATCGCCGACGAGTGGCACTTCTGGGTCTCATGAAGGTGAGGCAGCCCCGCGACCCGGCCCGGCGGAGCTGTCGGGCGGGTGGAAAACAGGGGGCTCCGGGGGCGCGATTCGCGCCCTAGGATAGGTCGCGATGCGAAACGCCGCGGCGCTGCTGGTGTTCGGGGTCACGGCGGCCCTCGTGTTTTGGGCCGTGCTGCTGCGCGACCGCGTCGACCGGACTCGCGAGGCGCGGCGCATGGGCCGCGAGGCTGCCGAACGGGACATCGCGGCGGGCGTGCCGCGGATCCGCCGGCCTCTCGA
>WYBS01000202.1 GCA_011525755.1 Planctomycetaceae bacterium
GAGCAGCCGCGCGCCCGGCGCGAGCGCGCCGGCGGCGACCGCGTCGAGCACGGCCTCCACGATCTGCCGCGAGGGCGAGACGGCGGAGGAGAGGTCGACGCGGTAGTTCACGCCGACCGTACTATCGAACTAGCACGGTAGACGGTTGAGCCCGCTTCGTGCGGGGGCGGTCTCGAAACGGGACGGGGAGGGTCGGGAGGGAGGGGCCGGCGAGCCTGCGGCGCCGGCGTTCGTTGAAAGGTGTCAGGCTCCGTACAAAAAAAAGCGGCGACCTGTCGCCCGCCGGCGACCGTCGCCGCCTGCGCTCTAAAGAGCGCATGTACGCCGGACGCATGCGGCGGACACGCGTCCAGCACCTGCATTCTACCCCACGCGCGGACAAAAGAAACGCCGCGCCCGGAAAAGGCGCGGCGTTCGAAATCCGGGATCTCGCGGGGCTAGGAGGTCTTGCCCTCGTCCTTGGGCTCGAGCCTGTAGAGCGTCTCCTCGCGCGTGAGGATCGCCGACTCCGTCGCGGAGATCTCGCCGCGCAGCTTCTCGGCCTTCGCGGAGCCCCTCGACTCCTCCTCGAGCTTCGCGAGCTTCTCGCGGTCCCGCTCGAGTGCCGCGCGGTCCTTCTCGATGTCGCGCTGCTGCTTGAGGACGGTGTCGCCGCTGTTCCTGTAGTCCTTCTTCATCGTCGCGCACATCGCGTCGAAGATCTTGCTCGCGTTGAAGCGCGCGGGATGCGACGCGGCGACCTCGTAGCTCGGCCGCAGGAAGAGGAGGACCGGCGCCTTCCCGACATAGGGCTTCAGGAGGCGGTCCTCGGCGGCGTCCGCCTTGCTGATGCGGACGCAGTCGAAGAAGCGCGCGCCGACCGCGACGCGCTCGTCCTGGAAGGCCTTGTCGTCCTCGGTGCCGATGGTCGCGTCGGCGTCGTGGATGAAGACGAAGAGCGGGCGCTCGGAGCGCGACGCCTTCGCCGACTGCTCCTCGGTCATCCCCGTCGTGATGTCTGTCGAGACGCTCGTGACGTCGCGCCAGCGGATCTGGAACGCCGGGTTCGCGCTGATGCTCGCCTTGCCGCGGGCGACCCCCGCGGCGCCGCCGCCGCATCACCCCGCCTCGACCTTGGGCGGAAGCGCGAACAGGACGGCGAGAGAGAATCCGAGGGTTACGAACGTGCGCATGGTCCTACTCCTGCAGCCGATGGAAGGTAAGGCTCTCCATAGTTTTAGCCCATGGACGTCCCCTTGGGGATACCCTCCCCCGGGCCCCCTCCACAACTCACAGGCTATCAACAGGTTACGCACATCGCCGTCCGCGTTTTTTACGTTTCCATGTCCGCGCGCGGCGGTAGGCTCGGCCCTCCCATGGCCGAGACCCCGATGATGCGGCAGTACCTCGACGCGAAGGCGAAGGCGCCCGGCGCGCTCCTCTTCTTCCGGATGGGGGACTTCTACGAGCTCTTCTTCGACGACGCGAAGACCGCCGCGCGCGCGCTCGGGCTCACGCTCACGTCGCGGAGCAAGGAGCAGGAGATCCCGATGGCCGGCGTGCCCGTGCGCTCGGTGGACGGCTACCTGCGGCGGCTCGTCGGCCAGGGGTTCCGCGTCGCGATCTGCGACCAGATGGAGGACCCCGCGCAGGCGAAGGGGATCGTGGACAGGGACCTCACGCGGATCGTCACGCCGGGGACGTTGACCGAGGAGTCGGTCCTCGACGAGAAGGCGCACAACTACCTCCTCGCGTGCGCGCTGACGCCGCGGCGCGCGGGGCTCGCGTGGGCGGAGATCTCGACCGGGCGGTTCTTCGTCGAGGACGTGCCGCGCGAGGAGGCGCTCGACGCGATCGCGCGGATCCGCCCCGCGGAGGTGCTCCTGCCGGCCGCGGGGATCGCCCAGGAGGAGGCGTTCGTCACGTCGCTCGCGCGCATGACCGGGATCACGCCGCACGAGGTGCCGGACTGGGTCGTCGCGGAAGCGACCGCGTCGCGGATGCTCAAGGAGCACTTCCGCGTGGCGACGCTCGAGGGGTTCGGGGTCCGGAAGAACGACCCGTCGCTCGGCGCGGCCGCGGCGGTCCTCCACTACCTCGCCGAGACGCAGCGGCAGTCGCTCGTCCACCTCACCGCGCTGCGGCGGTTCCGCACGAGCGACCACCTCGTGCTCGACCATGCCACGCGCGCGCGGCTCGGGCTCGACGCGCTCGTGAAGGTGCTCGACGAGACGACGACGGCCGCGGGCGGGCGGCTCCTGCGGGAGCGGCTCGGGCTGCCGCTCACCGACGTCGAGGAGATCGCGCGGCGGCAGGACGCGGTCGAGGAGCTCTTTCAGGACAGCTTCCTCCGGCGCGACCTCCGCGAGGCGCTGAAGCAGGTGCGCGACGTCGAGCGGATCGTGTCGCGGGCGGCGACGCGGCGGTGCTCGCCGCGCGACCTCCTCGGCCTCCAGCTCTCGCTCGCGATCGTGCCGAGCCTCCAGAACCTCCTCGCGGCCGCGCGGAGCGAGGCGCTCCAGCGGATCCGGTCCGAGCTCGACCCGGTGCCCGAGCTGCGCGATCTCCTCGGCAAGGCGCTCGCCGACGAGCCGCCCGCGCACCTCCGCGACGGAGGCGTGATCCGCGACGGCTACCATGCGGAGATGGACCGCCTGAGGGCGCTCCAGCGCGACGGCAAGGGGTTCATCACGGCGCTCCGCGCGCGCGAGGTGGAGCGCACGGGGATCGAGAGCCTGCGCGTCGGCTACAACAAGGTCTTCGGCTACTACATCGAGATCACGAACACGCACCGCGAGCGGGTCCCCGCGGACTACATCCGGAAGCAGACGCTCGCGAACGCCGAGCGGTACATCACGCCCGAGCTCAAGGAGTACGAGACGCAGGTGCTGACCGCGTCCGAGCGCGCGCTCGCGCTCGAGGCGCGCCTCTTCGACGAGCTCCGCGAGCGCGTGGTCGCGGAGGTGGCTCGCCTCCAGCGCACGGCGGCGCTCGTCGCCGAGATCGACGTCACGCGCGCGCTCGCGGAGGCGGCGGCGACACGCGGCTACGTCCGGCCCGTCGTGACCGCGGACGAGACGCTCGAGATCCTCGAGGGGCGCCACCCGGTCGTCGAGGCCGCGCTCACAGACGAGCGGTTCGTGCCGAACGACCTCAGGCTCGATCTCGAGGAGCGCGCGGTCGCGATCCTCACCGGCCCCAACATGGCCGGCAAGTCCACCTACATCCGGCAGGCGGCGCTCCTCGCGCTCATGGCGCAGGCGGGCTCGTTCGTGCCGGCGAAGAGCGCGCGGATCGGCGTCGTCGACCGGATCTTCGCGCGGATCGGCGCGGAGGACGACCTCGCCGGCGGCCGCTCGACCTTCATGGTCGAGATGGAGGAGACCGCGCACATCTGCCACCACGCGACGCGGCGGTCGCTCGTCGTCCTCGACGAGATCGGCCGCGGCACGTCCACGTTCGACGGCGTCGCGATCGCGTGGGCCGTCACGGAGTACCTCGCGCAGGTCGTCTCCTGCCGCACGCTCTTCGCGACCCACTACCACGAGCTGACCGCGCTCGCGGGCGAGGTGCCGGGGGTCTTCAACCTCCACGTCGCGGTCGAGGAGTGGGGCGACGACGTCGTCTTCCTCCACCGGATCCAGGAGGGCGGCACCGACCGGAGCTACGGCATCCACGTCGGCCGCCTCGCGGGCCTGCCGCAGGCGGTGATCGAGCGCGCGAAGGCGCTGCTCGCGGGCCTCTCGGGAAGGACGGAGCGCCTCGGCTCGGTCGGGTTCACGGTCCCGGCCCCCGGAGCCCCCCCCAGTCGCCAGCTGTCGCTCTTCCCGCCGCCGGGCGAGGATCTGCGCCAGGAGCTGATGCGGATCGACCCGGAGCGCGTCACGCCGTTCGAGGCGCTCGAGATCCTTCGCCGTCTCGTCGAGAAGGCGCGCTGACCCGCGCCGCGAGGACGAGCGAGAGCAGCGCCGCCGCCGCGAACGCGAAGGCGCCCCATCGCACGTCGACGGTCGTCCCGCCCGGGAACGATTTCGAGACGACGACGATGAGCGCGAGCACGAACACGTCCGCCATGGAGAAGCGGCCGAAGCGCGCGGCGAGGTCGTGCGCGCGGCCCGCGCCCCCGCCGCGGCGCGCGTCGGCGAGCGCGGCGCGGAGGATCACGAGCTTCGCGACCGGGAAGAGCGCGGAGAAGACGAGCAGCACGATGCCGACCGCCATGTTGCCGCCCCGCAGGAGCTGCAGGATGCCGGTCGCGACCGAGTAGGTCCTCGGCTCGTCCACGAGGCCGAGCCAGCGGCCGAGGTCGTCGAGGTGGCCGAGGTGCGGCGTCACGGTCATGCACGGCCCGAAGAGGCCGGCGCCGAGCAGCAGGTGGTTCGCCCAGGCGAGGATCGAGAGGATCCGGAGCCGGCTCATCGCGTCAGCGACGCGAGTCCGACGTCGTCGATCGGGAGCACGCGGCACCCGGCGGCGACGACCTTGCCGCCCGGCCGGCTCCACGCCTGGTCGCCGACCTCGAGGTCGCCGACGGCGACCGTCCAGGACCCGACGGGGTCGTCGAACCCGACGTCGGAGTCGAAGACAAGGAACTCGATCGCGTCGCCGGCGCGGGCCGTGATCCGCGCGGCCTTGATGCTGTCGTCGAGCGACACGCCGTTCACGAGGTCGCCCGGGGCGACCGCCGCGTTGCTCCACTTCGCGAGGAGCGTGTCCTTCTTCGTCGCGCTCTCGAAGACGTCGTGGCCCTGCCAGCGGATGCGGTAGAAGAGGTCCGGCGGGGATCCGCCCGCGTCCCACTTGCCGGGCTCGACCTCGACGAGCGTCAGGAGCACGTAGTAGTGGCGCTCCTCCGCGACGCGGGGAAGAGGGGGGGCTCCGGGGGCCGGGGCCCGCTCGCGCCCGAGATAGAAGACGCCCGCGCCGGCCGCCGCCACGACGAGCAGCGAGCCGAGGGCGATCCAGACGTAGCGCACGGAGCCGCAGTATAGGGCCGCCGTGCGGCAGCCCGCCCGCGGCGCGGTCCGCGATTAGGGAGATCACCCTATGCGCCGCGTGCTGCGGAACGAGTTCCGCACCCGGCCAGCCGCAACCATCTGCCTGCGCACGAGTTGCGAACGCCCCGCACACTAACCGTTGACGTGTGGTAGGGTGGCGGCACGCTCGACCGCCCGGGCTGTCCCTGCCGCACGATCTACTGGCAGCCAAGCTAGGAAAAGATCCAAGGCTGCTACGAGGAACCAAACCCATGATCGACAAGACTGCTGCTGGGACCCCCGTCGAGTTCCCCACCGTCATCGGTGCGGACGCCGTGTTCAAGGGCGAGCTCCACTTCGAGAAGGGCGTGCGCGTGGACGGCCGGATCGAAGGGAAAGTCGCCACCAAGGGCCACCTCGCCGTCTCGCAGGGCGGGCACCTCCAGGCGGACGTCGATGCGGGCAGCATCATCGTGGAGGGCGAGGTCAAGGGGAACCTCGTCGCCAGCGACCGCGTGGAGCTCCGCAAGTCGGCGCGTCTCAAGGGCGACGTCACCGCGAGCAAGCTGCTCGTCGCCGAGGGCGCGGCCTTCGTCGGCCACTGCTCCATCGGCCCCGACGCGCAGAAGGCGCCGGTCGCGCCGCCGACCAACCGGATCGCGGAAGCGCTGCCCCGCAAGTAAGGGGCAGCCTCCCGGCGCGTCGCGAGGGAGCCCGATGGTCGTCGAGCAGCAGCGTCAGACCCCTGCCACGAGAGAGGTGGTCTGTACGCACTGCGAGAGGAAGATCGAGATCCCCGCGACCGCCATGTCCGTCAGCTGCCGGCACTGCCACCGGCGTGTCATCATCGAGGACCTCGAGATCAAGACCTACCACGCGGTGCTTCGCGTCGCGACGGCAGGGAAGGTCGACGTCCAGAAGAAGGGCACGCTGGTGGCGGACGTCCGGGTGAACGAGCTCGCGGTCGAGGGCAACCTCAAGGGGAACGTCGTCGCGCTCGACCGCGTCGCGGTCGGCAAGAAGGCCTCGATCGAGGGCGACGTCTCCTGCCGCACGCTCACCGTCGAGCCGGGCGCGAAGCTCAACGGCCATTTCCGGGTCGACCCCGAGTTCGTCCCGCCGCCCGCCGCCTCGCGCGAGAGCGCGGACGACGAGACGGCGTAGCCCTTAAGAGAAAACCGGGGAGTCGGGAGGGCGGGGACGGGGGCGTCCTAACCCCTTGCGACTCAAGGGGTTTCGACGGGCCCCCGGAGCCCCCCCTGATCCCTCCTTCAGGGAGATTTCACTCGGGGAGCCCGAATGCCGATGTAGGCCCCGGATGCCCGAGACGGTTGTTGCGGACTTCATCGCCGCGAGCCCCGCCATGCGCGAGGTGGAGCAGCAGATTCGGCTCGTGCGCGATTCTGCCGTCGCGGTGCTCGTGACCGGCGAGCAGGGCGTGGGCCGGGAGAAGGTGGCTCGTACGATCCACTCCTCCGGTGCGCGTCATCGGGAGCCTTTCGTGCACGTGGACTGCGCCGAGCTCCCCTCCGAGGTGCTCGCGCCGGTCCTCTTCGGCGACCGGGACGAGGGGCGCTTCGAGCTCGCCGGCTCGGGGACGATCTTCCTCGACGGCATCGACGCGCTCTCGGTCGACGTCCAGGAGCGCGTCCTCCGCATCCTCGAGCGCGGCACGCTCGAGCGCGCGGCCGGCAGGCGCATCGTCCCGATCCGCGCCCGCCTGATCGCGGCGACGCAGCAGGACCTGCGCGATCTCGTCGACCAGGGAAGGTTCCGGCGCGACCTCTTCTGCCGGCTGAACGTCTTCCCGATCGCGGTGCCGCCGCTCCGCAGGCGCCGCGACGACATCGGCCCGCTCGCGCAGCACTTCCTCGCGCTGCACCAGCACGAGCGCACGCCTCCGGTCCACGCAATCGAGGAGCGCGCGCTGCAGGCGTTCAAGGCCTACGCATGGCCGGGCAATCTCCGCGAGATGGAGACGGTCGTGCTCGGCGCGATCCTCGCCTGCGGCAACGACCGCGTCGTGCGGATCGACAACCTCCCCCACGAGATCCGGGCCGTCGCGCCCGAGGGGCCGAGCCGTCCCGAGCCGCAGTCCCCGCTCGCGATGGACGACAATACGATCGTCCCCCTTTCGGAGCTCGAGCGGCGCGCGATCGCGCACGCGCTCAAGGTCACGGGCGGCAACGTCACGCGCGCGGCTCGCGCCCTCGGCATCGGCCGCGCGACGATGTACCGGAAGCTCGACCGCTTCAAGATGGCGGGCGAGTAGGGCCCGCCGCTTCCGCCGTACCCGCCCCCGGCCTGCCCGCCGAAGCCTGGGCGGAGGCGGGAGGTTCCCCCTTACGCCACCGGAAGTAGGTCACGGGCGCCCGCAGCCGCTCGAACCTCTCCGTGAAGAGCGTCCGGTCGGCCTGCGGCACCTCGCCCCCCTCATGCAGGAGCTCGAACCCCGCGCCGAGGAGGCACGTGCGGATCTGGTCGCGGTAGCCCTCGTGGTCGGTCGCCGTCGTGACCGTGCCGCCGGGCACGAGCGCCCGGAAGAGCAGCGCCGCCGTCACCGGCTGGATCCACCGGTTCTTCCAGTGGCGCCGCTTCGGCCACGGGTCCGGGAAGAGGATCGTGAACGACGCCACGGAGCCGGCCGGCAGGCCCTCGAGCACGCGCCGCACGTCCGACTGGCACGCCCGCACGTTGCGCAGCCCCGCGCGCGCGACCTTCCGGCAGAAGGAGAGCGCCTTCTTGCGCGAGATCTCGACGCCCACGAAGTCCTCGTCCGGGCGCGCGGCCGCCTCCCGCAGGAGGCGGATGTCCTTGCCGAAGCCGACCTCGACGTGGAGCGGACGGCCCTTCGGGACGACGTCCGCGACGGCCACCTCCGCGGGATCGAAGTGGAAGCGGTCAGTCATTCTTCCCGGCGCGGTCGAGCTCGGCCCGACGGGCGGAGGCGGTCTCGTACAGCTCCTCGGCGAGCCTGCGCCGCCCCGGGTCCGCGTCCGTGATGCGCGTCTTCGAGAAGTAGCGCACGCCCCGCGCGTCGCCGGTCCGGGCGAGCGCCCGCGCCGCCTTCGCCCACCGCATGCCGGCGGCTTCCTCGAGGATCCCGAGCAGGCAGGTGGCCGCGTCCTCGCCCCCCAGCTCGCCGAGGAGGTCGAGGAGCTCCTCGGGGCAGTTGCGCGACTGCGCCTGCTTCAGCACGTACCCCTTCACGCGCTCGCGCGACGACTCGAGATAGCGCTCCCGCAGCAGCGCGACGACGAAGGGGTGGGCCGCGGGAGGGGCCTCGTCGAGCGCCTGCACGAGCACCGTCTCGACGCGCGGGTCGTCGTCGCACTTGCGGAGCAGGCGGACGACCTCCGCGGGATCGGAACCCCCGCGCAGGGCCTCGCGGAGCCTCCCGAGCGCCGCCTCGTCGCCGGCGAGCCGGAAGAGACCGTAGGCCGCGACCAGCTCGAGCCCGGGCTCCTTCGAGAGGCGGCTCATGGCCTCGATCGCGCGCGCATCCTTGAACGCAGCGAGCGCCTCCGCCGCATCGCGACGCCGCGGGAGCGGCCGCCGCGGGTCCTGCGCCGCCTCGGCGAGCGCGGGGACGGCCTTCGTGTCGTGGAGCTCCTCGAGCGCCGCGGCGATCCCGTAGGAAGCGGCCTCGTCCGTCTCCCACGCGAGCGCGTCGCACAGCGGCCCCACCGCGCGCGGGTCCTTGAGCTTCCGCACGAGGCCCGCCGCGCGCCGCCGGTGGCGCGGCTCCTGCGCCGCCCGGAGCAAGCGCTCCGCGCCCGGGTACGCCGCCGCGCCGAACCGCGCCGCGGCGTCGATCGCGGCCGCCTCGAGCTCCGCCGCCGCGGAGCGCTCGTCGACCGACGTCTCGCCGAAGATGGCGTCCGGCCCCTCGACATGCCAGAGGAAGGCGAAGAGGATGCCCGCCGCGTCGCGGTCGCCGCGCCGCGCGAGACGCTCGAGCACGGCGATCTGGTCGCGCGGCTGCGCGTTCGGGAAGGGCAGGTAGAACCAGCGCTGCACGTGCGTCGGCCGCGGATCCTCGAACACGGGCTCGCGCCAGTCCGGGCGCGGCGGCGCGAGCGCCGAGTCCCAGAGCACCCGCGCGATGGAGGGCCCGCAGAGGCTCCGCGCCATCCGCACCGTGTCCTCGCGGAACTCGACGGGCATCAGCTCGGGCCGGATGAAGAGCGCGAAGAAGGCGCGCTCCTCGAGCTCCGCGATCCGCTGCTCCGCCGCGGTCCCCTCGAGCTTCGCGAGGATCCGCGCGAGGCGGAGCGCGCTCGGCGCGTGCGAGGGAGCGGCCGCGAGGTTCTCCTCGAGGATCTTCCGCGATTCGGCGAGCGCCTCGAGCGCGGCGCCCTTGCGGGCGGCCTCCTCGATCGTGCCGCGCCGCCGGACCGCCTCGGCGAGATCGAAGCGCGTGTCCGCGTCCGCGGGCAGCCGCGCGAGGATCTCGCGCGCCTCGATCTCGATCGAGATCGGATCCCGCTCCCGCTTCAGGTGGTTCAGGAACTCGCGCCGCTTCGCGACGTCGTCCGGCCGCCGCTTCACGATCTCCCGCCACGCGTTCGTGATCCGCGCCCTGCGTTCCGCCGGCTGGAGCCAGTCGGTGCCGCCGGGCCGCCGCAGCACGCCGTTCACGAAGACGATCCTGCCCGCGTTCCGCTCCTCCTCGCGCGGGAGCACGGCGTAGACGCGCAGGAGCCCCTCCCACGGCCGGATCGAGTCCGGATCGAGCGGGACAGAGGAGAGGAACTCCGCCTCGGCCTGGGGCAGCCAGCCGTGGTCGAGGTAGAACTCGGCGAGCCGGTAGCGCACGGAGACGTCGTCGATCGCCTCGCCGCGACGGCGCAAGAGCCCCTCCATCTCGCGGCGCGCGGCATCGTCGAGGTCCGGCGGCTGCCACGTCCCGACCTCGACGGGCGGCGGGCGGTTGGGCTCGTCGGGCTGCGGCGGGCGATCGTAGGGGTCGACCTCCGCGTCGATCGTCCCCTCGCCCGCGCCGCTGTCGACGACGATCCCGGCCTCGTCGTCGCCGCCGCATCCGCAGCCGTCGTCCCCCTCCCCGCACCCCTCCCCTTCCGGCTCCTGGGCCGCCGCGAGCGCCGACAGCACGAGGAGGAACCACGCCGCTCTCGCCATGGGAAGTCCACCCATCCTAATCCAACGCGGCGGGGGCAGGCCTTGCTCCCCCCGCCCGACCTTGCCAACCTGCGGGGCGCGGGTATCCTGTATGGTTCTCCGCCGCGGGGTGGAGAAGTGGTATCTCACCAGGCTCATAACCTGGGGATCGCGGGTTCGAATCCCGCCCCCGCCACCAATCGAACGGGCCCCTCCGAGGGGCCCGGTTTCGTTTCCCGGATGCAGAGGGGGTCCGGGGGCAGCCCCCCCGCCGCCTACTTTGACGCGGCGCAGGAGGCGCAGAAGCCGGGCGGCAGCTGGACGTAGGCGACCTGCGGCAGCGCCTTCTGCGCAAGCGCGGAGAGGCCGGACAGCGGGTCGGGAGCCACGAGCGGGTGCCTCAGGGTCACGTACCCTTGGCCGGTTGTGAGCGTCGGCAGGGCGGTCCCCGTGTACTGGTAGTGCATCACGTTGTCGATGTCGTCAACGTGCTGGAGCCCGAGGTAGTGACCGACCTCGTGAGCGGCAACCTGCCCGATGGCGACGACATTGTCGAAGTCGTAGTCCACGACGACGCCGCTCGCGAGCGTGCCGTTCCGCTTCACCCCGGGGGCCGCCGCGGCCAGTCCGACTGCGGGGTGTCCGACCTGGACGGTCAGGACGAAGAAGATGTTCATGCGGGTCTCGACCGCGGCCTTGGACTCGGCCCAAAGGGCCGGCTGTCCCCCGTACTCCAGATGGTCGTAGGCTGGATTGGTCAGCTTGTAGTAGGAGACCTCGCCCATGCGCAGGCCGACCTGGGCGAAGATGTCGTCCATGCGGGAGACCACGGCCGCGAGCTTCGGATCCGTCGCGGGATCCGAGACCCCGAGCCCCGGCGAGAGGAAGATGTTCAGGTCGAGGACACCGTCTTCGACCACCGCACCGGTCCGGTTCTCGATGATCGCGCGCACGGAGACGGTCCCGCCGGCCGTGGGGGAAAACAGGTGATTGAAGCGGAACCGGTAGATGCCGCCGCCGGGCACGAGCTGGGGCGCGGCGCTTCCGTCCTGCGGCAACATCGCCGCCACGACACCCGAGGAGTAGCCCGACCGCCACTGAAACGGCCCGGTCTGCTGTTCGTCAAGGTAGATCGTCCCGTCCGGCCCCTCGAGGTTGAGGAGCCCCACCCCCGTGCTGATGGCCTCGATCGAGAGGCTGATCGCGTCGGGCGACACGTCCACCTCGAGCCAGTCGGTCCGGCCGTTCACGAGGGGAACGTCGCCGAAGTCCACGATCTCCTCGACGGGCCAACTCGCGGTCCCCGCGGTCACGTGGACTTCCAGGGACGGGCCGATGTCGTGCTTGACGCGGAGGATGAAGTCGTGGCTGCCCCTCGTCGTCGGCGCGTACTTGACCGGGATCGCCAGGTCCTCGCCCGGCAGGAGCGTGCGGGGCGTGAACGAGGTCGAGAACTCCGGCGGCAGCCCCTGGACAGCCGTCACGGCCGCGCTCGTCAGCGCGCTCTCGTTCCGCACGTGAACGGATAGCGTCTTCTCCTTGCCGAACACCGTGTCGGGGAACGCGAGCGTCGGCGTGTAGAGCGTGAGCGTCGCCTTCTCGACGTTCGCCCGGAGCAGGAGCGCGACCTCGCGCTCCTCCCCGCCCGCGACGAACCTGAGACGGATCGTCCCCTCCCGGATCCCCGGACCGGGAGGATGGAACACGACGGGCAGGATCAGGTCGCCGCCGGCGACCACAGCGGCGGGCAGCGCGTCGATTGCGGGCACGAACGGCCCCACGGACCCCTCCGCCTCGTCGACCGTCGCGTCCGCGCCGAGGGGGTTTGCAACCGTCACGTCCATCGTCGTCACGGTCGCGGGCACCGTTCCGAGCATCACCAGCTGCTCGACCTGCGGAGGCGACCCTCCGCCGCCACCGCACGCTGCGAGCAACGCCACCAGCAATCCCGTCCGCTTCATACCGACCACCCTACACAGCGGCCCCTGCTCCGTCACCCGGAAAGCGCGCGCGCAACTCCAACTCCGCGCGGCGTATGTACTTGCGTCTGACGCGTCCGGTACGGGAACGCGGGCGAGGCCTACCGCGCGAAGAGTCGACTCGCGTCCTTGAACGCCTTGAACTCGAGCGCGTTGCCGCTCGGGTCCCGGACGAACATCGTCGCCTGCTCGCCGACCTGACCCTTGAACCGGATCGTCGGCTCGACGAGGAAGGGCGCGCCCCGCTCGCGCAGGCGCTTCTCCATCGCGGGGAACTCCTCCCACGAGAGGACGACGCCGAAGTGGCGGACCGGAATCGCCTC
>WYBS01000039.1 GCA_011525755.1 Planctomycetaceae bacterium
ACGCGAGCGGCATCTTCTCGCTGCTCGTCCCCGCCGACACGGCGATGCCGCTGCGCCTCATCGCGCAGAAGTGGGAGGGGAAGAAGCTCCTCCAGGCGGCCTTCGACGCATGGACCCCCGAGCGCGGCGACGTCGCGATGTTCCTCGCCCCGGGGCGGTAGGCCTACTCCAGCGCGACGCGCTCGAAGAGATCCGTCGCGCCGCGCACGAGGCGGCCGAACTGGAACGAGCTGTCCGTCCGGAACACGAGCACGAGCTCCGCGCCCTCCTCGGTCACCTCGTAGTCGAGGTGCGCCGGCTCGAGGTACTCGTCCCGGCCGTTGACGCCGATCAGCCGGTGGTCCTTCGGCTCGGGGACGCGCTCGACGCCCGGGTAGAGCACGACGACCGCGACGTACACGAGGTCCTCGTCCACGTCCGGCTGCGGAAGCGGCTCCGGGACCTCCGAGTCCTCGAGCACGCGGCACTCCACGAGCTGCGGCCTGTAGGCCCCGGTCAGGACCTTCTGGTTCGCCTCGACCTTCTCCTGCGCGGGGCTCGCGAATCGCTGCGCGATGAAGACCGCGCCGATCGCGATCCCGGCGATTCCGAGGATGGTGAGGATCGTGCGGCCCATCCCTCTTGCGTCGGCCGTTCGCGCCCGCGGCTTTACGCCCGGGCCCCCGGAGCCCCCCCCGATCCCGCCCGGAGCGCCCGCGACGGCGGAGGATTACACTCTCCCAATGAGACGGATCGCCGCGGCCGCGCTCTTCGCGCTCGTGGCGCAGGCCGACCCGCCGGGATCCGGCGAGGCAGGGGAGGAGGCCTCCCTCCTCGCCCGTTGGGCCGAGGCGGACACGGACGCGCGCCGCCGCCTCGTCCACCGGATCGAGGAGTTCGATCGCGCCCGGCGGTACACGGACGCGCGCCCCGTCCTCGTGGACCTCGGCGGGCGGGCGGTGCCCGTCCCGGAGGTCTTCGAGCGGATCCTCGAGCCCGCGCTCGACACGCCGACCGAGCCGCAGGCGGACAACGACCCGGGGCTCCGCGAGATCCACCTGCAGGCGCTCGACGCGCTCGAGGCGCTCCGGCTCGCGTACGCCGCCCCGCGGCCCGTGCGGACGGGCACGCTCAACCTCTTCCTCGGCTACGGGGCGCGCGCCCTCGCGGCGCGCGCGCTGCCCGCGCACCTGCGCGTCCGGCTCTTCCGCGACGCGATGCGCAACGTGCGCTCCCTCGAGGGGCGCGTCGCGCCCGACGCCTACTCCCTGTTCCTGCTGCGCCACCGCCTCCTGCCGCCGCTCGTCGCGATGGGGCGGTCCGCGAAGGATCCCGCGGTGCGCGAGACCGTCTCCGAGGCCGCGTCGCTCCTCTTCCTCCCCGCGCTCCTCGACGAGCGCTCGCTCGCGCAGCTCGTGCCGCTCGCCTCGGGGCAGCGCTCCAAGGAGCTCCTCGAACGCTTCTACCGCGCGGGGACGCTCGACGAGATGGGGAAGATCTCGCTTGCCCGCAGCGCGGCCGCGGAGGCGCGGGACGACCCCGCCTTCGCCGCCGGCGCCGCGCCGCTCTTCCTCGAGCTCCTCTGCGACCGGGAGCTTCCCGCGCGCGAGCGCGGCGAGATCTGCGACGCCGTCCTCGCGGCGCTCCTGCCGGTCGAGGCGCTGCGCCCGGCCGCGCTCGACCTCCTCGCGGCCGCCTTCGGCGGGGGGCCGCGCCCCGCGGAGGAGTGGAAGGCGGCGCGCGAGGCGCGCAAGGGCGCGCTGCCCCTGCCCGCCGGCGACCGGACGTTCCGCTTCCTCTCGATCGTGCTCGTGAAGGAGCGCGGCGAGGCGCAGCCCTCCGTCGCGCGCGTCGTCCGCGCCGACCTCCGCCACTACGAGCCGCTCTACGCGGACGACGGCAAGGGGAGCAGGAGGTTCGCGGGCGTGCTCGTCCCCGACGCGCGCGGCGAGCACGCCGACTTCCTCGGGCCGCCGCCCGGGCTCGCGGCGGGGCGCGACATCCGCCTGCTGCGCCGCACGCTCGAACTCGAGCGGATCGCGGTCCGCACGTTCGGCGCGCGCGGCGAGGAGATCGAGGTCTCGGCGACGCTCCCCGAGGACGCGTCGGAGCCCGTCCCTGCGTCGGGCGCGGGCCTCGAGCACGTGGTCGCGCTCCTCGACGCGCGGCTCCGCATCGCGACGGAGGAGGAGGAGCGGTGCGAGCTCGTGCGCCTCCTCGCCGCGGTGGACACGGATGCCGCGCGCGCGGCGGCCGCGCGCCACGCGAGGGGGCCGGCGCTCGCCGAGCTGATCCCGCTCGCGGAGCGCGGCGACATCCCGGTCGCCCGCGCGATCCTCGGCCGACTCGCGGACCTCGCGCCGGCGGAGCGCGAGCGCGCGCTCGCGGCGGTCGCCGGCAGAAGGGAGCTGCGCGGGGAGCTCGCCCCGCGCTGCCGGGAGGCGCCGCCCGCGACCGCCGTCGCCGCCGCCGAGGCGCTCCTCTCCGCGGGCGACGCCGGCGGCGTCGAGGAGCTCCTCGGCCACCCCGACAAGTACGTGCGCGCGTGCGCCGCGGCGCTCGCGCTCCGCCTGACGCCGCTCGCGGGGACCCTCCGCGTGGCCCCCGAACCCCCCCCGGATCTCGAACGCCTGGCGAAGCGCGCGGAGAAGGCGTTCGCGAAGGAGGACGGGGAGCCGTTCCTCCGCCTCGGCGCCTGGCTCGCCCTCGCGCTCAGGGACCCTGAGGCGGCGCGGACGCTCCGGCGCGAGCACAAGCCGCTCTACGTCGGGCGGCGCAAGGTGGATCCCTGGCAGTTCGCCGAGGCGTACACGGAAGGGGTGCGCGAGGGGAAGGCGCCGGAGCTCTGGCCCCAGCTCGTGGTCTTCCTGCTCGACCCGCACGACCCGGGCGCGGGCGTCGCGACGCGCGACCTCGATCCCCTCCTCGACGCGCTCGAGGAGCGCGCCGCCGGCGGTGCGCTCCGGCAGGCGTGGACGGACGCGCTCATCGTGCTCGCCTGCGCGCAGCACGGGATGGAGATGGACGCGCACTTCTCGGCGCTCGCCGACGCGCGGCTCGAGAAGCTCGCCGGGAAGGACGCGCCGCCGCGCGACCGGCGCCGGCCCGGCATCGACTGGCCGATCTGGGCGGCGGAGCGCGCGAAGTGAACCTCGCGCGGCTCCTGCCGCTGCCGCCCGGCCGCGTGCGCACCGACCTCGCCGCGCTCCTCGTCCACGAGTGCGACGCGCTGACGCTCTTCCGCGAGCGCCCGCTCGCCGTCGTCTACCCGGAGACGACCGCGGAGGTCGCCGCGGCGGTGCGCGCGCTCGCGGCGCACGGGATCCCGGTCGTCCCGCGCGGCGCGGGGACGGGGCTCTCCGGCGGCGCGCGGCCGTGCGCGACGGGCGTCGTGCTCGACCTCGGCAAGATGGACCGGATCCTCGCGATCGACGCCCCCTCGCGCACGGCACACGTGCAGGCGGGCGCCGTCAACGCGCGGGTCTCCGAGGCCGCGGCGCCCTTTGGCCTCTTCTTCGCGCCCGACCCGTCGAGCCAGATGGCCTGCACGATCGGCGGCAACGTCGCGTGCGGCTCCGGAGGGCCACACTGCCTCCGGTACGGGACGATGACCGACCACGTCCGCGCCGTCACCCTCGTGGACGCGACGGGCGACGTGCACGAGGTCTCGGACGAGTCGCTCCTCTCGCTCGTCGTCGGCAGCGAGGGGACGCTCGGGATCGTCACGGAGGCGCGCCTCCGCCTCGAGCCCGTTCCCCCCGCGGTCGCGACGCTCCTGCTCGCGTTCCGGACCATGCGCGCCGCGTGCGAGGCCGTCGCGGCGATCCTCGCGGAGGGGTTCGTGCCCGCGGCGCTCGAGATCCTCGACCGCCGTGCCGTGGCGATGGTCGAGGATTCGGTCTTCTCCGCCGGCTACCCGCGCGACGCCGCCGCGGTCCTCCTCGCGGAGATCGACGGCACCGCCGCGGAGGTGGAGGAGGCGGTCTCGTGGATCGGCGCGCGCTGGACGGCACGCCGCGCGCGCGACGCGGCGGAGCGCGCGGCGCTCTGGCGCGGCCGGAAGGGCGCATTCGGCGCGATGGGGCGCGTGTCGGAGGAGTGCTACGTCGTCGACTGCGTCGTGCCCCGCTCGCGGATGGCGGAGGCGCTCGAGCGGATCGACGCGATGGCCGAGCGCAACGGGCTCACGCTCGTGAACGTCTTCCACGCGGGCGACGGGAACCTCCACCCGCTCATCGCGTACCGCCGCGCCGACGCGGCGCGCGTGCAGGAGGCCGGCCGCGAGATCACGGGGATCTGCGTCTCGCTCGGCGGGTCGCTCACGGGCGAGCACGGGATCGGCGTCGAGAAGCGCGACTTCATGGGGATGCTCTTCGACGCGCCGTCGCTCGCGGCGATGGAGCGCGTGCGGAAGGCGTTCGACCCGCAGGGGATCCTGAACCCCGGCAAGGTGCTCCCGGGCCCGAAGGTGTGCGCGGAGGCCGTCCGGCGCGACGACGCCTTCCGGGTCGTGGATGGAGGGGGGCGTGGGGGGAGGTGACGGCGTCCTCACGGTCAAGGGCGACCTCCTCTGCGCTGAGGTCGAGGCCGCCGCGCGGCCGTGGCTCTTCGCCTCCGACCGACCCGACCTGACGGTCGCGGAGTGGATCGGCCGGGGCGGCGGCGACCTCCTCTGGGGGCTCCTCGGCCCGACGCGCGCGCAGGTCCTCGGCGTTCTGGTCGAGCTCCCCGACGGGACGCGCGCGCGCTTCGGCGGGCGCGTCGTGAAAAACGTCGCGGGCTACGACCTCGCCCGCGCGTTCGTCGGCGCTCGCGGCGGGCTCGGCCGCGTCATCGAGGCGCACCTGCGCGTGCGCCCGCCGCCGCGCGGCTGGCACGCCGCGGTCCGCCGCGGGACGGAGCGCGAGGAGGCGCTGCAAGGCCCCGGCAGCGCGATCTGGAACGGCGACACCTGGCGCTTCCTCCGGAACGGCGAGAGCGCGCCCGCGGGGTACGAGAGGATCGACCCGCTCACGGCGCGCGAGGAGCTGAGGCGCTCCTGGTCGTCGGTGCGCTCCTTCCGAAGCGCGCCCGCGGAGGGGATTCTCCTCGCCGCGGTGGGGGTGGTGGGGTCCGGGGAGGAGGGGATATCCGATCGCGGGCCCCTCTGGGCGCGCCTGAAGGAGGCTCTCGCGTCGTGCCGGACGTGACGCGCGCGTGCGTCCACTGCGGCCTCTGCCTCGAGAGCTGCCCCACGTACCGCGTGCTGCGCGAGGAGGCGGACTCGCCGCGGGGCCGCATCCTGCTGCTCGACGCGCTCGCGGAGGGCCGCGCGGAGGCGGCGGACGTGCGTCGCCACCTCGACCGGTGCGTCGGCTGCCTCGCGTGCGAGGCCGTGTGCCCGTCGGGCGTGCCGTACGGGCATATGCTCGAGGAGGGGCGGAGGAGGCTCGGCGGCCCCTCGCTCCTTCCGCGGCTCTTCCTGCGGCACGTCGTGAACCGGCCGCTCCTGTTGCGGATGCTCACGGGCGCCGCGCGCATGGCGGGCCTCGTGCCCCCGAAGCCCCCTCCGATCCCGTGGCCCGCGGCGC
Source organism: Planctomycetaceae bacterium (assembly GCA_011525755.1). Classification (GTDB taxonomy): domain Bacteria; phylum Planctomycetota; class PLA2; order PLA2; family PLA2; genus PLA2. The sequence goes on from WYBS01000039.1 coordinate 5,550, forward strand.
CCCCTGCCCCGAAGGCGCGCGTCAGGATCCACCTCGGCTGCGTCACGCCGCACCTCTTCGGAAACCTCGCCGCGGAGGCGGCGCGCGTGCTCGCGCACTTGGGCTACGCGGCCGAGCGCGGGGACGCGCGGTGTTGCGGCGCGCTCCACCGCCACGCGGGGCTGCCGTACGAGTCGCGGGCGGAGGGGATCTCGCTCGCGGCGGGGTGCAGCACGACTCCGGGGCTCACGGACGTGTGCAAGGTGCTCCTCGCGGAGCGGCCGTTCCCGGGCGCGCGTCTGCCGCCGGTGCGCGTGGCGTGGGATGCGCCCTGCCACCTGATCCACGCGCAGGGCGTCGATGCGGCGCCGCTGCTCGACGCGATCGAGGGGGTGGAGCGGGTGACGCTGCCGGGCGCCGCGGAGTGCTGCGGCGCGGGCGGTCTCTACATGGGGCTCCAGCCGAGGCTCGCGCGGAAGGTGCGCGAGAAGAAGGTGGCGGAGATCCTCGCCTCGGGCTCGCGGGTGGTCGCGACGGCGAACCCCGGCTGCATGCTCTGGATCTGGAAGGGCCTCCGGGAGGCCGGGAGCGACGTCGAAGTGGTCCACCCGGTCACGCTGCTCGCCCGGGCGCTCGGCCTTGACCGCGGGTAACACCACGGTATCCTGTCGGTATGACCGCACGCCGCCGTGCCAGGGCGAGGAAGGTCGCGATCAGCCTGCCCGCGAGCCTTCACGAGGAGATCGAACGCGAGCGCCGCGAGAGGGGCATGTCGCGCAGCGCGATCATCGTGGCGGCCCTCGAGGAGTCGCTCGCGCGCCGGCGCAGGGAGGCGCTCATCGAGCGCTACACGGAGGGCTATCGCCGGATGCCCGAGTCCGCCGCCGAGGTGGAGGCCGCCCGCGCTGCCGCCGCGGAGCTCCTCGCGGAGGAGCCCTGGGAATGAGGCGCGGCGAGATCTGGTTGGCCGAGCTTTCCGCGCCCGCGGGCCGCCGGCCGGTGGTCCTCCTTTCGCGCGACGAGGCGTACGCGGTCCGGGAGCTGGTCACGATCGCCCCGGTCACGACTCGGGTCCGCGGCCTCCCCGTCGAGGTGGCGCTCGGCCGTGAGGACGGGATGCCCAAGGCATGCGCCGTGAACCTGGACACGATCACGACCGTCCCGAAGGCCGCGATCACGACCCGTATCGCCTACCTTCGCGCGGCCAAGCGGCGCGCGCTGGATGACGCCATCCGCTTCGCGCTCGGGCTCGACGAGCCGGGGTAGCCCGGCCGGGTCCCGGACCCATGGGGCAGGGCCGAAGCTAGAGCCGGAGCCCTCCGCCGCCTAGAATCCCCCGGTCATGCTCGGCGGCAAGGAGCCCTCGTCGCGCGGCACGCCCGCGCTCGTCACCGGTCTCACGATCCTCGCGCTCGGCGCGATGGCCGCCGCGATCCCGCCCGCGCGCCTCGCGCCGAAGACGGCGGGCGTCGAGCGCGGCTACCTCGTCGGCTCCGCGAGCTTCTCCGACATGATGGCGGAGTTCCTGAACGGGCAGGGCTACACCTACATGGCGATCGACTTCAGCCGCGTGACGCTCAAGGGGGGCGAGGTCTGGCGCGGCCAGTTCGACGCGGTGTCGCGCATCTTCCCGGTGTGGGGCTTCGTGGACGCGCGCGGAGGCGTCGAGCAGGCGAGGAAGGTCGCCTCGTCGCTGCCGCTGTCGGGGATCTACCTCTACGGCGCGAAGCCCGAGGACGTGGACGCGGTCCGCGCCAGCAAGCCGGGCCTCCGCGTCGTTCCCGTGCTGCGCGCGGGCGAGACGTGGGCCGGGACGGGCGAGGCCGCGACGGCGTTCCCGCCCGCGAAGCTCGCCGAGGCCAAGGGCGCGAAGCTGCCCGTTCTCCTTGTCGAGCAGCTCGGCGCCGCGGAGCGCGAGGCCGCCCGCGCGGGCCTCTCCGGCGACTACCTCGTCTCCGCCATCGCGATCCTCGACTGACCGAGGGTCCGCCGCCCCGGCGGCCCCCGGAGCCCCCTCGGATCCGCTCCGGAGGCCGAGTCCACCCTTTGGCGCCGTTCTGTGGTTGAATACTCGTGCCATGGGTCCAACCCTCGGGGTCCTCGGCGAGCCCACGCTCGTCCTCAACCGCTCGTGGATGGCGATCACCACCACGACGGTAAGGCGGGCGCTGTCGCTCCTCTTCCAGGACTCGGCCCATGCCGTCTGCCCAAGGACCTTCGAGGTCCACGACTTCGCCTCGTGGGCCTCGCTTTCGGTCAACGGCGACCCGTGCGTCCGCACCGTCCGGAACCCCCTCCGGCTGCCGGAGGTGATCGTCCTCAGGAGCTATGACGCGCTGCCCCTGCGCACGGTCGCGTTCAGCCGCAGGAACCTCTACCGCCGCGACTCCTTCACCTGCCAGTACTGCGGGCTAAGGCCCGGCGCCGAGGAGCTCACGATCGACCACGTGACCCCGCGGTCGCACGGCGGCCGCACGAGCTGGGACAACTGCGTCCTCGCGTGCGTCGAGTGCAACAAGCGGAAGGCGAACCGCCCGCCGGAGGAGGCGGGCATGCGGCTGGTCAGGCAGCCGGTGGCGCCACAATGGTCCTGGGACGTCGAGCTCGGCCCGTCTCGCCGCGACTCGTGGGAGGGCTTCCTCCCGCGGCGGAACGGGAACGGCCACGCGCACCCGGGCAACGGCCACCACGCGCCCCCGCACGGCAACGGCCACCACGCGCCGGGCAACGGCAACGGCGGCGCGAACGGCCACGGCCCGAACGGCCACCACTGATCACGCCGGATCCTTCTCCGCCTGCACCCCCCGCAGGAGGAGGAGGCCCGCGGCGTAGAAGACGACCACGAGGAGGATCGCGAGGCGCCGGCTTCCCGAGACGTCCGCGATCGTGCCGAAGAGCGCGGGGCCCATCACCGCGCCCGTCTTTCCGCAGAGCGCGTAGAAGCCGAAGAACTCCGCCTCGCGCCCCTCCGGCACGAGCCGCGACATGAACGCGCGCGACGCGGACTGGATCCCGCCGATGCCGAGGCCCGCGAGCATCGCGACCGCCCAGAGCCAGGGTTTCGACGGGGCGAGGAAGGCCAGGACCACGACGAGCACCCACCAGAAGAGCAGCGCGCGCACCGCCCACCGCGGCCCCTTCACGTCCGTCGGCTTGCCCATGAGCACCGAGCCGGCGACGGCCGCCACCTGGAGGAACGCGTACATGAGCAGGAGCTCGCCCGCGCCGAACCCGAAGTCCTTCATCGCATAGATCGGCGCGAACGTGATCACGGTGTTCACGCCGTCCTCGTAGATGAAGTAGGCGACGAGGAACCGGCGCAGGTTCCTCCGCTTCGCGACGTCGCGCAGCGTGTCGAAGGTCCGGCGGAAGCCGAGCGAGGCGGCCGCGCGGAGCCCGAGCCCGGTGGGGCGGTCGGCGGGCAGCCGCGAGAGCGCGAAGGCCGCCGCGACGCCCCACTGGAGCGCGCAGGCCGCCCAGACGGCGGTGATCCCGACCTTCTTCCACAGGAGCGCCGCGAGCCCGAGGGCCACGAACGAGCCGGCGTAGCCGAACGCGAAGCCGCGCGCCGACACGCGCCCCTGATGCGACGAAGGCGCGATCTCCGGCAGGTAGGCGTTGTAGAAGACGATGCCGCCCTCGAACGCGAGGTTCGCGACCGCGCCGAGCGCGAAGCCGAGGAGCGCCGCGCCGGGGCCGACGAGCGCGAAGCCGAGGACCGCGCCGATCGCGCCGAGCGTGTAGCCCATCAGCATGCGTCGCCGCACGCCCGCGTGGTCCGCGATCCCGCCCATGAACGGCGAGGAGAGCGCGACGAGCAGCATGGAGCAGGACACGACGTAGCCCCACCAGCGGTCGCCGGCCGTCCCCCCGACGACCTCCTGCGCGTAGTAGGTCCCGAAGATCACCGGGAACACGACCGCGAATGCGGAGTTCCCGAAATCGTAGAAGCACCAGCCGTTGACCGTGCGCTTGTCCATGAAGGGGACGGGCGGCAAGGTAGCATGGGCGGACCCTTGGTCGAACGGGCGCTCCAACACGTCGCCTTCCTCTTCCTGCTCTGCCTCGCGAGCACGTTCCCGTGGTGGGCGGCGGCGAGCCTCGGCAGGGCCGAGTACCGGCGGCTGCTCTCCGCCCTCGCCTGCTCGATGCGCATCTTCTGCTACTCCATCTGCATCCTCTGCATCCTCGTCGCCATGCTGAGCCTGAACCTCGCGCCGAGAGACCCCCGGAGCACGCTCCTCGGCTGGATCCACATCGGCGGCACGATCTGGGTCACGATCCCGAGCGCCTGGCGCTCCTTCCGCCTCAAGGGGGGACGTCTCGTCCTCGTCGTCGCGCTCGGCTGGGCGCTCTCCGCGGCGCTCTTCGCGGCCGCGTGGGCGGCCTCCCCGGGTTTCCGGCACGCCGCGGCGTCGATGCCTGAGGTACTCTCCCGGAAGTGAACCCCGTCGAAGAAGCCGTCCTCGAGGCGCTTGCCGAGAAGCCCGCGTCCGGCGGCCGGATCATCGAGCGGCTCCAGGCGCAGGGATCGGACCTCGTCCGCGGCCGCGCGATCCTCGTCTACGGGGCGCTCCATAACCTCGCGCGCGAGGGCAAGGTGAAGGTCATCGGTGAGGGGCCCGGGGAGAGGGTCTTCGGCCTCCCGGACGCGCCCGAGGCGCCCCCGAGCCCCCCCGGACATCCTCCGACGTTCGGTCTCGGCGCCGCCGAGCTCGCGCTCGTGGAGAAGGAGGTCGCGATCCTCACGGAGCGCCTTTCCCCGCACTACTTCGAGGAGATCCGGCGCGCGGTCGTCGCGGACGCCGACCGCCGGGCCTTCCACGGCGAGAAGCTCCCGCGCGCGGCGGCGAGCGCGCTCGCGGATCTCGGCAGCCCCTCCGCGGCGCGCGCGCTGCTGAAGGACGTGGAGAAGGGCCGCGAGGTGAAGCTCGACCTCCGGCGGCGCGTGCGGCTCGGCTGGCTGGTCGCGCCGCTCGCGGTCATCGCGATCGGCGTCCTCGCGCGGCTCTTCGTCGTCGGCGTCTACACGCTCCCTCCCGAGTCGATCTCGATGGCGCCGACGCTCGTGCCCGGCGCCGAGGGCGGCGACGCGATCGTGCTCGCGGACCTCCTCGCCTACCGCTTCTCCGGGAAGCCGAAGCGCGGCGACGTCGTCGTGTTCCGCCTCGGCCCGGGCCGCGAGCACAAGGTGAAGCGCGTGATGGGGCTGCCGGGCGAGAAGCTCTCGTTCCGCAAGGGGGACCTCTGCGTCGGCGGGACGGTGCTCGTCAAGGACCGCGCGCTGCTCGACCGCGTCAAGGTGCCGATGCTCTCGCTCCCCGACTACCGGCGCACGGACACGGGCTGGGAGCCGCGGCACGACCTCACGCTCGGGTACCGGCTGCCGGACGGCTCGTTCGACGGGCCCGCGCTGCCCGCGCGCGAGGCGGTCGTCGTCGCCCGGGTGCGCGCTCGCTCGTCCACCACGCCCTCCTCCGTCGCGTTCGTGCTCGACGACGGCCTCGGCAAGAAGCACACGGTCGTCCTCGAGACCGGCATCGACTCGAACGTCTACGTGGACGGCGTCGAGGTCGAAGGCGCCTCGCAGGAGCTCCTCCGGTTGCGGCCCGGCGTGGAGCGCGAGGTGTGGTTCACGAACGCAGACGGGTCGTTCCGCGTCGAGGCGGACGGGCGCGAGGCGGCGCCGGCGGCCACGCTCCGCCGGCCCGGCAGGCAGGCGCGGGTCTCGGTCGTCGTGTCGGGGGAGATCGAGATCCTCTCGCTCGACGTGGCGCGCGATCTCGTGCACGAAGGCGAGGATCCGGCGGACCCGGTCGGCCCGGACGAGTACTTCATGCTCGGCGACAACACGACGCGGAGCCTCGACTCGCGGAGCTTCAAGGCCGTGCCGGAAGACGCGATCCTCGGGCGCGCCTTCGCCGTCGCGTGGCCCTGGAGCCGCGCGCGGCGGATCAGGTAGCGCCCCCCGCAGCGCGCGCGCACGCGCTTCCCCGCGGAAAAAGACTCGGGGCCGGCGCGACGGCCGGCCCCGTGACTCGCTTTCCCCCTCGATACCGCAGGGGGCGGGGTGGGCTTCCGTTGTGGGCTAGGAGGTCGAGATGGACGGAGGTGAGGGGCCCAACCCCGATGGGTAATGAGATGGACGGATGGCAAGTTCTCTCTCTATGGCTCCTTGTTGGGGTTTTTCTCGGGAGGTCGGTCCGGGCCCCCGCGGGGCCTCGCCTCATTTCCCGGCGCGAGCTTCATCCCCGCGCAGAGGATGTCTATCGCAGGGCGGACCCGTGTCAACCCAAATGCCTGTGAATCAATGACTTGCGGCGAAAGGTATCGGCGGCGGCAGAGTACCGTGCCACGCTAGGCATCCCGGCGGAGGAAGAAGAAGAGGAGCGCGCAGGCCGAGAGCGAGTGGTGGATCTCGCCCTTGATGACCATCTCCCGGACCCGCGCCGCGGGATGCACCTCGACGGTCACGTCCTCGTGCGGATCTGGGTTCGGCGGGCCGACGGGTCTCGCGTCCCGCACGACGAAGCAGTGGGTGCGGTTCGTGAGGATCGCGGGGTTCGAGGAGACGATCGCGAGGAGCTCCGGCGCCTTGCCCGCGTGCCCCGTCTCCTCGAGGAGCTCGCGCACGGCCGCCGCCGCCGGGTCCTTGTCCCTGCTGTCGACGAGGCCGCCCGGCACCTCGAGCGTCGGCTCCTCGATCCCGTGCCGGTACTGCCGGACGAGGACGATTCCCCCCTCGGGCGTCACCGGCACGACGTTGATCCATGCGTTCGACTCGAGGATGTAGAACGGCCGCGTCCGCTGCCCGTCGTGCTCGTAGGCGTCCCGGCGCAGGCGGAAGATGCCCGCGTCGTGGATGATCTCGCCGCCGAGGCGGCGCCAGCGCTCGTTCATGCCGAAAGAGCTACCAAGAGGCAGCCGTTTTGCCCCTCGGCCGCACCGCCGGTTGGCGGGGTCGCCGCGCTAAGATGTTGCGGGGCAGCCACTTGCGCGCAGCCGAAACACGGGACTCTCCCCGGGGTTCAAACCTCCGGATTGAGCCGGCATGACCGGACGCTCAGACGTGGAGTTGATGCTCGCGCTCAAGGCGGGCGACGAGGACGCGTTCAAGGAGCTGGTCGACCGGCACCGTGACGCTGTCGTGAACCTCACCTATCGCTACCTCGGCAACAAGAGCGACGCCGAAGACCTCGCGCAGGAGGTCTTCCTCAAGGTGTATCGCGCGCGGGCCCGCTACGAGCCCGCGGCGAAGTTCACCACGTGGCTCTACCGCGTCGCCGCGAACGCGTGCCTGAACGAGGTGCGCGACCGCCGCCGCCGGCCGACCTTCGCGGCCGCGCCGTTCGACGCCGGGGAGGACGCGTCTGTCCCCGCGGCGGACAGGAACACGCCCTCGCCGCTCGAGGAGGCGGAGCGTTCCGAGATGCGGGAGGCGGTGCGCAGGGCCCTCGCGGAGCTGCCCGAGCGGCAGCGGATGGCGCTCGTCCTGAACAAGTTCCACGGGCTCGGCTACGAGGAGCTCGCCGAGTCGCTCGAGATGACGGTCCCGGCCGTGAAGAGCCTGCTCGTCCGGGCGCGCGAGAACGTGCGGCGCCGGATCGAGCCCTACCTGCGCGCGGGAACGGGCCGGTCGCCGGAAAGGAGGGGCGCAGGATGAGCGACGAGAGGCTTCACGCGTACTTCGACGGTCAGCTTCCGCCGGAGGAGAAGGCCCGCTTCGAGCGCGAGCTCGCGGCGGATCCGCGGCTCGCCGAAGGCCTGCGCGGGCTGCGCGAGCTGGATGCGGCGCTCGGGATGCTCCCCGGCCACGCGGCGCCGGCGGATTTCACCGCGCGGGTCGTGCGCGCGGCGCGCCGCCGTCGCGCGGGCGCGGTCCTGCGCCTCTTCGTCCCGCTCGCGGCGGCCGCCGCGGTTGCCGTCGCGGTCTTCCTGCCGCCCAGGGTCTCGCATCCGCTGCCGGCGCGGGAGACCGCCTACATCTGGGAGTCGGACATCGAGACCTACGGCAGCCTCGCGCTCACGGACCTCGAGGACGAGATCCTCGAGGAGATCGAAGGGACGTGAGGCGCGCCGCCCTCGCCCTCCTCCTCCTCGCGGCGGCCGCGGCGGCCGGGGAGAGACCGCGCCTCGACGACGGGCAGCGCGCGGCACTCGTGCGCCTCGTCGGCGACGAGGCATGGAAGGGCATGCCCCCGTGGCGCCAGCGGCTCGTCTGCGAGCGCTATGCGCGCTTCCTCGATGCGCCGCCGGACAAGCGCGAGGCGGTCGAGCGCGCCGGGCTGCGCGACTGGCTGCTCCAGACCCCGGAGGGCGACAGCATCCCGCCGCCCCTCGCGGAGGCCGTCGGCCGCCTCCCGCCGCCGATGCGTCCCCTCGCGCAGCAGTTCGCCACGGTCCGGCTCCGCCAGCTCCGCCTCGACCGGAGCCTCTCGCACCTCCCCTTCGCGGAGCGGCGGGAGATCTTCCTCCGCCTCTTCCCCGAGCCTTTCGTGCAGGAGACCGCGCGCGAGGCGTACGAGGACCTGCGCCGGCGCGAGGCGAAGCACTTCGCGCGCATGCTCAGGGACGAGCTGCGCGACGTGCCGCGCGGCGAGCGCCGTGCGGCGGCGCGGCGCGCGATCGCCGCGGAGGAGGAGCGCGTGATCGAGCGCGTGCGCGGCGACCTCGACCGCCTCGCCGACGCGAATCCCGAGCGCGCGCGTCGGTTCGTCGAGCGCTTCCTCGCGGCGGAGCAGGAGAACCTGCGCTTCGTGACGCCGCGGCAGCGCGAGCTCGTGCGCTACGCGATCCGGCCGGAGGAGTGCCCGCTCGTCGATCCGGCGTTCCTGGGCCCGCCGCCCGGGGACCCTCTGGAACGCCGCCTCTTCGAGAGCGACTTCCGCGTCCTCGCACGGCTGGATCTGCTCGCGGAGGCGGGATTCCCCCGGGAGATCGTGCTCCACCTCGCGGGCGCGGGCTCGCCGGACGACTTCCTGAGGGCCATCCAGAGCCTGCGCCGCCCGCCCACCCCCCCGGGCCCCCCTCCTTCCCCCCCGTCGCGCTAGGGGCCCGTTAGGCGCAGTTCCCTCCGGGGAAATGCCGATAGGACGCCGGGTATCCGTCCCATATGCCCAAGTGCATCTCCTGTAACGAGGTCTACGCGGACCAGCTTCGCCGCTGCCCGCACTGCGGGTACACGGCGGAGCCCGTCCCGCAGGAGGCGCGCCCGCGGCTGCCCCGGCCCGCGAAGAAGCCGCGCCTCGCGCGCATCGCGATGCTCGCGGTCGTGGCCGCCGCCGCGGGCCTCGGCGGAGTCCTCGCCTGGCCGTCCGCGCAGACGCCGGTGCCGGACGACCTGCCCGTGCGGCGCGTCCCCGTGCCCGACGGCGAGTCCGAGACGGTCGCGGTGTCGAAGCCCGAGGAGATCGAGCCGGCGGGCGTCGATCGCGACCTGCAGATCACGGAGGCGCGCCTCGAGGGCGACGAGGTCGTCGTCTCGGGCACGTGCTCCCCGCTCGCGATCGCCGAGGTGCGCGTGAACGGCCATCGCGCGACGATCCTCCCCGACGGCGGCCGGTTCCTCGCGCGCTTGCCGAAGGGGCCCGACCCGGTCGAGGTCGTCGCGGAGGGGATCCGCGGCGACCGCGTCGTGCTCCGGAGGGAGGTCCGGCGAGAGGAGGGGGCGGCGGGGGAGGAGGTCCGGCTCCTGAGCCACGCGGACGGCGCGACGTTGCACGTCCCGGTCGTGAGCCTCTCGTACATCCCGAGGAACGGACCCGCCGCGGTGCAGACGATCGAGATCCCGTTGCAGGACGTCGAGAACCGCTTCACGATCGGGCGCAGCCGGTTCGTCCTCTACCGCGCGGCCGACGGGCTCGTCTACCTGCGCACGACGAAGGGCGGCCATCACACCTACCTGCGCCCGATCGACGACCAGGAGATGGTGCTCGTGCACGGCGGCGTGTCCTGGCGCGGCATGGGCGGGGGGGATCCGCACGGGCCGAGGCACGTCGTGGAGATCCCGCCGTTCCTGATCGATCGCACCGAGGTCACCAACGGCCAGTACTCGCGCTTCCTGCACGCGATCCGGCGCGGGCAGAGCATCCACACCCATCCCGACGATCCGAACATCACGCCGCGACCCGTCGGCTGGACGGACGAGAACCCGCCGCCGGGGACCGAGGACCTCCCGGTGACGGGCATCTCCTGGTACGCCGCCTATTCCTATGCGCGTTGGGTCGGCGGCCGGCTCCCGACGGAGGCGGAGTGGGAGCGCGCGACCGCGGGCGTGCCGGGGCGCGCGTATCCGTGGGGCGACGCGCTCGACGCGACGCGCTGCCGCACGGGGGCCGCCGGGCCCGCTCCCGCCGACTCGTATCTCGAGGGCGCCGGGCCGTTCGACCTCCTGCACGCCTCCGGCAACGTGCGCGAGTGGTGCCTCGACCGCTACGATCCGCGCTGGTACCTGCGCGGCGGGCGCCGGGATCCGCGCGGCCCCATGCACGGCATGCACCGCGTCGTGCGCGGCGGCTCCTTCGCCTCGCCGCCGGAGACGCTGCGCCTCCAGTTCCGCGACCACTTCGACGTCACGAAGAAGGCGCCCGATCTCGGCTTCCGCGTCGTGCGCCCCTGGGACCGCGTCGAGGAATCCGAGGACTGAACGGGCCGTTGGCGAACGCGGGCCTAACGACCGGCGTCGTCGGGCGCGCCGCGCGTCCACCGAAGAGAAAAAATCCAAGATCGACTTGCCTCGTCCCGTTTCGGGGCTAGTCTTCCTTTCGGCTTTGGGTCTCAAAAAGAGACTCGATCTTTGGACCTGAATACGGGAACGGTACTCGGCTGAAAGGGCAAAGCCGGCGAAAGCCGGCGGCGCAAAGCTACAGGGCCTAACTCGCACCCGCGTGCGACATGGCAGCCAGCCGCCAAACGAGTCCGGACCGCGCGGAAAGCGCGCCCGGACGCTACGGCTTCCGGGCGCGCTTTTCTTTTCGGCCGAATGCCCCTTCTCCGGTTCGCGATTCGGTGGGGATGCAGAGGGAGGAGATTGGCATGCGGATCGATGATCGCCAGGTACGGCACGTATGGGTCAAGTACAAGAAGACCCGGCGCAAGGTCTACAAGAACCAGCTGATCGAGACCTACCTTCCGCTGGTCCGGAGCGTCGCGGAGCGCATGCTCATGACGCTGCCGGCCTCGGTGGAGCTCGACGACCTCACCTCGATGGGGACCTTCGGCCTCATCGAGGCGATCGAGCGGTTCGACCTCGAGCGCGGCGTGCTCTTCAAGACCTACTGCGTGAACCGGATCCGCGGGGCGATCCTCGACGAGCTGCGCGCGCTCGACTGGGTGCCGCGCCTCGTGCGCCACAAGTCGACGACGGTCGACCGCGTCGGCGGCCGCCTCCAGTCGAAGCTCGGGCGCGAGGCGACGCCCTGGGAGATGGCCGAGGAGCTCTCCCTCGACGTCTCCGAGTACCAGCGGATCGAGCGCGACAGCAAGCCCGTCGCGATGCTCTCCCTCTCCGAGGAGTCCGCCGAAGGCACCGAGGAGGGCGGCAACCGGATCGTGGATCTCGTGAAGGACGAGAAGGGCGAGGACCCGCTCCTCCAGGTCCACCGCGGCGACCTCCGCGACCTCGCGGCGAAGCTCCTCAACCGGAAGGAGCAGATCGTGGTCTCCCTCTACTACTTCGAGGAGCTCTCGATGAAGGAGATCGCGAAGGTCCTGGGCCTCACCGAGTCGCGGGTCTGCCAGATCCACGGCAAGGTCATCGAGAAGCTGCGCAAGGCCTTCGACAGGCTCCGCTGCGACCTCTTCATCGCGTAACCCGACGACACACGCACGCGCGGCTCGGCCGCGCTGGACCGCCGCAGGGGCCTCCGGGACCGGAGGCCCCTCGCCTTTCCAGCCTGCGATAGACTGGCCCGCGATGCCCCGGGCCGCCCTTCTCCTCCTTTTGCCCGCCCTCGTCGCCAGCGCCCAGTCGGACAAGGGGTACGAGGACGACACGCACCCGCGCTCCCCCGGCACGCCGCTCGAGGTCGTCTTCACGCCCTACTACTGCTCGCGGTGCGCCGAGGAGGGGAAGATCGCGGAGAAGAAGTCCGTCCAGCTCATGCGGAGGCCGATGGAGGAGCTGGCGAAGATCCTCGCGCTCGAGGAGGGGGCGTGGATCGTCGTCGAGACGCCGCACTATAGGATCCTCTCCACGCTCAAGGCGTCGAAGGTGAAGCTCAAGGACGGGCCCTTCGTGCGCGCCGACCTCGAGCGGCTGAAGACCATCTTCCCGAAGTTCGCGATCGCGCGCGACGGCGCCTTCCTCGACGCCCACGAGCGCGTGCACCTCTACCAGATCCGCGCCGAGCGCCTCTATGCGCATTTCGCGGCGCTGACGGACAACAAGACGCCCTGGCTCGGGATGGGGGGCCCCTACGAGGTCTACCTCTTCGACGACTACGCCGAGCACCACGTGCTCGTCGACAAGTTCGTCGGCCGCGCGAACGACAAGGCGGGCGTCCCCGACCACCAGAAGGAGGCGCCCAACTACATGATGTTCACGACGGCCGAGAGCCAGGTCGCGCGCAACCCCGGCGGCGGGAAGGGCGACGCGATCTTCAACGGCCACGTGATCCACAACCTCGCGCACAACCTCGCCGACGGCCACGGCAACTACCACCGCGAGACGTGGGGCTGGCTCGAGGAGGGGCTCGGGCACTACTACGAGCGGCGCGAGCAGGAGAAGGGCAACACGTTCTGCTGGTCGGAGGGGCGTCCGCCGGCGGAGTTCCTGAAGCCCGACTGGGAGTCCGTGATCTACGGCCTCGTGCGCCGCGGTCGCGACGACCCCTTGAGCCAGTGGTGCGAGAAGCTCCAGCCGGGGCAGCTCTCAGGAATCCAGAACGGGATGAGCTGGTCGATCGTGAAGTGGATGGTCGAGACGGAGCCGATCCGGTTCACGAAGATGCTCCAGAAGCTCGACGACTACGAGAACAAGCCCTCGTGCGAGCAGTCGATCGAGTTCGCCTTCGGCGTCAGCACGACCGTGATCCACCAGCGCTGGCGCGAGTACGTCCTCAAGGCGTACGCCCCAACCAAGTAGCGTTGTCCTTCACGGATGCGCGGCGCCGCAAACGGTTGGCGCCGCACGGGTTAGGGCGGCTCCGTGCGGCACGCGTGCCGCACCGGGAGCGCGGCAGCGCCCCCGGACCCCCTGAGCGCCGACCCTCGGAGACCGTCACGCCCGCGCCGGTGATCCTCGACTGGTTCCTTCTCCGCAGGGCCATGCCTCTGCGTCTGCAGAGGATCCTCGCTCCCTGCTATCCTCTCCCGCCGTAGGAGGGAACCATGCGCCGTGCCGCAGCGATCCTCGCTCTCGCCCTCGTCTCCGCCAGCGCGCAGGAGGCCGAGTACTCGTGGTCGGGCCGCCAGCCGCTCGCCGGCAAGACGGATTCCGCGCCCTCGATCGCGCTCCTCGGCACGAGCATCCACGTCGTGCACACGGGGAAGAAGTCGAACAACCTCTACCACGCGGTCTTCGACGGGAAGGCCTGGGCGGGGGAGACCGAGATCCCCGGCCGCGAGAGCGGCTCCGGCCCGGGCCTCTGCGCGTTCGACGGCAAGCTCCACATGGTCTACGCGGGCGCGAAGTCGAAGGTCCTCTACCACGCGACCTTCGACGGCCGCGCGTGGAGCCCGGACACGATGCTCGCCGGCCGGAAGGCGCGCGGCACACCCGCGCTCGTCGCGTACAACGGCGCGCTCCACCTCCTGTACCTGGGTGAGGGTCGCCCGAACGTCTACCACTCGACCTTCGACGGCAGCACGTGGTCGGCGGAGACGCAGATCCCGGGCTACGACACGAACAGCTCCCCGACCGCCGGCGTCTTCGACGGCGCGCTCCACGTGACGACGGTAAGGAAGGACTCGAGCGACGTCTACGATATCACGTACGACGGCCGCGCGTGGGGCTCGGCGACGAACATCCCCGGCTTCGCCGCCCACGGCGCGCCGGCGCACCACTCCGACGGCAAGCGCCTCTGGCTCTTCGCGTCGCTCGGCGGGAAGCCGATGCGCTACTGCTCCTACGACGGCCGCACTTGGAGCGGCGCGTACGAGATCAGCGGGCAGAGTTCCGCCGGCGCGCCCGGCGTCGTGGCGCTCGCCGAGGGCGCGGAGACCGTGCTCCACCTGATCTACCGCGAGAACGATGGCACCGCGATGTGGCACACGAAGGGCTACGGCAGGAAAGCGAAGGAGTGACGGGGGTTCCCGGGACCCTCCCCCTTCTCCCGCCCGGGGCGTCCTTCCTGCTCGTGCTCGCGCACGGCGCGGGCGCTGGGGTGCGGCATCCGTTCATGGAGGCCGTCGCGCAGGCGCTCGCGGTCGAGAGGATCGCGACCCTCCGCTACGAGTTCCCGTACATGGCTGCGCGGCGGAAGCGGCCCGACCCGCAGCCGGTGCTTTTGGCGACCGTGCGCGCGGCGGTCGCCGAGGCGGCGGCGCACGGCCTGCCGCTGCTCGCGGGCGGCAAGTCGATGGGCGGCCGGATGACGACGCTCGCCGCGGCGGAGGGCGGGCTCGACGCCAAGGGCATCGTGCTGCTCGGGTTCCCGCTGCACCCGGCGGGGAAGCCCTCGATCGAGCGCGCCGAGCACCTCGCGCGGGTCGTGCAGCCGACGCTCTTCGTGCAGGGAACGCGCGACAAGCTCGGCGGGCTCGACCTGCTCAGGCCGGTGCTGCCGCCGAGGGCGACCTTGCATGTCGTCGAGGGTGCGGACCACGGCTTTGCCGTGAAGGGGAGGGGCTCCGGGGACGTCGCGCGGGAGATCGCGCAGGCCGTCGCGCGCTGGGCCGCCGCGCTCCCCTGACCTTGGCCCGCCCGGTTATCCTCGGTGGGGGATGGCGGGCGCGAACCCCTACGACCGGAGCGTGCCGTGGCAGGAGCGGCTCGACCACCTCGTCGAGACCATGCGCGCGGTGAGCCGCGAGAAGGAGCCGCGCGCCATGGTCGAGGCCTACTCGCAGCGCATGCGGACGGAACTCTTCGGGCGCATGCTCTCGCTCACGCGCCGCGGCATGGAGCCGCCGCGATTCCTCCTCGCGCGCGACACCCTCTGGGAGCGCCAGCCCGACCCCTGGAGCGAGCGCGACAAGCTCCCGCGCCTCGAGGGCGGCCTCCTCGGCGAGCTCATGTTCGGGAACAAGGTGCGCTACGTCCCGGACCTCGATCTCCCGCCCGACGACCCCGCCGCGGATCTCCTCCGCGGCTGGCGCTCGCTCGTCGCGCTGCCGGTCTTCGACGGCGGCGAGGCGCTGAACATGACGATCTTCCTGCGCGAGCCGAGAAACGCCTTCGACCCGGACGACCTGCCGCACATGTTCTGGACGACGAACCTCTTCGCGCGCGCGACGCACAACCTCGTGCTGTCGAGCGACCTCAAGCGCGCGAACGATGCGCTCAAGAGCGCGTACGAGGCGCTCGACCGCGAGGCGCGGCTGATCGCGGATCTCACGAACGCGCTCCTGCCGCGCGAGCTGCCGCGGATCCCCTGCCTCGACGTCGCGAAGCACTACCAGCCCGCCGCGCGCGCCGGCGGCGACTACTACGACTTCTTCAACCAGGCGGACGGCACGTGGGCGCTCTTCATCGGCGACGTCTCCGGCCACGGGAGCCCCGCAGCGGTCGAGATGGCGATCACGCGGACGCTCGCGCACGTGCGGGCGGAGAGCCCCTTCGGCCCCGCCGAGATGCTCGCGTTCCTGAACGAGCGCCTCTCCGGGCGCGCGCTCGTGAACCCGGGGTTCGTGACCGCGCTCTGCGCCGTCTACGATCCCGAGCGCGGCACCATCCGCTACTCCTCGGCCGGCCACCATCCGCCGCGGCTGAAGCGCTGCAGCGACGGCTCGCTCTTCAGCCTCGACGGCAGCGGGTCGCCGCCGCTCGGCGTGCTCGGGAGGATCCGGTTCAAGGACGCGGAGCAGGAGCTCGTCGCGGGCGACCAGCTGGTCTTCTACACGGACGGGATCACGGAGGCGATGAACCCCTCGGGCGAGATGTTCGGGCTCTCGCGCCTCGACGGCGTGCTCGAGAACTGCGGCATCGACGCGAACCGGATCATCGAGTCCGTGCTCGCGGAGCTGGACGCGTTCCGCGGCAGCCGCGACCTCGCCGACGACGTGACGATGATCGTCGCCCGCGTCACGGGCTGAGAAGGCGAATCCGAGGGGGCTCCGGGGGCCGCTACCTCGGCTTCTCCTCGGGTTTCCCCCCGGCCCCCTTTCCTTCCGGCTTGCCGGGCTCGCCGCTCCAGCCGCGGACGACGCACTGGCCGCCGTTCCTCTCCGCGAGCGGTGCGAGCTTTTTCGCCTCCTCCTTGTCGAACGTGATCACGTGGATCACGACGCCCTTGCTCCGGTTCATCTCGGTGATCTGGTCGATGAGCTTCGGGACGTCGGTGACCTTGCCCTTCGTCGGAACGCCGTCCGTGACGAAGAAGATCGTGTCCGCCTGGCTCCGCGCCTTCCAGTTCGGCACCTCTTCGTCCTGGAGGCCGAAGCCCGCCATGAGCGCGGCCCAGCTGTCCGTCTTCAGCTCCTCGCCGCTCGACGGGCCGCCCCCGCCGCCCGCGCGCCCGCGCCCCGACGCGCCGCCCCCGCCCCGCGGCGGCTCCATCGCCTTCAGCTTCGACACGTGCTTGATGGCGGCCGTGCGCATCGAGCCCGAGACGAGGCCGTCCTGCCACGGCTTCACCTCGCCCGCGAACGTGATGATGTTGAAGTAGACGCTCCCGTCGATCGTCGCGAGCAGGTCGATGAGCGCCTTCTTCGCGATCTCGATCTTGGTCCGGTCGGGGAACTCGTCGATCACCTCCTGCGGCGCGTCGGGCGGGAGCACGATCGAGTCGCGCATGCTGCCCGAGATGTCGATCACGAAGACCATCTTGCGCGAGAGGGTCTCGATCGTGTGGTACTTCTTCTTGTTCGGGTTGTAGTACCCCTTGAGCGCGTTCTCGGCCTTCTTCTTCGCGTCCGCGATCTCGAGGTCGGTCGGCACGACGAAGCCCGAGCCGTACTTGTCCCACCACTTCTTCCAGCCCTCGCGGTTGAAGAGGAAGTCCTGCCCCGTGATCGCGACGAGCGCCTTCTGGATCACCTCGTCGACGAGCCCCTGCTCCTTCTGGAACACCTCGATCAAGGGCCCGATCGACTCCTTCGCGCGGATCTTCCCGAGCGCGTCGATCGAGGCCTTCTGGAGCGCCCAGTCGGAGGCGCCGATCCGCTGGAGCAGCGCGCCGTTCGCCGTCGTCGCGCGCATGTCGCCGAGCGCCTCCGCCGCGAGGACGGCGACCCCCGCCTCCTTGTCGTCGAGCACCCTGACGAGCGTGTCGGTGGTGGAGGGGTCCTTCAGGTTGTGGAGCGCCTTCACCGCGGCGCGCCGCAGGTCGTCGCTGCCGCCCGAGACCATCCCCGCGACCGGCTTGGCGGCGGCGGGATAGGGGCGCTGGATGTTCGCGAAGCCGAGGACGGCGGCGAGCTTGCCCTTCGCGTTCCCCGAGGAGAGCCCGCCGAGCATCGCCTCGAGCGACTCGTCCGACTTCATGCGGCCGAGCGCCTTCCCCGCGGCCTCGGTGACGCGGATGTCCACGTCGTTCGCGGCCTGGAGGATCGCCTCGACCATCACCGCGCTGTCGATCGCGCCGAGATCCTCGACCGCGGCGGCGCGCACGACGGGGTTCGGGTCGCGCCTGAAGTCCCGGAACGCCTTCAGCGCCTCGATCTCCTGCGGCGTTAGCTTCCGGCGGTTCTTGCCGCTTCCGACCGTGGTCGGGAGCTCCTCGGCCTTCTCGCCGATCACCGCGAGGCTGTCCTGGAGCTTGATCTCCTCCTCGGCGATCGCCTCCATCGCGGGCGCGAGCTCCTTCTCGATCGCGTCCGCCTCGGCGTCGTACTCCTTCGACTTGCCCGGATCCGCCTTCGCCGCCTTCTCGCGGAGCTGGTCCATCTTCGTCTCCTGCGCCCAGAGCTTCTCCGCGTCCTGGAGGAGCTTCACGTAGCGCCCGAGGTAGGGGCCGAGCTTGCCGTTGTAGGCATCGCCGACGAGCTTCTCCATCTCGCCGAGCACCTTGCTGTCCGTGAACTCGTTCATCGAGTTGAGGACGGCGCGGACCCTGAAGTCGCGGTCCACGAAGATGAGCGTCGGGTCCTTGATCCCCTGCGCCTGCGCGAGGTAGGGGATGTCGATCGCCTGCGCGGGCCGGATCTTCGCGAGCTTCACCGGGCGGCAGGCGAGGACGAACCGCGTGTCCGCGAAGACCTTCTCGTCGAGTTTCGCGCTCTCCTTGGTCGGGTTCTGGAAGACGAAGAGGAGGAAGGGCGTCGGGGCCTTGGGGGGCAGCTCGGATCCGTCGGGCAGCTTCGTCGGCTTGAACTCGGGGAGTACGTTCCAGTCGAGCTTCAGCCGCTTCTGGTTGTGGGGCGACTTCCACGAATCGACGCGGCTCGCGGGCGGCATGCCCTGCGCGTAGGCGGCGGAGGCGAGGAGGAGCATGGCCAAGGTCCATCGCATGGCCCGCCATTCTAAACGGGATCGGGGGGGGCTCCGGGGGGCCGGAGCGACTGTCAATGGGCGCGCGCGCCGGCCGGATCCCGGCGAGCAACCGGGTGGACATCCGAAGTGGTGACCGGAGGGAGTGTCGCCGCTCATCGCGCCGCCGCGTAGCTTCGTCCGTCGGAGGGCGGCTCCGATCCGTGTCGGACCGCCGCGCCGCGCCGGCGCCCTTGCGCCGCTCGGGGGAGGCACGGCACAGGGCGCCGCGAGTCTCGGGGTTCCCGCACCCGGGGGATCGGCGGCGTTCGCCGGCGACCGCGCCATGGTTGGGAGCATCGGCGCGCCCGTGCCGATGGCCGACAAGATGCGCGACGCCGAGCACTGCGATCCTCGCGAACGTGCCGAGAGGCTCCTCCTCGAAGCGCGCGAACTTCGGGGAGCCGCCGCGGCGGCGACCGAGAGCCTCCAGCTCGCGCGGGCGCACCGCGCGGAAGCCGAGGCCCGCCACCTGGAAGGTCTCTCGGTTCTCGCCACGGCTCAGGCGCGGGCGATGGCGGAGGTCGAGGCGGGCCTACGACAGCGGGAACTCGACGCCGCCGAACGGACTGCCGGGCTCGCCGCTAGGACCGCACTGCTTGATCCAGACGGATTGTTCCGCGACGCCGAAGGGGCGGGGAGTCTCGCATGGATGAGCCCGCGATTGTCATTGAGAGGGGGGGGATCGTCACCCTGCGGCAGCCGCCCCCCCCGCCGCCGACGCCGAAAGAGCGTCACCGGACCAAACTCGCGGTCGCCCGCGCAACCATCGAACAGACGACCGCCATACTCTCGAGCCTGCCCGATCGCTCGGACCCACGTCAGCGCAAGCGCGACGATGCAAACACCGAGATCATCACCCGTGAGATGCAGAGGCAGATGGGCGACTCGTGGCGCTTCGGCTGGTGGCTGCTGCAGCACGAGGCTACACGGAACGCGCGGAACGACTACCGCGCGGCCGTGTCCAACCTAGACAAGGCCGCGAGAGCGTACGAGAAGATCGCGCGCAAGTTCTTGGCGAACCCACAGAAGTACAAGAGCGCAGTCGAGAGCGCCCGCGTGGACTTCGAGAAAGCGCAGCGAGCAGCAGAAGAGGCGCGAAAGAAGCTCAACGGTCAGATCTTCAAGGAGCAGGAAGCGGCCCGGAACGGCTACGTGGACTGCAGCGAGGACGCCGCCGAGTGGTGCGTTGAGAAGAAGCACCACGACAAGTGCCTCGCGCTCACCGACTGCGAGGAAGACGAGTGCGTATGCACGCTCTCGTACCTCGGCGGGGGCGAGTGGGATCCGAAGAAGCAGCTCGAGCTGCGCGAGAAGGCAAAGGGAGGGAAGGACGGCAAGGACGGCGACAAGGGAGGCGGCGGCGGCAAGGGGGGGGGGCCACGCCGATGCTCAGGGGCCGCCCGCGGGACCTGCCGCACCGGTCCAATATGCGGAGGGATCGCAGGAGGCTCCCGAGGTCCCGAAGAAGCCGGCCTCCAGCAAGCCGCCGCCCAGGAAGAAGCCCCCCGAGCAGCGGCCCGAGGGTACGACCGCGCAGGGACCGTCCGCGTGCGGCACTTGCGCGGACGCGCTTGCGCTGGTCGCGGCGATGGGCCAGACGACCAGCCCGACCGGTCTCGAGAAGCAGATCGACTGCCTGTGGACCGCGGCAAACAACACGACAGCTGCCGGCGGCGGGCGTCTCACCGACGGACTCGACAAGCACGCCTCGGACCGGAAGGAACTCGTCACCGAACTTGCCTTGCGGTGCTCAAGCCACGCCTCGAAGCGCCCCGGCGCGAGCAATGCAGGTCGGTCGGCCACTCCGGGTGTCCGCCCTGGAGACAACGTGCGGGCACCCGCCGCCTCGTCGGTCCCGGATACCGGCACGGTCTACCAGCAGGCGCCGACTACGTCCGCCGCACTCGCGGATCTTCTCACGAACGATGAGATCCGGTCGCTGCTCGCGGATTGCGACGACTTCTTCGCGGCAATGTCCGACGCGCGTCTCACTTGGCGCGCGCGCTTGCTCGTAGCCCTGGCCTTTGTGGACACAGTAATCATCTTGGAGCAGAAAGCGGGGCGAAGAACCAGCGGCCTGAGAGACTTCGTACGTCAAGGCATCGTAGACGTGTTGACGGCGCCTCCCAACAGCAGCATGGAGCGGTGGAAGCTCCATGACGTCTTCTACTGGGCGCTGAAGTACTGCAACGACCCGAAGATGATCGGACACGCGACCGGCGGCGAGGTTGGTGACCCCACGAACGTAACCGTCGAAGGGCCCTACGCGCAGGGAGGAACCGGGACGCGCCGTGAACCGGGCACCGGCACTAGGACCACGGTCACGATACGCGAGTGCAACAAGATACTGGAGCTTTCCCGCAACGGCAAACACGAGGAGGCACTGAGGCGCGCCGAGTACTGGCACATAGTGGGGTACGGAGACCTGGGTAAGCGCGACGATAGAGGCCGC
The DNA here is from genome assembly GCA_011525755.1 of Planctomycetaceae bacterium. GTDB lineage: Bacteria > Planctomycetota > PLA2 > PLA2 > PLA2 > PLA2. The sequence continues at coordinate 26,552 of WYBS01000039.1, forward strand.
ATATCTGGCAATGGCACGCCCAAGTACTTGAAGCCCTACGTCGGAATGTACCCTCACGTGGCGCTGCCGCGCATCGTGGCACGCTGGTGCTATGGACACTCGAGCGTTGCCGAAGCCGTGCGACGTATCCGCGCCGCGGATCAGGGCGCGTACCACTTGCCGGAACCGCCGCCCCGGCCGCCGACCACCGGCGAGAAGGTCGCGAAGATCCTGCTCGAGGAGGCTGCGTGGACACTCCTCACCTGGGGAGCCGCAGCGGTTCTTCGCCTGATCCGGCTTGGGCGAATCGCGCACCGATTGGAGCAAGCGGCTGCGGTTGCGAGAGCCGGGCAGCCCGCAGAGGTGCTGTTCACGGCAGCCCTTGAGGCCAGACGAATCAGGACCCTGAGCCGGAGCGATGACCTAGTGGCGTGGTTCAGGGCCGCGATGGGTGGTGAGAAGGCAGGAAGCTATGCGGCGGCGTTCGATCTTTCCAAGAAGGCGGCGGCCGTCGTGCGACTCAGGCCGGGGGATGTGATCGTGCAGTGGGGGGATCCGAAGAAGGCGGGACGTTGGTTTGCTCTGCTGGACCACAACCCGAAGAAGTTGGCGATCATTCTTGAGGGTAGGGAGTTTCGCGCGTTCGTCGTCACGCGCGAAACGGAGGCCCTAGCGGGAGTTGCCGCAACCCAGAAACCAGGCAAGATCCCGGGAGTGGGTGGACCGGGCGGAGAGAATCAGATAGTAGTACCGGACAGTGCCGCGGTAAGAGCCTTAAGCGGAGTTGATGCCGGTAGATGAGCACGCGATGAAGACAAGGGGTGAGGTACTTGACCTGATTGACGTGGCGATCGCGATGGTCGAGAGTCGGTCCATCGCCGGAAAGAGGCGAGATGACGCAATGAAGCTGCTCAGATTCTGGAAGGAGGAGGTCCGGCGGGAATGGCCGCCCACGGGCGAGTCCGCGGCGGAACCGGTGCTGGGCGTCTTTGCCGTGCGTGAGTTCGATGATGGCGTGAATGACGACGTGGCCGCCGTGTTCTGCCAGATAGCAAACGCAATCAGCGAGGCTGCGGCGCGAGGCTGATCGCGAGCTGGGCGCGAACGGACGCGAGCGCGCCGCGGATGCGGACATCGCTGTCGGCGGCCGGCGGTCGCCCGCGATGAAGCGGAAGGCGAGCTGGGTGTGGTCGGCGGAACCCGGCTGATGCGCCAGCGCTGCGCAAATCGTGGGTGTGGTAGACGGAACCCGCGCGGAATCAGGGGGAGGCGCCTCGTTGAGGGCCTGGTTCCTGTCATGCCAAGTTGGCGGGGGAGGCAGTTGCAGCGAAGCGCGACCTCGGCGGCCGCCCGCCCCGGTAGTCTCGCTGGCGCTCGATGCGCACGGCCCCGGCGCGTCCGTGGATCCCCAGGCCCGACTCCAAGAGGCGGCGGTGCGCCGCCGGCGTGCGGAGGAGTCCGTGCAGAGCGTGCCGTTGCTTTCGAACAACCGGCCGGAGTTCGTCCACGGCATCTACGGGAACGGCACGCGCGGCAGGGCGCGCCAGCGCGGGCATGACGGCCGCTCCGCGCCTGCGCCACGGCGACGGCGCGCGCCTACACGCTCTTCCCCGGCTTCGGCTTCTGGCCGATGACCTTCGCGGGGACGCCGCCAGCGATCTCGTGCGGGCCGATCGGCTTCCGGAGCAGCGCGTGGGACGCCACGATCGCGTCCTCGCCCACGTCCACGCAGAGCACCGTCGCGTGGTAGGTGATGCGCGCGCCGTTCCCGATCTTTACCGGCCGCATCGTGATGTGCCCGATGTCCAGGATGTCGTGGTCGTGCGTGTAGACGTTCGCGTAGTCGGAGAGCGACACGTTGTCGCCGATCACGAGCCCGCCGCGGTCGTCGAGCAGCACGCCGCGGTGGATCACCACGTTGTCGCCGACCTCGAGGTTGTAGCCGTAGCTGAACTCGACGTCGTGGAAGATCTTCACGTTCTTCCCGCACCGCTTGAAGAGCCGCTGCGCGAGCATCCGCCGGAAGAGGACGCCCAGGTGCAGGTTCCGGCCGACCGGCGACTTGTCGAACATGATCCAGAGCCAGTGGAGCGGCTTCAGCGGGGCGTACCGCGCCTTGTCCACGTCCTTGTAGTACTCGGGCTCGAGCGTCGCCTCGCGCGGGTCGCACGCGTGCCAGAGCACGCCGCGCACCGGGTCGCTCTCGTCGGCGTCGCGGAGCCCGTAGAGGCCGCGCAGGACCGCCGCGACCGCCTCGTTCCGGTCGCCGTTGTCGAGGCGCGCCGCGACGTCGTTCACGAACCGTTCGTACGCGGCGACCGCCTCTTCCCCGACGCCGACCGGCCGCAGGAAGCGCCGCTCCGCCCGGTCCCGTTCGATGGACATGCAGGAAACCTAACACGGGGGGGCGCGGGGGGCCGCATGGGGCCGGGGCCGTGCGGGCTCGCCGGGATCCTGTCCCTCATGTTAGGTAGTTTGTTAGGGCATGTGCCGAGAAGGGCCCCGGCTCGAGGATCTGACGCACGCGGAGCAGCACGCGCTGAGGCTCGACGCGCGGCTGTCGCCGGTCGCGCGCTGCCTCGGCGCGCTCGATCTCGGGCTCGGCGCGACGCTCGCGCCGCTCTTCGACCGGGG
>WYBS01000040.1 GCA_011525755.1 Planctomycetaceae bacterium
CCGCCGTGGCCGGCGTCGTGCCCGTGGCCGCCGCCGTGGCCGGGGTCGTGTGCGTGGGGTTCGCTCATGTTCAGCGTGTGAGGACGAAATCGACCGTCACGGCCCCGCCGGCGGGCACCGTGACCTCCTTGTAGTCCTGCTGCCTCTCCCCGAGCTTCTCCTGCCACGCGGCGAGGAGGTACTTGCCGGGGGGCACGTTCTCGATCGTGAAGGTCCCGTCCTCACCCGACACGGCGTGGAACGGGTGGGGAACCACGGCGAGCCACGACTCCATCCAGCTGTGCACGTCGCAGTAGACGCGCTGCGCCACTTCCTGCTTCCGGAAGGTGACGGGGTCGAGCTGGGCGGGCCGCGACATCGACTGGTTGATCTCGCCGCCGGGGACGGCGGGTCCCGTCATGTGCACGTTGTGCAGCGTGTTGTCGCTGCTCTTGATGAGGAGCGGCTGGCCGACCTGGATCACGGCCACGTGCGGGATGTACTGGCACTTGACCTGGTCGAGGACGACCGGCTCCGTGGGCGCCTCGTACTTGCCCCCCGAAGCCCCCTCCTTGATGTACACGATGACGTTCCCGAGCGCGCCGTCGTCGCCGAGGTTGAACCACTCGCTGAAGAGTCCCTCGGCGTGTCCCGCGACGCAGAAGCCGTCCGCGGTGGTGATGTCGAGCTTCTTCCTCGCCCACGCGGCGCCCTCGAAGCGCACCTTGCCGGTGATCCTGCCCGGCGCGCCGCTCCCTGACGGCCCGTAGTTGCCGCCCCCGGCGCCCCCCGCGTAGATGGGAGCGATGTCCCTCGCGACGAGCAGATCGTCGTCGCCGCCGCACGCGGCGAGGAGGAGGAGCGGGATCAGACCGCGATGTAGGAGTCGGGATCGTCCCATTCGCCTTTCTCCTGCTGGAACTTCTTCGTCTTGTCCACGACCACGCCGCCGTCGTCGCCCACGAAGATCCTGAACCGCTCGAGCGGGCGCGGGGCCGGCCCCTCGAAGTTGACGCCGTTCGCGTAGAAGCCCGAGCCGTGGCACGGGCACTTGAACTTCTGGTCCGCCTCGAGCCAGTTGGGCGTGCAGCCCAGGTGGGTGCAGACGGTCGAGAGCGCGTAGAGGATCTGCTTGCCGTTGTACTCCTGGTTGCAGATCCACACCTGGTTCGACTTCTTGAAGGCCTCGCTCACGGAGTTCGGGAGGTACTCCTCCGGCGGCCCGATCTTGAACACCTGGGCGGGATCGAAGGGGGCGCGGGGGAAGAGGTAGGACACGAGCATCGCCGTCTCGGTCAGCGTGGCGAAGCCGAAGAGCCCCCAGCCGGCGGCCATCCAGAAGACCTCGCGACGGCTCGCGAGGTCCGGGGCCTCGAAGGGCTTCTCGCCCTCGGCCATGGGGTCGATCGGCAACTGCTCCTTCGTGCCCTTCTTCACCGCGGGCACGCCCGTGCGGAGGCCGAACCGCGAGTCGGTGACGTGGGGCTTCGGCTCCGTCGCCTCGGGCTCCTTGGCGCGGGGCTTTCCGGAGGGTTTCGTCTCTTCCGACACTAGCGATCCTCCTCGCGATAGTGGTGGCGGATGAAGTCGCGGAGCGCGCGGATCTGCTCGTCGGCGCTCCCCTCGAAGAACTGCGCGTCCTGCGCCCGCGGGTTGCCCCTCGAGTCGACGAAGAACACGGGCATCGCGGTGCCGGGCTGGAGCTTCAGCGGCCCCCACAGCCAGTCCATGATCCACGTGTCGCGGAGGCGGCCTGCCCGCGTGTGCCGGAAGTCCGGCGCCGCGTTGTCGATCGGGGCCTGCGCGCTGTGGCAGGACTTGCACTGGTACTCCCGGAACATGAGCCGCGTCTCCTCGAGGCGGTTCCTCGCCTCGCCGGTGACCTTCTTCTGGCGGTCCTCGAGATCCGTCAGCTCGAACCTCTTCGCAGCGGCGTACTCGCTGGCGGGCCCGAAGAGGCTGTCCGGCTGGCCGCTCTCGAAGTCCGCGGGCATGCCGGAGAGCGCGCTGAAGTAGCGCACGAGCGCGCGCGACTCCTCGTCGGAGAGGTGGAACGTCGGCATCCGGATCGAGAACCACGGCCGGACCTTGTCCGAGTTGGGCACGCCGGGCACCGTGACGAACGCGGGGTCCTTCAGGAACCCGAACAGCCAGAGCGGCTGCGTCTTCCTCCCCTGGCCCTTGAGGTCGGGCGGCCGCCACTTGCTCTTGGCGATCACCGGCCAGATGTCGCCGCCCTCGTCCTCGATGACGTGGCAGCCCTGGCAGTTGTAGCGCTCCACGATCTGGCGGCCCCGGATGATGTCCGCCTCGCGCCCGTCGGGGTGGAAGATCGAAGCCGCGGGCACCGGGTCGCTCGTGAGCGCGATGAGGAACGTCGCGAGGTCCTTCGCCTCCTCCGGCTTGAAGCCGAAGCGCGGCATCTTGAGCCGCTCGAAGGGGCGGTCCGCGCGCGGCATGCCCACGTCGTAGATGCGCGGATTCATCATCTTCGCGTAGGCGAACGCGAACCGCGTCTTCTCGATCGGGGCGTGGTTGAACTCGAGGCGGTCGATCAGCTTGCTGCCCCAGTCGGAGAGCTCGGTGCCGATCGGGGTCGCGTCCTTGTAGGCCTCGATCTCGTGGCAGCCGAAGCAGCCGTGGTGCTTGAAGAGCGTCTTCCCGACGTAGAGGACGCGCTCGCGCGGGGTCCAGCGGTTCACGATCGCGACCGCCGCCGCGGTGCTCTCCTTCTGCTCCGCGACCTTCAGCTCCGCGGCGATGCGGTCGAGCACCCCCTGGTCGAAGGGGACGCCGGGCAGCGCATCGAAGGCCGCGTGCCGCTTCGTCATCAGGAACGCCGCGATGTCGAGCGCCTCCTGGTCGGTGAGGCGCAGGTCGGGCATGCTCGTGTCGTGCCAGTAGCCGCGCGGGTTCTTGAGCCACGCGACGAGCCACTCCGGGGTCACCTTGCTCGCGACGCCCGCGAGATTCGGCCCCTGCCGGCGGCTCATGCGGTGCTTCCAGCCCGTCGGGCGGCCGCTCGCCTTGTCGAAGCCGTCGCCGACCTGGCCCGCGTCGTACTTGAGATCGAGGGTGTCGATCTCGATGTCGTGGCACGCGATGCACGCCTTCGCGCGGTTCTCGGTCGCCTGGCCGTCCGCGAGGACGTACTGCTCGCCGCGCTTCGGGTCGCCCTTCGAGAGGTCGACGGGCGGATAGGCCTGCGCGCGGGAGCCGCTCTCGTCGAAGATCCACTCGACGATCGAGTAGATCTCGGCGTTGGCCCACGCCTCGCCGCTCACGTCGTCGAACGTGCCCGTGTCGGCGAAACGGTAGCGGAAGTCGTGCGAGTTGTTCGAGAGGCCGAAGAAGCGCGGCATGCGCGTGTCCGGGCGGAAGTCCTTCGGGTTCCGCACCCAGCGCAGGGCCCACTCCTTCGACGTCTTCGTGCCGATCCCGTCGAGCGGCGGGCCGACCTTCGCGCGCACGTTCTTCATGAACGGGTAGATCGCGGGATCGACCTTGTGGCAGCCGTAGCAGCCGAACTGGACGAAGTCGCGGAAGCCCTTCTCGAGCCCCTCGGGCCGGTAGGTCTCCGGCTCCGCCGGGATGAGCATCCGGTTCGGTTCGTCCAGGTCGGGGTTCGCCTCGGCGCTCTGGTCCTCGTACTCCGTGAGGTCGGGCGCGCCCGGCAGCGGCTTCCCGAAGTGGACGCCCTCGTACTCGGGCTTCGCGGTCCGGTAGAGGCCCTCCCGGTGGCACTTGAGGCAGGAGGACTGCACGAGCTCCTTCGGGAACTGCGGCCAGTGCCAGTAGTGGAGCTTCGTCTCGGTGCGGTCGTACTCGTGCTCCCAGCGCTTGCCGGTCGCCTCGTCGGTCACGTAGCCCACGTGCACGTCGGAGCCGCCCGCGCCCGCGCTCTCCGGCGGCGCGCCCTTGGCCATCGCGGCCTCGAGCGTCTGCCCCGCGGAGAGCGGGATGTGATACCCCTCCTTGTGCGCGCGCTCGTCGGTCATCCAGTCGCTGACCTGGACGAGGTCGGGCGAGTGGAACGCGTAGCCGAAGTCGGTCGACCAGCCGCGGCCCTGGTGGCAGGTCGTGCAGCCGAACTTCTCGTACGGGTGCGGCGAGGAGCCGCCCACCATGTCCTTGAAGTGGGGGTGCGTGCGCCAGTGCCCCTTCATCTCGAAAAGGGCCTGGTGGTAGTAGTCCGCGATGCGCTTCCCCTTCGGGTCCTCCTTCCAGAGGCCCGTCGTCTCGTCGCGCAGGTACGTCTTCCAGACCTTCCGCTTGTTCTCGTCGAGCGCGATCTCGAGGTAGTCCTCGTCCGCGATCTCGAAGAGGAGCGTGAGCGTCTCCTTGTGGAGGCGCGCCTTCCGGAGCAGGTCCAGCTCGCGCTTGAACGGGTCGCTCGCCGCGGGCTTGTCCGGGTCGATCGAGTCGAGGATCGCGAAGACGAAGCGGTAGACGCCCTCCTCGAACGCCTTCGGATCCTTGGTCTCGTCGATCGCCTCGACCGGCCACCGCTTCGCGTCGTAGCCGACCTCGGTCGAGAGGATGTGGCACGTCGCGCAGCGGTCGACCTTCTTCGGCGTCGAGAACTCGTAGTTGTCGACGAGGCCGTGGAGCACGATCTGCTTCACGTTCACGGGCGCGGCGAGGAAGTCGAGCAGCGGGATCTCGCGGAGCGGGCTGTAGCCCCTCTTCTTCGCGATGTTTCCCTGCACGATGTCGAGCCGCTTCACGGCGGGGTTCTTCCGCATCTCCGCGTGGACGGCATCGACCTCGGCCTGCAGCTCCTTCTTCCTCTCGACGAGACGGCGCTTGTTCGAATCCGCCATCTGCCACGCGTCGCGGAGCCGCGCCTCCCGGTCCCAGTCCTCGCGGAAGCGCTTCTGCCAGTCCGAGAGGTCCGTCTTCGTGGGCGCCTCGCGCACCCAGTAGTCCGCCTCCGCGGTGTACTGCTTCTGCTCCTTGTAGTTCATGTCGCCGAGGTAGGCGGCGCCGTCGGCGGACCCGAGCTCCTTGTCGATCGCGGCGATCTCGGCCTTGCGCGCGTCCACCTTCGCCTGCGCCTCCGCGAGCGCCTTCGCATACTTCTCGCGGTCCTCCTGCGAGAGGCTCTCGAGCACGGCGCGCTCGACGGAGAACCGCCGCGCCTCCCAGCGGAGCTCCTCCCGCTGGTCGTCCTTCCACGGCCGGTCGAAGTCGTCCCAGATCCACCATGCGATCCCGACGACGAGCGCGAGCGACGAGAAGGTGAACAGCCGGATGAGCAGCTTCCGGTTGTAGAAGTACCCCGGGTCGTTGTAGATCGAGGAGGGGCGCTTGGTCACGGCTCTTTCCTCAGATGTTGATGAAGTACTCGGGGATGTAGATCACGTACTTCAGGTTGATCAGCCACCGCCCGAGCATCTTGATCGGCATCGAGATCATGAACAGCATGAGCACGGCGACGACGGAGAAGCGGACGATGTCGAGCTTCCTGAAGAGGTCCTTCAGGACCGTCTTCGCGAGGATGAGCGGCCCGAGCAGCATGAAGGCCCCCGCCATCAGGAGCCCCGGCAGCTCGCGGATGTACCACTCCGACGGCATGCCCTGCTTGAGCATCTTCACCCAGAAGATCTCCGAGATGTTGATGTTCTTGAGGGGCTGCTGGAAGTGCGGGTCCCACTTGTCGTAGGGCCCGAAGAAGTTCCAGTTCGCGCCGCGCAGGAAGGTGCCGATCGTGATCAGCACGACCCAGAAGATGATGAAGCCGAAGAGGTACACCGTGATCGCGAACTTGCGCTCCTTGAGCGTGTAGTAGCCCGAGCCCTTCGGGTTCGTGTCCACGTACGGGATCGCCATCAGCCCGACGATGATCAGCGTCGGGAGGAGCACGCCCGCGTACCACGGGTCGAAGTAGACGAGCATCTCCTGGAGCCCGAGGAAGTACCAGGGTGCCTTCGACGGGTTCGGGGTGAGCGCCGCGGAGGCCGGCTCCTCGAGCGGCGCGCGGATGAAGATGGCCCAGAACACGAGGACCGCGCTCACGAGCACGAGGCAGATGAGCTCGATCATCACGAGGTCGGGCCAGACGAGCACGCTCTCGCGCTTCATCCTCGCCTCGAGGGGCGGCTCCCCGCGCTCGGCCGCCTCGTCGTTGATCGCGGCGCGCCGGAGCGAGAGCCAGAGGAAGAAGAGGAGGCCGAACAGAAGGAGGACGATCGGCACGTTGTCCGGCTTCAGGATGTTCTTCTTGAAGTTCGGATCGAAGCAGCTCACGACGAGCAGCCCCGCGAGCACGAGCCCGATCGTCGCGGCGATCTTCGGCTTCGTGACCGTCCGGTAGTACTTGAGCGTGAGGACGAGCGCGACCGACGACGCCGGCAGCAGGATGTGCGGCTTGGCGACGAAGGTCATCACCGGCTTGAGGATGTACTCGAAGAGCGTGTTCATCTTAGAGCGGCCCCGAGATCCCGCCGTCCTTGCGGACGCGCCAGAAGTGCACGGCCATGAGCATCACCGCGATGACCGGGATGAAGACGCAGTGGAGGACGTAGAAGCGCAGGAGCGCGTTCTCGCCCACGAACCGGCCGCCGAGCAGCGCGAAGCGCACGTCGGAGCCGGCGGTCACGAGGTGCTCGCCGTCGAGAGTGAGGAGCGAGGCGCCGGGGCCCTCGTGGCCCATGAGCGGCGTCGCGCGCGCCATGTTCGAGCCGACCGTGATCGCCCAGATCGCGAGCTGGTCCCACGGCAGCAGGTAGCCGGTGAACGACAGCAGCAGCGTGAGCAGCAGGAGCACGACGCCCACGACCCAGTTGAACTCGCGCGGCGGCTTGTAGGACCCCGTCATGAAGACGCGGAACATGTGCAGCCACACGGTCAGGACCATCGCGTGCGCGCCCCACCGGTGGAGCTCGCGCATGAGGCCCAGGGGGATCGTCTCGCGCAGCTCCTGGATGTCGTTGTAGGCGCTGTAGGCGACCGGGCGGTAGTAGAACATCAGAAGGATGCCCGTCACCGCCTCCACGAGGAAGAGGAAGAAGGTGACGCCGCCCATGCACCACGTGAACGAGAGCGCGATGCCGCTCTTCCTCACGCGCACCGGGTGGAGGTGCAGGAACACGTTCGACAGCACCGCGAGCGCGCGGTTGCGCTGGGTGTCCGGATAGCCGTGCCGGAAGATCGACTTCCACACCTGGGTGTCGCGCACCTTGGCGAGGAGGCCGGGCTTTCCGGGCTCTTTTGTCGGGGGGGTCTGGGGGACCGTGGCCATGCGTTGGGTCACTCCGTCTTCGGTTGCAGCGCGAGGAGGGCCTCTCGGGCCGCCCCGCGCACCTCGGTCTCGCCTTCCGTGGCGTCGTCGGAGAGCCTCTTCAGCGCCTCCATCACCTCGGGGTCGTCGCCGCAACGCAGCGCGACCGCGCGCCGGATCGCCTTCAGGAGGATCACGCTGCGCAGCCGGTAGTCGTCGAGGCCGCCCCACTGGTCGTTGAACTCGAACCGCTCGAGGTAGGAGCGGTCGAGCATCTTCCGGAGCACGGGCAGCGCCGCCGCGCGCTCGCCGGCGTCCGCGAGCACGAGCGCCGCGGTGAAGCGGACGTCCTCCTTCGCGTCCCCCACCTGCTCGAGCGCGATCGCGCGCGTCTCGGGCGAGAGGTGGAAGGGCAGCCCGGGCACCTGGTCGAGCGAAGAGAGCGCCTCGAGCGACGCCTGCCGCGTCCCGGGATCCTCGCTCCGCGCGAGCGTAGCGATCCGCGCGCGCGACGCCTCGTCCTTGAGCACGCCGAGCGTGAGGACCGCGTGCGCCCGGACCCACGGGTCCGGGTCGTCGAGCGCCTCGCGCACGGTCTCCGCCGTCGAGGGCTCCGCGAGCCGGCGCAGGATGGCGAGGACGAGGATCGCGCGGCGCGGGGGCTTCTCGCCCTCCTTGCGCGCCTCGGAGAGCGCGCGGCAGAGCTCGCGCACGAGGTCGGGATTCCGGAACTCGTCGGGCACCTCGCCGGTGCCGAGGCGCGCGGCCAGCTCGTACGCGGCCTGCCAGCGGCGGTTGATCGTGTCGGAACGCAGGTAGTCGACGAAGTCCGCGGCGGACTTCGGGCCCGTGTCGAACACGAGCGAGAGCCCGACGTAGAGGCCGATGGCGACGCCGACGATGAGAAGCGGGATCGCCACGAACTGCAGCGCAGTGCGCAGAAATCCCTGCGGCGCTTCCTCGTCGAAGCGTGCCTGTGAAGCCGGAGTGGGGGCCTCTTTCTGATCCAATGGAACCGCCTGCGATCGTCGATGCCGAGCCGCCATAACCTACGGAGAGGCAGGGTCATCCGCAACTTTTCCTCCCCCCGAAGCCCCCCTCGGTCGCGGCCCCGCGGCGTGCTATCCTCGCGGCGCTTTAGAACCCGATGAGAATCCTCACGCTCCTGGCCGGCGGGGAAGCCGTCCCCGACATCGTCCGCCTCACGGGGGAGATCCGCGAATTCAACTCGGAGATCGATTTCCGGCTGCGCTTCCTGCACATCGAGATCGAGGAGATCTATGCGCTTCCCCCGGGGCTGCGCGGGCTGCTCGAGGCGGCGGTTCCGCGAGCGGAGGTGCGGGAGATCACGACGGAGGACCAGCTCGAGGCGGCCGCGCGCCTCGCGCTCCTGCTCAGCAGGGAGCGGCCCGACATCGTGATCGTGGCCGGGGACGGCATCCTCCACAAGGCGGGCGTCGCGGCGGCGCGCGCCTGCGGGACGAAGCTCGCGTTCTACGGGCCCTCGCGCGGGTCCGCCGAGGGCGCGCTCGACCTCGGCGCGGATCCGCGGTCGGCGGTCGAGCGGCTCACCGGGGTCGCGCGGGTGAGCGGCTGATGGAGGTCCTCTGATGCGGATCCTCGGGGTCGGCGGCCTCGGATACAAGGACAGCGCCGCGGCGCTGCTCGTCGACGGGGAAGTCGTCGCGGCCGCGGCCGAGGAGCGGTTCAGCGGCGTCAAGCACACGGGTGGTTTTCCCCACCGCGCCGTCGCCTTCTGCCTCGAGCGCGCCGGATCCTCCTTGCGGGACCTCGACGCGATCGCGGTCGCGGACAACCCCTGGCTGCCGATGCGGGAGAAGGTCCTCAAGTGGTACGGGGAGGAGTTCTTCCGCTCGCGGACGGCGACCGTCTACAACGTCTTCAAGGACGACAGCCACCGGCTGATCGAGTACCTGAAGCGGCTCGAGGAGCTGCGGGGGCAGGGGATCTCCGTCGAGACGATCGGGAACGACCAGAGCCACAAGGCGGCGGCGTTCCTCGCCTCGCCTTTCGAGAGCGCCGCGATCCTGAACGTAGGGGGCCGGGGGGAAGTGTCGACGAGCGGGATCGGCCGCGGGCAGGGCACGCGGATCGAGACCGAGCAGGTCTCCCGGATGCCCGACTCGCTGGGCCTCCTCTCCGCGCTCGTCGCCGACTACCTCGGGTACAGCGACCTCGACGACGAGTTCCGCCTGATCTCCATCTCCCCCACGGGCACCCCCTCGTTCCTCGCCGCGATGCGCGCGGTCGTGCAGGTGGCGGGCGACGGCAGCTACAAGCTGAACCCGGAGTATTTCGGGTACCACCAGGGGCGGGCCTACCTCTCGGCGCGGTTCACCGAGGTCTTCGGGCCCCCGCGCGAGACGGACGCGCCGTTCGAGGACCGGCACAGGGACCTCGCGGCGTCGTTCCACGCCGTGATGGTCGAGGTCGTGCTGCAGATGGCGAAGCGCGCGCGGGAGCGGAGCGGCGAGAGGTGCCTCTGCCTCGGCGGCGGGCTCGTGCAGAACTGGGCGCTCGTCGGAGAGCTCTGCGCGTCGGGGATCTTCGAGGAGATCTACGTTCCGCCCGCGCCGGGCGATGACGGCACGGCGCTCGGCGCCGCGCTCCACCTCTACCACTGCGGGATGAGGAACCCGCGGAAGGGCGCGATCCTGCGCGCCGATTTCGGCCCCTCCTACCCGGAGAGCGAGATCGCGGAGGAGCTCTCGCGCCTGAAGCTCCGGGCGGAGAGGCCGGCGGCGCTCGCGACCGAGGCGGCGGAGCGGATCCGGGCGGGCCAGATCGTCGGGTGGTTCGAGGGGGGTGCTGAGTTCGGGCCGCGCGCGCTCGGCCACCGGAGCATCGTCGCGGACCCGACGAACCCCGGGACGCGGCCGCGGCTGCTCGCGTCGGTGAAGGCGCGGTCGGAGTTCCACCCGTTCGGGCTCTCGGTCGCGCGCGAGGCGATGGGAGACCTCTTCGAGAGCCCGCAGGAGTCGCCGTTCCTCGAGCGGACGGCGCGGCTCCTGCCCGGCGCGGCGAGAAAGCTTCCCGCGGTGGCGGCGCAGGGCCTGACGCGCGTCCACACGGTGGCGCGCGACCGGGACCCGCTCTTCTACGACCTGCTGGTCGAGGTCGGGAAGCGTTCGGGCGTGCCGGCGGTCCTGAACACGTCCCTGAACGAGCCGGGCCGTCCGATGGCGACGACGCCGCGCGACGCGATCGCGGGCCTCTACACGACGGGCCTCGACGCGCTCGCCCTTCACCCCTTCCTCCTTTCGAAGGGTTGACCTTCACGGAAGCGGGCGCTGCAACCGGCGTCGCCGCAACAGGTTACGACGGGAGGGTGCGGCACCTGGAGTTTCGCGGTTTTGAGGGGTGGGAGGGGACGAAAAAGGCTTTCCGTCCGAAGCATGGTGGTAGGTCTGCCGCCACACGCCGGAGGAAAGCCCGATGCAGTTCCATTCTACTCCG
>WYBS01000203.1 GCA_011525755.1 Planctomycetaceae bacterium
AGAGCGCGCGCGACTCCCACCGCCACCACGCCGCCGGGCCGTCCGACGGGAAGAGCATCCACAGCCCGATCGCCGGCAGCGCGAGGAGGAGCGCGAGCGCCGCCACGGCGGGGAGGGAGAGGGCGCCGCGGGGGAGGGAGCACGAGACGGCGAAGGTCCACAGCGCGACGATCGCGATCATCCACGCCGTCGCGCCGAGCGGCGGCAGCGCCGGCCACTCGCCCGAGGCGAGCCGGCACATGACCGCGCCCGCGAGGTAGCCGTACGCCGCGTAGAGCGCGGCACCTCCCGCGAAGAGCGCGAGCTTCCCGCGGAACGCGGCGCCGAGGCCGCCCGGCAGGCGTTCCAGGAACCAGCGGTGGCCGCGCCGCGCCTCGCCCGGCACGAGATCGGTCGCAAGCGAGACGACGAAGAGCGCGAGGCACGCGACCGAGATGAACGACACGAACTCCCTCCGCTGGGGAGCCACATCGAGCGCCGTCCGCGGCAGCGCGAAGCCCATCACGGTGAGCAGCAGCGGCACGGCGAGGAGCATGCCGACGAGGACGGCGCGATGGTCGCGCCACTCCTTCCAGAGGTAGGTGCCGAGAAGTCGCATGGTGTCACCTCAGCGGGGAAAGACCTGCTCCTCCGTGCCGTCGCGGACGAGGACGAGCGTTCGCCTGTCGCGGATCTCGAGGCGCGTCCCGTCGTAGCCGAGCGGCCTCGCGAGGCGGTTCTCCACCTCCTCGTGCCGGAGGTACGACCATCCGCTCTTGAACTCCTCGCCGGTCGCGCCGTCGTAGTAGTGCTGCCAGACGCCGCGCCTGTCCCTCGCGGCCTCCTCGTCGAGGGCGAGGACGGGATAGACGCCTGCGCCGCGCGGCGGCCAGAAGTGGTCCCCCGGAGCCCCCGCCTTTCGCCAGTCGCCGGTCTTGAGATCGAGGACCACGGCGTGGTTCGGCCCGCCGCACCGCGCGTTGAGGAAGGCGTAGCGCCAGCCCGCGCCGGGGAGAGCCGCGTCGATCTCGCACGCCGGGTCGTCGAGATCGAAGTACCGCCAGTCGCCGACGCGGCCCGCGACGTACCCCCACGCGGGGGTGAAGAGGAGAAGCGTCACGACGAGCCCGCGCCACGCGCTCCCCCACGCGCCGCCGAACCGCCGGCCGCGCCAGCTGAGCCACGCGACCAGGAGGGCCCCGGGAACCAGCGCCCAGCGGCCCATATCCAGCGCCGCCGCCGGCAGCTTCAGGCCCGGGTTCCACTGGAGCATCAGGTGCATCGGCAGCACGAACGCGCCGAGGCAGAGCGCCGTCGCCGGCACCGCCAGTTCGCCGCGCGGGAGCCACATCGCCACCGCGAAGATCCAGAGCGCGACCGCGAGAGCCTCCGGCGCGTACGTCCAGTCGAGCGCGACCGCCGGACGGCCCGCGACCTTCTGCGCGAGGTTGCCGACGCCGAAGCCGAGCGCCGCCGAGAGCGCGAGCGCGCCGACGAGCAGGACGGCCTTCGCCGCGAACACGGCTCCGAGCCCGCTCGGCAGCCGGCGCAGGAAGAGGATCGTCCCGCGACGCACCTCGCCGGGGACGAGGTCCGCGCCGAGCGCCAGCGCCGCGATCGCGAGCCCCGCCGCCGCGCCCGCCGTCGGCAGCGCGACCATGCCCTCCGGGATCAGGAGCATCGCCGCGAAGAGCACGGGCGGCAACAGCGCGAGGATCCCGAGGATCACCGCGCGGTGGTCGCGCCACTCCTTCCAGAGATGCGGCATCACGCGACCGCCTCCTCGAGGATCTCCTTCATCCGCTCGGGAGCCCTCCCCCCGGCCCCCACCACTTCCTCCGCTGGACCGTGCGCGACGATCTTCCCGCGGCTCAGCACGGCCACGCGGTCCGCGATCCGCGCAGCGACGTCCAAGTCGTGCGTCGCGCAGAGGATCGTCTGCTCGCCCGCACGGATGACTCCCTTCAGCACGTCCTCGCGCGCCACCGGGTCGAGCCCCGCGAACGGCTCGTCGAGCAGCAGGAGCGCGGGGTCGGGTGCCAACGCCGCCATGAGCATCGCCTTCATCCCCTCGCCGCGCGACAGCGCCTTGAACGGCGAGTCCATCGGCACCGAGAGCTGCTCCGCGACGCGCGCCGCGCGGTCGGCGTTCCACGTCGGGTACTGCGGCTTCAGGAAGCGCAGGAGTTCGCGCGGCGTCATCCAGTCGTAGACGTCCGGCTTGTCGGGCACGTAGCCGACCATCCGCCGCACGTCGCGCGCGCGCTTCACCGGGTCATGGCCGCACACCTCCACGCGCCCCTTTTCCGGCTTCAGCACGCCGAGGCAGAGGCGCAGGAGCGTGGACTTCCCGGCGCCGTTCCGGCCGAGCAGCACGGTCACCTGGCCGGGCACGAGCGAGAAGTCGAAGCCGTCGAGCACGACGCGCTTCCCGAAGCGCTTCGAGACTCCCGAGAACGTGATCATCGCTTCACCCCTTCGAGCTGTTCGAGCAGGTCATCCATCGTGTGGCCGGCACGCAGCGCCTCGGCGGCCGCGCGGGCGAACGCCTCGAGCGTCAAGCGCTCGCGCATGCCGCGCGCGATCCCGGGCCCGCGGTCGGTGACGAACACGCCGAGGCCGTTTCGCCCCTCGACGACGCCGAGCGATTCGAGGTCCCTGTACGCGCGCGCGGCGGTGTTCGGGTTGACGAGGGCCTCGGCCGCGAGCGCGCGCACGCTGAGCAGCCGCGCGCCCGGCGCGAGCGCGCCGGCGGCGACCGCGTCGAGCACGGCCTCCACGATCTGCCGCGAGGGCGAGACGGCGGAGGAGAGGTCGACGCGGTAGTTCACGCCGACCGTACTATCG
>WYBS01000204.1 GCA_011525755.1 Planctomycetaceae bacterium
CGGTAGACCGAGACGATCGCCGGGCCGCCGCGCGCGCGCAGCGCGTCCGGATCGCCCTTCACGATGCGGACCTCGCGGCCGGGAAGCTTCGCGCGGAGCCCGCGCGCGATGTGGAAGAGGCTCGTGCCTCCGTAGCTCGCGGTCCCGCAGAGCCCCGCCATCTCGCCCTCCGTCGCCTCCACGCCGAGGCAGGAGAGCATCGTCACGCACGCGGCCGGCCCGCACGACCAGCCCGCCGTCTGTGCGCAGTGGTGGTCGGGCCCCGCGCGCCCCGTGAGCGCCGCGTCCCTTCCCGCGAGCATCCAGCGCTCGGTCCAGAGCGAGAGGAGGAGCACGGCGCCGGCGAGGACGGTCACCGCCCGGCGGTTGCGGCCCGCCGGCAGCAGGCCCGCCGCGAGCCCGAGGCAAGCGAGCGCGAGCGGGTAGAAGAGCCAGCTCTGCACGTACACGTAGCCGCGCCACGGGAAGAGCGCATCCTCCCAGTCGGGCCGGTGGTGGAGCACCGCCTTCCCGAGCAGCAGCGGCAGGAGGACGAGGTAGCCCTTGACCGACGCGACCCGCCGCAGCGTGAGAAACGTCGCGGCCGCGAGGAGCGCCGCGACGAAATACACCGGTTGCCCCCGAACCCCCTGTCAATCACGCATGTGGGAGATGATGTCGTCGGCGAACTCGCTGCACTTCCGGAGGGTCGCGCCCTCCATCAGGCGGTGGAAGTCGTAGGTCACCGTCTTCGCGCCGATCGCGCCGTCCACTCCCTTGAGGATCATGTTCGCGGCGGCGCCCCAGCCCATGTAGCGGAGCATCATCTCGCCGGAGAGGATCACCGAGCCGGGGTTCACCTTGTCCTGGTCGGCGTACTTCGGCGCCGTCCCGTGCGTCGCCTCGAAGATCGCGTGGCCGGTCACGTAGTTGATGTTCCCGCCGGGCGCGATGCCGATGCCGCCGACCTGCGCCGCGAGCGCGTCGGAGAGGTAGTCGCCGTTGAGGTTCATCGTCGCGATCATGTCGAAGTCCTGCGGGCGCGTGAGCACCTGCTGGAGCGTGATGTCGGCGATCACGTCCTTGACGAGGAGCTTCTTCTTCCACTTGCGGTCGCCGTGCGTCGGCCAGAGCGAGAGGCCCTGCTTCACCTCCTCGCACACCTCGGCCTGCTTGTCCGGCGCCATCCACTCGTAGCCGGGCTCGATCTGACGCGCGTTCTCTTCGACCGTGATCGAGGGGTTCCGCTCCTTGTTGTCGAGGATCCACGACTCGCGCTCGGTGACGACGTCGCCGCGGAACTCCTTCTTCGCGAGCGCGTAGCCCCAGTCGCGGAACGCGCCCTCGGTGAACTTCATGATGTTGCCCTTGTGCACGAGCGAGAGGCTCTTCCGCTGCCAGCGCAGCGCGTACTGGATCGCCGCGCGCACGAGCCGCTCGGTCCCCTCGCGCGAGACGGGCTTGATCCCGATCCCCGACGTCGCCGGGAACCGGATCTTCTTGACGCCCATCTCCTTCTGGAGGAACGCGATCGCCTTCTTCGCCTCGGCGCTCTCCGCGGCCCACTCGATGCCCGCGTAGATGTCCTCGGTGTTCTCGCGGAAGATGACCATGTCCACGAGGTCGGGTCGCCGGACGGGGCTCGGCGCGCCCTGGAACCAGCGGACCGGGCGGAGGCAGACGTAGAGGTCGAGCTCCTGCCGCAGCGCGACGTTGAGCGAGCGGATGCCGCCGCCGACGGGCGTGGTGAGCGGCCCCTTGATGCCGACGAGGTAGGTGCGGAACGCCTCGAGCGTCTCGGGCGGGAGCCAGTTGCCGGTCTGCTTGTACGCCTTCTCGCCGGCGAGGACCTCCTTCCAGACGATCGACTTGTCGCCCTTGTAGGCCTTCTCGACGGCGGCGTCGAAGACCTTGCGCGACGCCCTCCAGATGTCTCTCCCCGTGCCGTCGCCCTCGATGAAGGGGAGGATGGGGTGGTCGGGGACCTTCAGGGTCCCGTTCTCCATGCGGATGGCGCTGCCGGTGGTCTGGCTCATGGCGAACCATCCTACGCACCGGCAAAAGGAAGGGGGTGGGGCGCGGGGAGGGGGCTGGCCGTTATCCCACCATCCGCCACTCGCTGCCGTCGGCAGCGACATACCACAGCGACCCGTCGTCCACGGAGCCGGCGGGGAACGCGCAGGAGGAGGGCGGGTAGAGCGGGCCCGCGTAGCGGCTCGTCCCGAAGACGCTCCCGTCGGACCAGATCACGAACGTCCGGTAGCAGAGAGGGTCGCTGACCGGCCATGCGTATGCGAACCAGTCGCCCAAGGGCGAAGTCGCCCCGCTTCCCAGGACGTGGACGCGAATGTAGTAGTCCTTTCGGAGCGTTGAGTCGAGCGTCAACGGCGCATAGGACGGGGGCAGGAATGTCGGCGCGAACCACTCGGGGGTCCGCTGCGTCAGCTCGTCGAGCGATCCGTAGCGCCCCTGGAACGACCGGGAGAACTCCTGCTGGGCGGTGTGGATCCTCCGTAACGCCGCGATGGCATTCACTTCTCTCGGCGCGTTGTCGGAGTACAGCGGCCTTCGCTCCAGACACACCCAGCCGACGAGCGTGGCGACCACGAGCGGCGGGGTCGCCGCGAGGATCAGCGGCCCCACGAACAGTGCGACGCTCTTCCAGCGGGTCACATCCCCCTTATCGACGGAGTCACCGCGCGACCAGACCCCCCCGGCAACACACATCGGCAACCCCGTCTCGCATCGGCGACAATCGGTCCGTGAGCGAAGTCACGAGGAGGTTGCTCGCCGAGGCGTTGCAGTTGCCGGTTGCCGAGAGGGCGCAGCTGGCTGCCGATCTGATCGCGAGCATCGACGGGGAGCCTGACGAGGACGCGGAGGCTGCGTGGGCGAAGGAGATCGCGCGACGGGCGGCGCGAGCGTGCCGGCAAGTCGAAGGGGCGTGCATGGAGAAACGGCCTTGATCGCCTGGATTCTGAGCGCGGCAAAGGAAGCGGCCCCCGGAGCCCCCCCACTTCGCGGCCGCGTGGCGCGGCTTGCCCGCCGAAGCCTCCGGCACAGGCGGGCTACATCTGCTCGAAGACCTTGAGCAGGTTCATCAGCTCGAGCGCCTTCTTGACCGGCGGGCGCACGCCCGAGAGCTTCAGCTTCCTGCCCTGCGACGCGAGCGTCTCGCGCGCCTTGAGAAGCATCCCCACGCCCATGCTCGCGAGGAACGTCACGCCGTCCATCGCGACGATGATGTCGCCCTTGCCGTCGCGCACCGCGCCGTCGAATCGCTCGCGGATGAGCCCGCAACCCTCGTGGTCGAGCTCCCCCTCGAGCGCGATCCAGCGGGCCCCGTCCTTGTCCTGCCAGGAGATGGTCTCCACGCCAGATAGCCTAAGCGACCGGGGGGAAAGGGTCGCGGTTTTCGGGGGGGGTCCGGGGGGCGTCGAAGGGACCCGGGAGGGATCCCTACGCCTGCTCGTCCGGCACGGGCTCGGGGGCGGCGCCCTTCCGCTTCCGGAGCGACCGGGAGACGCCGAGCACCTGGCACTGGCCGTCCGTCAGCGGGGCCCTGAAGCCGCACGCGAGGAGCAGCGCGGGCACGCCGTCGATCCGGCGGTGCGTCACCCGCACCACGTTCGCCGAGACGCCGAAGCCGTGGTCCACGAAGAGGATGTCCGCCCCGTTCGCGAAGTGGCGCTCGACCTTGAAGGCGAAGGACGCGAGGTCCTCCTCCTCGTGCGCGAAGAGCTCGTCCGTGATCCGGAAGAGGATCCCCGTGCGGGAGATGTCCACGGACCGCGCGGGGAAGTTCTCGAGGAGCCCGCAGATCGTGATCCGGACCTCGAGGGGGCGGCGGGGGGAGGTGCGCTTGCCGGCGAAGTGGTTCCGGAGCTCCATCTCCGCCGAGAGGCCCGGACGTTTGCCCTTCTTGGGCCGATCCTCGCCCATATCAGAGGATATCGACGGGGGCGCGGGGGAACCCGCTACGCGCGGCGGGTGGCGGCCGTCTCACTTCGGGACGCCATCGGCCCCCGCCTCGGCCCCCGGAGCCCCCTCGCTTCCCGGCGCGGCCTTCCGCATCGCCTCCTCCATCTCGCCCTCGAGCGTCGCCGGGGCGCCCGCCGCGGGCGGGGCGGTCACGACGACCTCGGCGAAGGGGTCCTCGCGCGGGTCGGCGCCGCGGGCGCGCACGAGCTCCCGGAGCGCGATGTTGTAGCTGTAGGTCGCGTTGACGAGCTCGAAGCGCGCGTTCCGGAGGAGCGCCACCGAGTCGAGCACCTCGCGCGACGTCGCGCGGCCGTTCTGGAACTTCTCGCGCTGGATGCGGACGCTCTCCTCCTGCCGCTCGACCGCGCTCCTCGCGACCGCGATGTCCCGGTAGTTCTCGACGGCCGTGCGGTAGGCCTCGGCCACCTCGGTGCGCACGTTCGCCTCGAGGTCGCGCACGACGATCGCCGTGGACTCGAGCTGGTGGCGCGCGCGCCGGACGCGCGCGGAGCGTGCGCCGGCGGTGAAGACGGGGACCTCGTAGGTGACGCCGAGGTTCAGCTGGTCGCTCGGCGCGCGGAACGGGTTGTCGTCCGTGTCCCAGACGACGCTCCCGCGGATCTCGCCGAGCTCGCCGCCGATCGTCGCCTGGAGCGTGCGCTCCGCGGCGGCGACGTCGAGGCGCGCCGCGCGGATCTCGGGGCGGCGATCGAGCGCCTCCTCGACGAGCGGCTCGAGCTGCCAGATCGGCGCGCGCAGCGTCGGCTCGTCGGCGACCTCGATCGGGCCGCTCGCGGGGCGGCCGAGGAGCTTGTTGAGCGCCATCTTGCGGACCGGGACGAGGCTCTCGAGCTTCTCGCGCTGGCGCTTCGCGACGTCGTATTCGACCGACGCCTCGAGGACCGCGACCTTCGTCGCGCTCCCTGCGCTGAGCTGCGCCTGCGCGTCCTTCACCTGCTGCGCGAGCGCCTCCTCGTTGCTCCGCGCGACGTCGATCGCCTGGATCGTCTCGAGGACGTCGAAGGCGGCGGCGGTCACGGCGGCGGCGGTGTCCGACTCGATCGCGCGCTGGAGGGATTCCGCGCTCTGCTGCGCGAGCTTGGCCGCGCGCCACGTGTTCATGTGGCGGCCGAAGGCGAAGACCGGGAAGTCCACCACCGCGGCGAACCCCCACGTGTTGTAGGGCGCGGTGGTGATCGCCCCCCCGCCCGTGACGATCTGGCGGGGCTTGTCGACCGCGTCGTAGCTGCCGAGGACGCTCAACTGCGGGAACAGCGCCGAGCGGGCCTCCTGCGTGTTGTCGATCCCGATCGCGACGTTCAGGCGCGCCTGCTGGACCGCGCGGTTGTGCGCGAGCGCCTCCGCGACCGCGGCGGAGATCGTCAGCTCCTGCCGGAGCGGGCCCGCGCCGGCCTCGCCCGGGACCGTCTCCCCGGGGACGGCTTCCTCGAGCGGCTCGGAGGGGGCTTCGGGGGCCGGGTCCTGCGGCGCCCACGCGGCAAGGTCGTCGCGGCCCGAGGCGCAGGCCGCAAGGACCGCTGCGGCAAGGAGGATCGGCGGCTTCCATCTCATCGCCGCGGGATTGTAGTACCGGGCCGCCGTTTTCGCGGCTCAGGCGACGTACTTGCGGAACCGGAGGGCGGCGACGGCGTAGAAGGCGACGCCGAGGGCGAAGAGCGGCGCGATGAACCGGAGGAGCTCCCGCGCCGACGCCGCGCGCAGCACCACCCCGCGCATGATCTCGATGAAGTAGGTGGCCGGGATCAGCCAGGTCAGCTCGCGGATCGGCGTCGGCATCGCGTCGCGCGGGAACATGAACCCCGAGAGCAGCACCGACGGGAGCATCAGGAGGAGCGTCATCATCAGCGCCTGGAGCTGCGAGCGCGCGATCGCCGAGATCAGGAGCCCGATCGCGAGGCTCGTGAAGAGGAAGAGCCCCGTGAGCGCGGCGAGGAGCCCGAGGCCGCCCCGGATCCCGACCTCGAACACGTGCACCATCGCGAGCAGCGCGAGCACGGTCGCCGCGGCGCCGACGAGGATCGACGGGAGGATCTTCCCGAGCGTGAGGGCGAGCCGCGAGACCGGCGTCACCATGAGCTGCTCGAGCGTGCCGCGCTCCCGCTCGCGCACGATCGCGAACGCCGTGAGCGTCGTCGTGACGAGCTGGAGGATGATCCCGAGGAGGCCGGGCACGAAGAATGCCTCCGACCGGCCGTCCGGGTTGTAGAGGAGGCGCGGCCGCGCCTCGATCGGGGGGGGTGCCACGGACCCGAAGCGCGCGGAGAAGCTCACCGCGGTGCCCATCGCCGCCGCCTGCGCCTGCATCGCCATGTTCGAGTCGGAGCCGTCGATCAGGAACTGCACGGCGGCCGTCTCCCTCGCGAGGAGCCGCTCGGCGAGGTCGTCGGGCAGGAAGACCGCGACCTGCACGCGCCCCTCGCGGAGGAGCGCCATCGCCTCCTCCCGGTCCGCGGCGTGCCCGACGATGCGGAAGGTATCCGTCGCCTCGAGCGCCTGCAGGAACTCGCGGCCGACGCGCACGTTCGCGCGATCGACGACCACGGCCTGGATGTCCCGTATTTCCGTATGGATCGCGAAGCCGAAGATCGTGAGCTGGATGACCGGGATCGCGAGCGCCAGGACGAGCGTGGCGGGGTCGCGCCGCGCCTGGAGCAGCTCCTTGTAGACGATGCCCGAAAGCCCCCTAAACACCGCTGGCCCTCCGGGTGAGCGTGACGAACACGTCCTCGAGGGACGGCGTGACGGTCCGCGCCTCCGCGCCCTCGGGGAGCGCGAGGTCGACGCCGTCGTCCACCAGC
This sequence comes from Planctomycetaceae bacterium, assembly GCA_011525755.1. Lineage (GTDB taxonomy): Bacteria > Planctomycetota > PLA2 > PLA2 > PLA2 > PLA2. The sequence continues at coordinate 6,780 of WYBS01000204.1, forward strand.
GCGTGCACGTTCTCGCCGAAGATCGTCGCCTCGCGCACGCCCTCGCTTCCCTGGAGGAGGCGCAGGAGGCCCACGACGTCCTTGTGCCGGATCTCGACGCGCTTCATGCCCTTCGGCGTCACGTCCTCGCGCGCCTTGAGCTCCGTGGGGCTCCCCCACGCGAGGAGCTTGCTCAGGTAGAGGTAGGCGAGGTGGTCGCACCGCTCCGCCTCGTCCATGTAATGCGTGGTCACGAGGAGCGTCGTCCCCTTCGCCGCCATCTCGAAGAGGAGGTTCCAGAGGGAGCGGCGCGCGACGGGGTCGATCCCCGCGGTCGGCTCGTCGAGGAAGAGGATCTCCGGCTCGTGGAGGATCGCGCACGCGAGCGCGAGGCGCTGCTTCCAGCCGCCGGAGAGCGCGCCGGCGCGGCGCGTCTCATAGCCCTTCATGCCGACGATCTCGATGACCTCCCCCCGCCGCCGCGCGAGCGCGCCGCCCTTGAGGCCGTAGGCCATGCCGAAGAAGGTGAGGTTCTCGAGGCCGGTCAGCTCGTCGTAGAGGCTGAACCGCTGGCTCATGTAGCCGATGCGGCGGCGGACGGATTCCGGGTCGCGCGCGACGTCGATACCCAAGACGCGCGCCTCGCCCGAGGTCGGGCGGAGAAGGCCGCAGAGCATGCGGATGATCGTGGACTTGCCGGAGCCGTTCGGGCCGAGGAGCCCGAAGATCGAGGTGCGGCCGATCTCGAAGTCGACGGAGTCGACCGCGAGGAGGTGGCCGAAGCGGCGCGAGAGGCCGGAAACCCGCACGGCCTCGTCCTTGGGGTGAGGGGGCGCGGGGGAGAGGGTCACTGGAGCACCACGTCGGCCCACATCCCGTCCTTCAGGCGGGACGCGTCGCCCGTGATCCGGATCTTCGCGCGGAAGACCTGCGTGACGCGCTCCTCGCGGGTCTGCACGTTCCGCGGCGTGTACTCCGCCTCGCGCGAGATCCACTCCACGCGGCCCTCGACCGGCGGGTGCCCGTCGGGACGGACCTCCGCGCGCTGGCCCACCTGGATGCGCGCGAGCCACGACTCGGGGACGTGGACGAGGACCCAGGGCTCCTCGAGGAGGAGGACCACCGCGACGGGCGCGCCGGGCGCGATGAGGTCGCCGGGGCGGAGGTCGAGCGTCTGCACGACGCAGGCAGCGGGGGCGCGGATGGTCAGCTCGTCGAGCTTCTCCTTCGCCGTCTCGATGCGCGCGCGGGCGGCGTCGAGCTGCGCGCGTTTCGACGCGATCTCCTCGGGACGCGCGCCCGCCTTCAGCTCCGCCACGAGCTGCTGCTGCGCGAGGTGCGCCTGTCGGGCCGCCTCCACCTCCTCGGGGCGGGCGCCGCGCTCGAGGAGCCGGAGGCGCTGCTCCGCGGCGGCGCGGCGCGCGCGGGCCGATTCGGCGTCGGCGGTGCGGCGGTCGAGCGCCTCCTTCGTGGAGGAGCCTGCCTCGACGAGCTCCCTCTCCCGCGCGAGCTGGCGCTCGGCCTCGGCCTCGAGCGCCACCGCCGCGCGGACGTCCTCCCTGGCCCCCTCGATCTCCTCCTCGCGCGCGCCGAGCGCGACGACCTTCCAGAGGAGCTCGAGCCGCTTCGCCTCGGCCTCTGCGCGCGCGACCTCCTCGGCACGCGGGCCGGCGACGAGGAGGTCGAGATCCTTCGCGGTGGCGTCGGCGAGCGCCTCGGCCTCGGCGAGCGCGCTCCGCCACTCGCCGGGGTCGAGCTCCACGAGGACTTCGTCCTTCGCGGCGGTGTCGCCCTCGCGTTTCCTCACCTCGACGACGCGGCCGCCGACAAGCGATCCGACCTCGACGTCGGGGAACTCCACCGTCCCGGACAGCGACGGCTCCTCGGGGCCCGCGCAGGCGGCGACGAGAAGGAGGAAGGCGGGCAGGACGGCGCGCACCCGCTGGAGGATACCCCCGACCCCCCCGCTGGCGAAGCCGCCGCCGGGTCGTAGACTACGCGTGGAGGACTGCCCCATGAGACGTTTCGCGGATTCGATGGCCTGGCCCGAGGAGCGCGGATTCGCGATCCACGCGGCGGTGAACGCGCGCATGGCGTTCGTGCGAAAGACCTACGCCCACCTGCTCGCCGAGCTGGCCGGCGTGGCGCTGATCGTCACGCTCGCGGTACGGACGCCCGTGCTCGCCGAGCTCGCCGTCAGGATGATGGTCCGGTGGTACCTCCCCCTGCTGGCGCTCTTCGGCATCTCGCTCGTGACGCGCAGGATGCTCGAGGGCCACCGGTCGATCGCGGTGCAGTACGCGGCGGCGGGGATCTGGGTCTTCTTCTTCGGCCTCTTCATCACGCCGCTCGCGCTGGTCGCGAAGCACCTGACGGGCTCCTACGCGGTGCTCGGCGAGGCCGCGATCCTCACGGGGTGCGCGTTCACGGGCCTCACGGCCTACGTGTTCTTCACGAAGAAGGACTTCTCGTTCATGCGGGGCGCACTCTGGATGGGGAGCTTGCTCCTGCTCGGGGTCGGGATCGTCGCGATGGCGTTCGGGGGGGGCCTCGGGGGCGGAGGCTCGATCGCGTACTCGGCCTTCGGCGTCCTGCTCATGGGCGGCTGGGTGCTCCACGACACGTCGAAGGTCCTCCACCACCGCCACGTGAGCGAGTACGTCGCGGGGTCGGTGGACCTGCTCGTGGACTTCGTCTACATGTTCATCCATATCGCCTCGATCCTCCTGAACAGCCGGAGGTAGGCGGAGCCGGCCCGGTTCCCCCGGACCCCCTCCGATCCGGAGCTCTACACCTTCCGCGCGATCGACTTCGCCTGGAGGAAGAGCATCAGGTAGTCGAAGCCGCCCGCCTTCGAGTCGGTGCCGGACATGTTGAAGCCGCCGAAGGGGTGGCCGCCGACCAGCGCGCCCGTGCACTTGCGGTTGAGGTAGAGGTTCCCGACGTGGAACTGCTCCTGCGCCTTCTTCAGGTTCGCCTCGCTCCCGCTGTACACCGCGCCCGTGAGGCCGTAGTCAGTGTCGTTCGCGAAGCGGATCGCCTCGTCGAAGTCCTTCGCCTTCGTCACCGCGAGCACCGGACCGAAGATCTCCTCCTTCGACAGCCGCGCCTCGTTCGGCACGTCCACGAACACCGTCGGTTCGATGAAGTAGCCCTCTCCGGGCAGCGGCCCCTCGCCGCCCGTCGCGAGCTTGCCCTCGCGCTTGCCCAGCTCGATGTACTCCATGATCTTCGCCGCCGCGTCGCCGTCGATCACCGGGCCCACCTGCGTCTCGAAGTCGATCGCGGGGCCCTGCCGCAGCGCCTTCGTCTTCTCGACGACCTTCGAGACCACCTTGTCGTAGACGTCCGCGTGGATGATCGCGCGCGAGCAGGCGGAGCACTTCTGCCCCTGGTAGCCGAACGCGGAGGCCACGATCCCCTGCGCCGCCGCGTCGAGGTCCGCGTCCTTGTCCACGACGATCGCGTCCTTGCCGCCCATCTCCGCGATCACGCGCTTCACCCACTTCTGGCCGGGCTGCGTCTTCGCCGCGAGCTCGTTGATGCCGAGGCCGACCTCCTTCGAGCCCGTGAAGCAGATGAACCGCGTCTTCGGATGCTCGACGAGGCGGTTGCCGAGCGTCGAGCCGCCTCCGGGCGCGAAGTTGAGGACGCCGGGCGGGAGGCCCGCCTCCGTGAACGCCTCGACGTACTTCCACGCGATCGTCGGGGTCACGCTCGCGGGCTTCAGCACGACCGTGTTGCCGGCCGCGATCGCCGCGCTGCTCATGCCGACGGTGATCGCGAGCGGGAAGTTCCACGGCGGGATGATCGCGCCGACGCCGAGCGGGATGTAGACGAGCCGGTTCTGCTCTCCGGGCACGGGCGTCGTCTTCCCCGCGTTCTCGTAGCGGATCGCCTCGCGGCCGTAGAACTCGAGGAAGTCGATCGCCTCGGCGACGTCGCCGTCCGCCTCGGGCCAGTTCTTCCCCGCCTCGAAGCACATCCACGCCGCGAACTCGAACTTGCGGTCGCGGATCGCCTTCGCGGCTCGGAAGAGCACCTCGGCGCGCTCCTTCGCGGGCACGTTCCGCCATGTCTCGAACGCCTTCCCGGCCGCCTCGATCGCGAGGTCGGCCTCCTTCACGCCGCCCTTCGGGAACGTGCCGATCACCTCGGAGGGACTCGACGGATTGTGCGACGAGAACGTCTTCGGCAGGGTCACGCGCTCGCCGCCGATGAGCATCGGGTAGCTCTGCCCGAGGTTCTCGGCGACGCGCGCGATCGCCTGGGCCATCGCGCGGCGGTTCTCGTCCTTCGTGAAATCGGTGAGGGGCTCGTTCCGGAATTCGCTCGGCGTCATGAGCGCATTCTAGGGGGTGCGCGAAGCCGGCGGCAGGGGTGAGGGGGGCGCTCGTCCATCCGATGGACGAGTGCCGGGGCGCGGGGGCGCCTACTTTCCGAAGAGGACTTCGCGGGTGAGGCGCACGTAGGGCTGCTTCGCGGCCGGGAGCTCCTGGCCCGCCGCGAGGTGGATCTCGCGCGCCGCCGGGAGGAAGACCATCGCCTGGATGTTCAGGTAGAAGGGCGTCGCCACGTCGGCGAGCGCCGTCTTCACGAGGTCGAGGTCGATCCTGCCGCGCTCGCGCTCGAGGAAGTCCGCGAGGGTCTCGTAGCGCTCCTTCCCCATCGGCATGCAGAGGTCCCTGAGGTCGTCCGACGCGAAGAAGTTCGTGCTGCAGACGCAGCCGTGGGCCGCGGGGCGCCGGACGGCCGCCTCGGGGTCGAACTCGATCACCTCGGAGGCGCCGGTCGCGTCCACGACCATGAAGTTGTTCGAGCTCGTGCGCTTCGCCTTCGAGATCGCGGCGTAGACGTCGTCCTTCGTGCGGGCGGTGGAGAGCGCCTGCCGGTACATGAGGAGGTAGGGCAGCCCGGGGCGGCGCGCCCGGCCCTTGTGGACGAGCATCGTGGCCCCCGCGACCCCCTCCGAATTCATCCCGCTGAGGACGCCGACGAGGCCGGGCCACGTGACCGCCGCGAGCTGCGGCCCGCCCTCGGGCGACCAGACGATCACCACGCTCATCCTCTGGAGGATGTTGCGGCCCGGGAAGTCGAGGTTCCTCCCGAAGTAGACCGTGCCGTCCTTCGTCGCGTCGCCCGCGGCGACGACCGTCGAGCAGGCGATCGTCTGGAAGCGGTCGATCGCCGTGTTGACGACGAGGATCTCCTCGTAGGGGAGGCCAGAGCCTTCGGCGAGGCCCCTCATCTCCTCCTTCAGCGCCTCGGGGATGAAGGGTTCCGTCGCCTTGGCCCACAGGAGGAGCTCCTCCTGCCCCACGACGCGCTTCACCATCGCCTCGTGGTACTCGCGGTAGAGGAAGTGGATCTGCGGCTTCAGCGCCGCGCCGTGCTGGAAGCCCATCTCGCGGGGGGTGCCCGAGAGGCGGAGGACCGGCACGGCGCCGACGAGGCGGAGGCGCTCGCGAACGGCATCCGGCGCGTCCTCGACGCGCACGGGGGGCGGCTGCGGGGCGTCGCCCCACGTCGCCTGGACGAAGAGGGTGAGCGCGGCGAGCGCGAGGGCCGTAACCCCCGTCACCGCCGTCTGCAAGTAGTGGGTCAACGGTTAACCTGCACAATCCACGCAACCGCAGCAGGCACAACGACTTGCGCTAGCCGGGATGCGGAACTCGTTCCGCATCTTAGCAGATCCTGCCCCCCGGCTTGGATTCCCTCTAGGTCGAAGCGAAGCGGAAGCGCGGCGCGGAATCGATTCCGCACCTCGGTTGGCGTAGCTCGTTGCGGTACAGCGAGTTGCACCCGCCGCGAAGGTTAACCGTTGACCTAGGAGCCGCCTTTGACGGGGCGGGCGGGGGCGGGCTTGCTCTTCGCCAGGCGCGCGAGGCGGTTCTGGTAGTCCCTCACCTTCGCACCCTGCACCGGGTCGTCCTTGTAGGCCGCGATCAGCGCCTTGAGCGTCATGGCGTGATACGGGTCCTTCAGAAGCACCTGCTCCATCTCCGCGACCGCCTCCTCGTGGCGCTCGAGCCTCTGGAGGCAGAGCGCACGCAGGAAGCGCGCGGTGTTGTCCGAGGGGATCTTCTGGACGATCTCCGAGTAGGCGGCGAGCGCCTCCTCGTTCCTGCCCGCCTCGAGGTAGAGGCGGCCGAAGAGGTCCGTCACGTCGAGGTTCCCCTTCGAGAGCTCCGCCGCCTTCTTCAGGCTCGCCTCGGCGTCCTCGAACTTCTTGAGCTCGATCTGGACGCTCGCGAGCTGCATGAGCGAGTTCGCCGTGGGTCGCGCCTCCGCGTGCACCTTGAAGTTCTCGAGGGCGCCCTCTTTGTCGCCCGCCCTCAGCGCGAGCTCCCCCATGCGCTCGGCGGCAAGGGAGTAGGTCGGGAAGTCCTTCGTGATCTTCTTGTAGGCTTCGATCGCCTCGCGCGTGGCGCCCCTGTCCTCGCGGATCCGCCCGAGGTAGTACCAGGCGTCCTCGCAGCGGGCGTCCATGCGCACGGCGGCGTCGAGGATCTGTTCCGCGCGCTGCGGCCGCCCCTTGCGGTACTCCTCGATGCCCTTCTCGAGCAGCGTCCAGGCGCTCTCCTCGGCCCGGGAGAACCCCGCCGCCGAGAGCAGCAGCGCCGCGCACCAGGTGATCTTCCGCATCGTTCTTCTCCTTCCCTTTCCGCGACGCCTACTTGGCGCTTCCCTTCTTCCGCGGCGCCTTCTTCACGCTGTCCGCGGGGGCGACGTACACGCCAAGTCCGTCGATGTCCCTGACCGTCTCCTCGACGCTCTTGTCGTAGGCGCGGCCCTCGCTGTTCTCGTCCCACTCGACCTGGTCGAAGACGCTCTCGCCGGCGGCCTCCTCTTCCTCGGCGGCACGGTCCTGCCGGACCTGCTCTGCCGATCGCCACGACGCGCCGCTCATGCGGCTCGCCGGAACGAGCGGGGCGACCTCGACGACATCGTCGTCGACGAACTCCTTGGGCACGGGCTTGGTCTCCGAGCCGCCGAGGAAGTGGATCGCGCCGGCCACGCCAGCGATCACGAGCAGGCCCAAGAGCACCGTCCGCGACTTCCCCGTGCCTGTGAGATCCTGCTTTTCCGCCATCGCTCCTCCTTGGGAGCGCAATGCTCCCTAGTTGGACCTAACACACGGGGGATCGCCCGCAAGGCGGCCGCGGAATGCTCCGCGACCCCGTCCCCAAATGAGCCGCGGCGGCCCGGAGGCCGCCGCATGGTCGTACCCGCCTTCGCGGCCGTCGCCGCCTCGGCGTGGTCGCACCTCAGTTCTTCGGGTGGACCGTGATCGAGTTCGCGTAGCGGCGCCAGCCGGGGTTGCTCGGGTCGCGCTTCGCCGTGATGAGCGTCACGAGCAGCGTGTTGTCCACGCGCGCCTGCACGTCGAACGCATCGACGTTCTGCGCGATGATGCGCGACGCGCCGCCCTCGAGGCTCCGGACGAGCTGCGAGCGGTCGTTGACGGCGTAGGTGATCCAGCGGGACCACTCGGGCGTGATCGAGCCCGCGCTCGGGTTGAACTGGTACCCGATCACCTTGCGGAAGCGGACCCGCTTGCTCATCGTGATCGACATCTCGCGCGCCTGCATGCGGCTGCCGCCGACCTCCCAGGTCCCGTCGACGTCCGTCGCGGACCCGACCGTGCGGCGGTTCACGATCACCGCCTTCGTCTGCGGCCTCGGGGCCGCGGGGTCGTCCTCGATCGTCAGGACGGGCTCCGGCTCCGTCGAGTCGAGGCCGTCCGTGTCCTGGGCGGTGAGCGAGCTCGCCTGCATCTCGCTGAAGATGCGGGTGAGCGCCTGCTTGTTGTAGGACCCGAGGTCCACGTCCACCGTCACGGAACGCGAGCTCTTGGTCACGCCCGAGAAGGTGGAGTAGACGAACAGGGCTCCCGCGATGAAGAGGCCCGTCGAGACCATCATCTCGATGAGCGTGAAACCGCCGTTGCGGCGCATCGTGCTGCTCCTTCCCCGCCCGCTAGTTGAGGGCATCCGACTCGTCCTGCTCCTGCGGCGTCCGGGCCCGCAGGGTCTTGAGCACGGTCCTTGCGTTCCGCCGGATCTCGATGCGCATGAGGTCCGTCCGGCCCTCGCGCGTCTCGATCCCGTCGACCGTCGGCTCGATCACGCCGTTCCCGTCGAGATCGGCGTCGATGTAGACCTCCCACACACCCTTGTCCTCGACGCCCTCGAGCGTGAACTTGATCGGGCCGCTGTCCACGACGCCGTCGCCGTCGTCGTCACGCTGCTGGACCTCGGTCAGGGAGACCTGACGCACGTCCTCGTCCGACCCGAAAAGGATGTCGTACTTCGCGGCGGTGGCCTCCGTCGCGCCGGGCGCCCCGAAGGGCATCCGCAGGATGCGCTCCATGATCGCCTGGCCGCGGCCGAAGGCGATGTCGCGCTCCTTCAGCTCCTGCGTGCGCCGCGAGTTGGAGAGCTCCACGAGCCCGAGCGCGGTCGTCGCGACCGCCATGATCGCGAACGTCAACACCACCTCGACGAGCGAGAAGCCCGCTTGGCCTTTGCTCTTCATCGCCAATCCTTTGCTTGCCATGGCCACGCCTGGGCGCAGCGCTCCCTATGGAACACGTCCAGGGAAAGCACTAGCACAGGGGACAGGGGGGGCAAACGCGGGCGGAGAAAGCCCTCGCGAAGAGGGACATTACCCCCCCGGGGCAGCATGGTCAGGTCGGACCGCAGGGGGCCCCGGGGGACCCGGCTGCAAGGGGGATTCAGGGGGGCTCCGGGGGCATGGCGAGGCCCGGCCGCGGCGTGGGGCCCGGGGCCGGAGAGGATGGGAGAGGCCCTTGGGGTCTGTCTGGAAAGTCGGCCGTAAGGACCGAGGCTGAGCGGGCCGCCGCCAGACGAGGAAGGCCGACGAGCCGTATTGACGGAGAAATACGGTGAGGAGGCCTGACGAAGTATGGCGGCGGCGCAGCCGGCCGAATCATCCAGGACGACTTTTCGGACAGACCCTAGGCCTTGCGGGCCTTGCGGGAGGAAGCCCTCTTCGGGGGTTTCCCCTTCCCGCGACCCATCCCCTTGGGCTTAACTTTCACGGGGCGCGGCTTCGGCGGCGCAAACCCTTCCATCAGGAGCTTCGCCTCGGCGGCCCTCGCGGCACCGGTGTCCGGGAAGGTCTCGGCGAGCCAGCGCAGCAGGTCGCCGCCGAACGTGCGGTCGGCGTAGGTGCGCTCCGCGAAGTGGCACCCGATCAGGTGGAACTCGTCCGGCGTGAGCACCGCCTTGTCGCGGCGGAGGCGCCCGAAGAGGCCGAAGTCCTGCACGTGGAGCAGCGTCTCGAGCTGCTGAAGTCCGGGGTGCTGGAGACGCGCCTCGCGCAGCAGGTCCTTGCTCCCGCGGATCACCTCGGCGATCGCGAGCTCGTAACGGAGCTCGTCGGGGACCGGCGCGCCGTCGCGGATGAGCGGCCGGATGAGGTTCACGATCTCTCCGCCCTTCCGGTCCTTGCGGATCCTCCGCGCGCGCTTCAGGTTCGCCTCGGCGACGACCTCGGCGTGGTCGTCGCGGAGCACGTGGAGGACCGCCTCCGCGCGCGGGTCGCCTGCCTCGAGCCAGAGGGCGGCGGCCGCGGCCAGCGGCGCGACCTGCTCCGGCTTGAGCCGCGCGGCATGCGGGAGGAGGATCCGCGCGAGGATCCACGCGGTCGCGGCGTCGGGCGCTTCGGCAAGCGCGGCCGCGACCGGGACGACCGCCGCGCGCTGCTTCGTGAGCGCGAGCGCGGCCCGCTTCTGCAGCTCCGGGTTGTCGCCGCGGAGCACGTCAAGGAGCGCCCCGACGCTCGTGGCGGTATCCACCTGGCCCAGCGCCGTGACCGCGAACCGCCGCAGCGCGGGGTCGTTCCCCTTGAGCAGCGCGAGCAGCGGCGGCGCGTGCGCCGCGAAGAGCTTCGCGGATTCGAGCACGTGCATCGCCGGCGAGACCACGTTCCCGAAGTCGGGATCCTCGAGGCATCCGAAGAGGCCGGCGAGGATCTCCTCCTCGATCTTCTCGGTGGCGGCGATCTCGCCGAGCGCCTCCAGCGCGCGCTTCCGCAGCGCGGGGGGATGGCCGTTCCCGGCGAACGCGAGAAGGCGCCGCTGCGCGCCGGTCCCGTCGAGCCGGACGAGGAGGTCGAGCGCCGTCTCGACGGAGTGCGGCCGCTCCCTAAGGTCCGCGGTGTCGAGGAAGGACTCGAGACGCCGCCGAAGCGCGTCACGCTCGCGCGGCGTCGCGCTCTCGAGCTCGCTCGCGAGCCTCGTCCCGAGGGCGCGCACCGACTCGCCGTGGCCCGCCTCGAGCGCACGCGAGATGAGGTCGAGGCCGACCGAGCCGCGGACCCTGGCCGCGATCGTGAGGATCCGGCGGCGGCCGGTCTCGCTGGCGCCGTCGAGGCGCTTCTGGAGGTGCTTCAGGACGTCGGGGCCGAGGCCGGCGAGCACCTCGATCGCCCTCCGGCCGACGTCGCCCGGCTCCTCGAGAAGCCGGCTGACCTCCTCGAGAGCGGGGCCCGGGCCGAGGGCGGCGACCGCGTCGAGAGCCGCCCCCCGCAGCCGCGCGTCGTCCGCGGACAGCAAGGGCGCGAGGGCACGAACGACCCCGTCCCCCTCGGGCTTCAAGGCGCCAAGCACTTTGGCAGCCGCCCAGCGAAGCTCGGGGTCCTGTGACTCCAGCAGCGGGACAATGGTCTCGGCAGAGAGTGCGGCCATAACCCTTGATTCCAAAACGAGTTGCGGGAGACATCGCTCCCCCCCAAGGCCCCCACTGTCGCTTCCCCTGTTGCTCTCAATGGCCCCGGGGCAGGCAATGCTACCAGAAGCGAAAGCGTGGCGGGGCTGAAGTCTGGATTTTTCCGGGCAAAGGCCGGACGATCGCCACAACCCGCTGCCGTGACAATAGTTACAACGAAACGCCACACTGGATGCCGGGGCGGCCGAGGGCCACCCCGTTTCGAGCCCGTCCCCCCTGGCCGGCAGGTCACGCCGGAACGAGCTCGACCTGGTCGAGACGGTAGCCGTACCGGATCTCCCGGAACTCGGAGCGCAGGCGGCGGCACTCTTCCTCGACGTTCTTGTGGTCGACGGCGGAGGCATGGACGAGGTCCGCGATGCGGCCCATCTCGCTCTCCCCCATGCCGAACCGCGTCATCTCCTGGACCCCGATGCGGATGCCCGCCGGCCGGAGCGGCGTCTGACCTTCGCGCCCGGGCAGCACATTCATGTTGCAGATGATGCCGCCCGCCGCGAGGCGCCGAGCGACCTCCCTGCCCCCGCCCTGCGCGCTCACGTCGACCGCGATCTGGTGGCTCGCGGTGTAGCCGAGGTCCGCCGCGTCGACGTGGAGCCCCCGCTTGTGGAGCGCGGCCCCGAGCGCGCGCGCGTTGCGCACGATCGCCTCCGCGTACGAGGCGCCGAACTCTCGCATCTCGAGCGACGCCGCGTGGAGCGACGGCAGGCTGAAGAGATGGTGGTTGCTCGTCACGCCGGGGAAGACCGCCCGGTCGATCGGCTTCCAGAACTCCTCGTCCTTCCCGCGCGCGGCGATCATCCCGCGCTGCGGCCCGAAGTAGGTCTTGTGCGTCGACGCGGTGAACAGGTCGGCGCCCTCGCCGAGCGGGTCCTGGAACAGGCCGCCGGCCACGAGGCCGAGCACGTGCGAGGCGTCGTAGAGAAGCGTCGCCTTGACGTCGATGCAGGCCTCCTTGATCTCGCGCACGGGCTCCGGGAAGAGGAAGAGGGAGCGGCCGAGCACGACGATCTGGGGCCGCTCGGCCCGGATCATGTCCTTCGCCTTCGGCGCGTCGATCCGGTAGCCGTCGGGCAGCCGCGGGAGCTCGAGGATCCTCGCCGCGCGCTTGCCGAGCGCGCCGAAGCGGGCGTGGCTGATGTGACCGCCGCCGTCGAGCCCGTGCGCGATCGCGGTCGCGCCCTGGGGCACGAGCGCGCTGAACGCCGCCTCGTTGGCGAGCGTCCCGCTCGGCAGCCGGACGTCCACGCGGTCGGCCTTGAACACGGAGCCGACGAGGACGCGCGTCTTCTCCTCGATCTCGTCGATGAAGCGCGTGCCCTCGTAGTAGCGCTTGCCCGGGTGCCCCTCGGCGTAGCGGTGGTGGAAGTCCGAGTCGAGGAGCCGTCGCGCGACGGGGGAGAGCACGTTCTCGCTGGCGATGAGATTGATCGTGTCCGAGCGCCAGGCGTCCGCGCGCCGGCAGAGCTGGACGATCTCGCGAAGCTCGTCGAGTGCAGCCATCACATGCGACTTTCGACCGCGGCGACCCCGTGCCCCGACAGCCGGTAACTGTGCCCGTGTCGGACGGTCTCGAGGTAGCCGCGGCGGGTAAGGATGCCGAGGGTCCTGTTGAAGTTGCGGGTATCGACGCCCGCGCGGATGCAGCAGCGGATGAGGTCGCCGAGCTGGAGCGACGGCAACCCCTCGCGCTGCTGGAGGTAGTAGGCGAAGAGGAGCGCGGCGTCGCTCTGCCGGTCGAGCCCCTGCGGCTGGAATCGCCCGTAGAAGCGGATGAGGTCGTCCGCCCCTCCCGCACCGCCGTTCGCCGGGCGTGCTGGGGCCGCCCCGTGGCTGCCGTAGTCCGCCGGTGCCTCCACGGGCTCGGGAGTCTCCGGCGCCACGGGCGGAGGCGGCTCCGGCGGGGCCGCGGCGGCGGGCACGACCGGAGCCGCCAGAGGCTCGGGCTCGGCGGGCGCACGCTCCGGCTCCGCGACCTCGCGCGGCAAGACGTCCTCGATGGCGGTCGCGTCAACGGTGCCGAGAAGCGAAGAGAGAAGCTTCAGTTGGCGCAGCACGAATGCCTCGGAGCCCGTGAGCTCGAGTCCGATGTCGCCCGCGCGGAAACGTACTCTCGACATGAGCAAGGGGCGTCGCCGCAGCATCACGCGGGCGCCTTCCCTACGTAGTGGCTACCTTACGGGACGGCTTCCCGAGTGCAAGGAAATCCGTCCCCCCGCCGCGCGGGGCGAGGGATAGACTACGAACGGAGGTTCGAGGAGTGACGCTACGTGGCTTCATCGTGGCTTTGGCGCTCGCGCTCGCAGCATGCGGTGGCGGCGGCGGGGACGGCGGCGCCGGTGGCGGTGGCGGCGGCGGGGGCGGCGGCGGCGGCGGCGGCACGACCGTGTCCTTCGCATTCGACATCCTCCCGATCCTCGTGCAGGACTGCATCGGCTGCCACGGCGGCGCCGGCGGCCTCACGCTCGACTCCCACGCGGCCGTGATGGCGGGCGGCGGGTCGGGGCCGGCCGTCCTGGCCGGCAACCCGGACGGCAGCCTGCTGGTCCAGCGGATCGAGGGCACGATCACGCCGCAGATGCCGCTCAACGCGGCCCCCCTGACCGCTCTCGAGATCGGGCGCATCCGCCAGTGGATCCTCGAGGGCGCGCTCAATAATTGACCCCCGCGAAGTCTCGCCGTGCCGCCGTCCGCGCGGAGAGGCGGCGAGGCGCGCCGATGCCAGCGAAAAGCACCCGCCCCGCCGTCGCCTCCGGGCGGAGGCGGGAGCCCGCGATTCCCCGTCCCGGCTGGCTTCGCCGCACGACGGTGCTACGCTGCGCCAACCATGTGGAAGATCGTCAAGTGGCTCTTCGTGCTCGTCGTCGTGCTCTTCCTCGGGATCCTCTTCGGCCTGCCGTTCCTCCTGAGCTCCGAGCCGGGCAGGAAGCAGATCGAGACCGAGCTCACGAAGGCGCTTCGGCGCGATGTCGCGATCGGCAAGCTCCATGTCGGGTTCCTCTACTCGTCGATCGAGCTCAAGGATCTCGCGATCCGGAACCCGGAGGGATACCCGCCCGCGGCGCTCTTCGAGGCGGACGGGATCAAGCTCGACGTGCCCCTCGGCGACGCGATCAAGGGCACGTTCAAGGGAAGCCTCAAGGGCGACGGGCTCAAGGTGCTCTTCCAGAGGAAAGGCGGCGGGACGAATCTCGACGGCATCGGCGGCGCGAAGGGAGGGGGCGCGGGGGAACCGGGCGGGAAGCCCGAGGAGCCGGGGAAGCCGGAGGAGCCGCAGAGGCCCGGCGAGCCCGCCGGGAAGGCGCCCGACCTCGACCTCGCGCTCGAGCTGACGAACTCGAAGGTCACGATCGAGGACTTGGACAAGGGCGAGAAGCTGGTCCTCGAGGGCGTGGGCGTCTGGATGAAGCTCACGAACCGCGCCGAAGAGCGCGACACCGGCATCAAGATCCGGATCGACTCGATCGACCGCGGGGGCATCCACGTGCGCGACCTGCAGATCGACGCGAAGGAGTCGGGCGGATGGCTCGACCTCGAGACGATCGAGGCGCACCTCGCGGGGCAGGGGCAGCTGAAGGGCAACGGCCGGATGCAGCTCAAGGGCGGCGACACATGGCAGGTGATGCTCAGGGCGGAGGGCGTGAAGCTGACGGAGGACCTGATGCCGGTCGTCGGGTCGCTCTATCCGCTCGCCGCGAAGGCCGAGGGACAGGCGGACGGGCAGCTCGACGCCACCTTCGACGTGCGCGGCAACGGGCTCACGTGGGAGGCGATGAAGCCGTCGCTCGCGGGCAAGGGGCAGGCGGTCCTGACCGGCCTCCAGCTCCCCTCGGGCTCGGTCCTCGCGAGGCTCGGCGAGCTCGCGGGTCGCCAGCCGGGCGGCATCCAGATCAAGGATGCGGGGGCGGAGTTCGGGCTCGCGCAGGGCTGGATCGCGTTCAACCGCCTCTCCGCGGAGACGCACGAGGCGCGCTACGACCTCGCCGGCCGCGTGTCGCTCGACGGGCAGCTCGACCTGACGATGGACATCATGCCGCTGGTGAAGCAGTTCGGCGGCGGCAAGGCGTACAAGGACGCATCGAAGTACGTGGACAAGATCCCCGTCGAGATCAAGGGCACGTCCGCGTCGCCGAAGCTCGGCGCCCCGAAGCTCGAGGACCTGGCGAAGGGGCTCATCGAGAAGAAGGCCGGGGAGGAGCTCGGCGGCATCCTCGACAAGATCAAGAAGAAGGACAAGTAGGGCGCCATGCGCGCGTTCCTCCCGCTCCTCGGCCTCGCGGCGCTCGTCGCGGGCGGCGAGGAGGAGGGGCTCGAGATCGCGCGCGGGCTCGAGGCGTGCGGGAGGTGGAGCGAGGCCGCGGACGCCTACCGCAAGGCCGGCGACGTCGCCCGCTCCTCCTACGCGTTGTTCCGCGCCGGTCGCCACGAGGAGGCCGAGAAGGCGTACCGGCGGGCCATGCTGCTCCCCGCCGAGCGGCAGTGGGAGACGCTCTACAGCGAGGCGGCCCGCAGCAGCCACCGCCTTGGCGACCTCGACGCGGCGCTCCGCCGGTCCGAGCTCGGGACGGAGCGCTTCCCCGACTCGCCTTTCCCGTGGGCCAGCCTCGGCTGGTACCGGTCGCTCGAGGGGAAAAACGTCGATGCGCGCGATGCGTACGGGAAGGCCGCGACGCGCGCGTACGCGGACACCGGGCCACGTCACAGGACCGGGCTGTCGCTCCCCTTCCGGGGGCGCTGGGAGGTGCTGCAGGGCAACGCCGGCGAGCACTCGCACCTCGGCACGCGGAACCGGTTCGCGTGGGACTTCCGGGGGATCGACGCGAAGGGCGTCGCCGTGCGCGGCGGGGGGAAGCGCAACGAGGACCACGTGTCGTTCGGCCTCGCGATCCTCGCGCCGGCGGACGGGCTCGTCGTGGACGCGCTTGACGGCATCGAGGACAACGTGCCGGGCGAGAGGGACACGGTGAACTCGGAGGGCAACTTCGTCTACGTCGAGCACGCGCCCGGCGAGGTGTCGAGGGTCTTCCACCTGAAGAAGGGCTCCGTCGCCGTGAAGCCGGGGCAGCGCGTGAAGCGGGGCGACCTGCTCGGCCGGTGCGGCAACTCGGGCAACTCGACCGGCCCGCACGTCTGCTTCGCGCTCGCGACGGACAAGCCGCCCCGCGACCTGTCGATCCCCGCCCGGTTCGCGAGCTACACGCGGATCCGGAAGTGGCAGCCGATGCAGGTCGAGAACGGGGTCCCGCAGCCGGGGCAGTGGGTCGAGGGCGGATAGCGCGCGGCAGGAGCGACGCGCGCGCGCCGGCTACCGCCCGGCGCCGCCCTCCGCGGGCTCCTCGGCCACGTTGTCCGCCTTGTCGAGCACGCCGTCGCGGTTCCGGTCGAGCCGCTCGAAGCCGGCCGCCGGGCCGGTGAACTCCTCGCGCGTGATCTTCCCGTCGCCGTCGAGGTCGTAGCGCTCGAAGATCCCGTACCCCTCCTCGTTGCGCACGCGGTCCATGGAGTCCTCGATCTCCGCCCTGGAGAGCACGCCGTCGCCGTCCGCGTCGATCTCGGCGAAGCGGCGCTCGTGCGGGAACTCCTCCTTCGTGACCTGCCCGTCGCGGTTCCGGTCGTACTTCTCGAGGAAGTGCGCCGAGTCCTTGCCGCTGCGGACGTCCGGCCGGTTGCCGCCGCGACCGCGCGCGGGCCCCTTCGGCGTGAGCTCCTCGCGCGCGATGACGCCGTCCTTGTTCGCGTCGAGCAGCTGGAAGGTCTCGGGCCGCCCCTTCCACTCCTCGGCGGTGATCTTCCCGTCCTCGTCCGCGTCGAAGCGGCGGAAGGCGGCGTCGGCGTTCCGGTCCATCCACCGGCCCTCGCCCCGCCCCTCGCCGCCCATCGCGGCGACCGCCTGCTTCACCTCGGCCTCGGTGATCCTCCCGTCGCGGTCGGCGTCGAGCGCGTCGAATCGCTCGGGCGGCCCCTTCCACTCGGCCTTCTCGATCGCGCCGTCCCCGTTCGCATCCATCTGCTTCAGCCGCTGGAGCATCGGCCCCGCGCCGCCCTCCCGGCCCATGCGCTCCGTGAGCACGAGCGTGAGCTCCATGAGATCGACGCCGCCGTCGCCGTTCCGGTCCGCCTTCGAGAGGTCCATCCGTCCGGCCTTCGGCATCTCCTCGCCGGAGATGCTGCCGTCGCCGTTCCGGTCGAGGCGCTCGAGGATGTCCTCGGCCATCTCGCGGATGTGGGGTGCGCCGGGCGGCCGGCCCGCCGGCGCGTCGGGAGCGCCGGGGCCGCGGCGCCCGTCCCCGGGACCCCTCGGCTTCCCGTCGCCGCGCGGCTTCGTCCTCGCGAAGAACCGCGTCAGCTCGTCCACGTCGACCGCCTGGTCGCCGTTCCCGTCCGCGTCCGCGAGCGGGCGGCTCGAGATCGACCACTCGGACATGCCGATCTTTCCGTCCCCGTCCTTGTCGTTCGCCTTCAGAAACCTCTCGGCCTGCTTCCGCGCGCGGTCCCCTTCGGCCGCGGCCTCGTCCTTCGGCTTGCGCGGCTTCGGGAGCTCCTTCGCCGTCAGGAACCCGTCGCCGTCGCGATCGAGCAGGTCGAAGATCTCGCGGTCCGGGCCGAACTCGGCGGGGGTGAGGCGCCCGTCGCGGTCGGCGTCGCGCTGCTCGAGGAGCGCGGGCCTTCCGGCCGGCTCGTCCTGGGCAAGGGCGGGGAGCGCGGGGACGAGGAGGAGGAGCAGGGCTTTTCTCATGGCTCCCTTGGAACCCTGCGGGCGCGCCCGGGTTTCGGCGGGGGTGGAGGGGGCCGGGGGGAGGAGGCCTACCGCAGCGCCTCGGGATCGACGAGCCGGCGGGTCGGCCGGGTCAGCCACTCCGCGACGAAGTCGGGGTGCGGATGGGACTCCTTGCTCTCGTCGTAGGGGTAGCCGCTCATCCCGTGGAACGGCAGCGGGGTGACCGTCTCGCGGATCGCCTGGTTCATGTCGGCGTCCTTCACCCAGCCCTCGGTCGTGAAGCAGTAGTCGCGGACCCAGCCCTCGGGGAGGAGGGGGAGGCCGGTGGCGTCGAACGCGAGCTCGACCACGTCGCCGCTCGCGAGGATCGGGTACCGGTCGTCGATCGCGACGAGCAGGGGCCGGACGTCGCCGTACTTGGTGACCATGCCCATGGGCATCTGGTCGTAGGGGACGAAGTCGAGGAGGTCGTCGTGGCTGTACCTCCACGGCTCTTCGCCAGCCGGGTCGTCGACGCGACGCCCGACGCCACGGTACCTGTGCTCCGCGCGGATCAGCGGCAGCGAAGAGAGCCGATACTCCTGATCCGGGCCGGTCGAGAGGGAGAACGCGTCCCAGTGGAGGCGCTGCGTGCTGCGGATGCGGATCCGGCCGTCGGCGCCGAGCTTCCCCGTGAGGTCGACGAGCACGGCCTTGCCCTTGCCGGCCGGGAACCCGGGGTCCGCCTCCGCCACCTTCCACGAGCCGTCCGCGAGGGGCACCTCGATCACGGGAGGCATGAAGCGCACGGTCTTCGACTGGCTCGCGGCGATCGACGCGGAGGCGGTCGGGAACTCGACCCAGCCGTCCATCACGAGCAGCACGCGATGGCCGCCCCCCGACCCCCCCTTGATCGCGTCGCCGAAGTCGAGCGTGATCGCCCACTCGCGCGCGAGCCCCGTGTACTGGCCGTCGAGCGGCTCGAAGCCCTTCCAGTGGCGGCCGTCCCTCGTCGCCACGAGATCGAGGATGTCCGCGCCGCCCTGGTCGGTGGCGGAGACCGGCGGGCGCAGGTCGTCGAGCGCGTGCACGCGGAACTCGGGGAAGGTCATCACCCGGAACCCCTCGTTGAGCACCGGGCGCGCGGCCGCGGGCCGGTCGATCGCCCGCAGGACGACCTTGTCGACGTAGAAGAGCTCGCGGAACTCCTCCGCGAGATCGAGGCGGAGCATCCCGTCCTTCGGCTTCAGCACCGTGCCGGGCACGAGGATCGTCTCGTTCGAGCGCGCGGGCAGGTAGACGCCGGTCGCCACGGGCAGCCCCAGCGGCGTGCCCGAGTGGCAGTCCGCGACGAAGTGCCAGCGCTCGCCGTCGAAGGCGTAGAGGAAGGGGCAGGAGCCGACCTCGCCCTCGCGCTCCTCGATCTCGACGCACGAGGCGACGAGAGGCGTCACGCTGCCCTGCTCCACGCCGTTCGTCCAGCGGAGCACGACCGCGTCCACGGTCGCGCGCCGGCCGAGGCCGAAGCTGAGGAGCCCGTCGCGGCAGGTCGCGCCGATGCGGAGGTCTCCCGCGCGGAGGCGCACGCTGGTGCCGATGCCCAGTTCGTTCGTCTTGAGGCCCCGCGGGGCGATGTCGATCCAGCCGAGCGCCGCGCGGCGGATCGACAGGAAGAGGTCGAGGTGCGTGTCGGTGAGCGCGAGAAGGTCGCAGCTCCCGTCGCGGTTATAGTCCGCGTCGATCGCCCGGAGCGGCCGGCCCTCGATCGCGAGCCCCTCCTGCGGCTTCGTGTCCACGACGCCGTCCGAGTCGAGGTCGGTGAGCGCGAAGTGGTCGGCCACCTTCGCGAAGGCGCCCTCCTTCCACTTCCAGACGGCCGATCCGATCCGCACCTCCTCGAGGAGGTCGTTGTCGATGTCCCGCGCCTCGAGCCCGTCGCCCGCCGGCAGCTCGCGCTTCCGGAACCGCAGCTCGCGCAGGTTCTCGAACCAGGCGTTCCCCTGCACGCTCGTGACGAGGAGATCGACGTCCTGGTCGTCCTCGACGTCGAGGATGAGCGCGTCCGCCGCGGGAGGCTCCCCGAGGCCGAGCTTTCCGGCCGCCTCCGCGTAGCGCACGAAACGCCTGGGCGGGATCGAGAGGTCCTCGCCCTCCTTCCGGGGCGCGTACTCGACCGACGCGAGATAGACCCGGTTCGTCGCGCCGCCCGCGAAGAGGTCGAGGTCGCCGTCGTGGTCGAGGTCCCAGAGCGCGAGGCAAGCGACCGGCTCCGACGCGCGCGCATCGAAGGCGGGCGACCCGTCCTCGAGCCTGCCTTCCTCGAAGCGCCAGTCTCCCGGCGCATCCACGGGCGTCCGGTTGAGGAAGAGCCTCACGCCCCCGGACCCCCCCAGCACCAGATCGCAGCGGCCGTCGTTGTCCACGTCGCCGGCCGCCGCCGCCGCGATCGGGAGATCCTCCGGGATCCCTGCGGTCCTCGTGAGGTCGTCGAAGGTCGCGTTGCGCCGGTTGCGGAGGAGGCGCGCGCCTTTCGCGCCGTTCGCGACGAGATCGCGCGCGCAGTCGCCGTCGAGGTCGGGCGCGATGAGGAAGCGCGGGTCCCCGAGCGCCGGGAGGCCCGCGCGGTCGGTGACGCGCTCCCACGCGAGCGACTCGTGGGCCGGGCGCGTCGGCGGCGGAACCTCGAGCTCGACGAGGTCCGTGTAGCGGCCGCGCTCGAGCGCGCCCGGCGTGGACTTCGGCCGCTCCGGGTACTCGCGCTCGATCCGCTCGCGGAGCGCCGTCGCGGCGGGCGGGTCGATGATCGTGCAGACGCGCGCGAGCTTGTTCAGCGCGACGAAGTAGAGCGTGCGCGGGACGAAGTCCTTCCCCATCGTCTCGATCTTGCCGTAGGCGGCGCGCGCGCCCTCGTGGTCCCGCTTCTCGGAGAGGAGGTCGCCGTAGAGGAGGAGCGTCGACGGGTCGGGAGGCTCGCGGCGCGTCAGCGGCTCGAGGAGCGCCGCCGCCTGCGCGAGGAGGTCGGGGCCGTTCTCCGAGTCCGGGGCGAGCTTGATGAGGACCCGCGCGCGGTTGTACGCGACGGCGTCGTTCCCGGGATCGAGGAGCTGCGCGCGATCGAGGTGCGAGAGCGCCGACCGGAAGAGCCGGCGGTAGTCGGGCTCCGAGAGCGCCCGGTCCTGGTCCTGGACCCGGTAGTTCACCTCCTGAAGGTCGATGAGCGCCATGTCGAGGTGGAAGGCGGCGCTGCTGTCGTAGGGCTCGGCGAGGGTCTCGAGCTCGATCCTCGCCCGGCGGTAGTCGGCGCTCGTCTCGTTCCGGTAGTAGGCGTCGGCGCGCGCAAAGGCCCCCGTGGCGGCCGCGGATTCCGCGCTCTTCGGCCTCAGGACCCACCAGAGGGCGACGGCCCCGAGCAGGATGACCACGAGGAAGATGGCCTGTCGCACGGCGGGCGATTGTATGCGCCGCCTCAGGCCGCGTCCCGCGGAGGCATTTTCTTGCCGCGATCGGTCCGGGAGGGGCGGATACGGCCCGGAAGGGGGGAATTCCCCCCACGAAGGGGAATAAATCCCCTTCCCCCGGGGGCTTGGTCTTTGAAGGGCCAAGCCCCCGGGGCAGGGAGGGGCCGGCGGGCCCTAGACCTCGTCCGGGTCGTCGAGCAGGTACATCCCGAGCCACTCGGGCGTCGGCGGGATGATCTTGCCCGACTTGGTGCGATCGAAGCCGACACCGCGCTGCGCGTCGAGGAGGTCCGCGAGCAGGTCGCGCTGCTCCTCCTCGCGGTTCGCGAGGATCTGGAGGAACGTGCGCAGGTAGCGGTTCTCGGCCGCGGGGGCGAGCTTTCGGTAGTACTCGGCCGCCTCCGCCTTCATCTGCACGGCGGTGAGAAGGGCCCGGTAGTACCCCATCTCGCCGCGGATCTCGATGTGCGTCGGGAGCGACGGACGGCGCGCGGCAACCACAGGGACGGCGGGAAGGGCGTCGAGGTCGTTCCTGTGGCGGCGAAGGATGCGGCCGTGGTCGCGGTCCTCGAGCGCCATGCGGTGGAGGAAGTTCTTCACCCACGGCGCCTCGACCCGCCGGCTCACGTACTCGAGCCAGCGCTCCATCCGCTCCTCCTCGGAGATCGCCCGGTCGATCGTCGCGCCGAGGTCGATCTGCTCGGAAACCCCGTGCCGGGCGGCCCGGAGGGCGCCGCGGCGGGCCCGGCCGCGCGCAACCGGGGGAAGTCCCCGCGTCGTCGGCGTGGTCGGTCTCGCGGCGACGTCGCGGAACGGCGACGGCCGGGTGCGGTCCTGACCGCGATCACGGATGACCTTGAGGGGGCCCATTCGTCCGAGGCTCATTGGATCTCCAAGTCTGGGGCGTTGCGAAAGCTTGACAGGAGCGATCGGCGTGCCAATTAACCGAACGGTCGTTCGCTACTCACGCCCTGCTAGACGGCGAACTCGGTGCTCGATGGTGTCCAATCGAGGGTCCACCGCCCGAACAACCCCTTGGCTGTCCAAGAGGTACAAGGCAGCAGGATAAGGCCCCGGCGCCGAAAGAAAAGCCACTTTCCTGTTTTCCGCCGCGAACCGCTCCCTGAGCCGGATCTCGCGCTCTTTCGGCAATTTCTTCCCCCCCTCGAGGACCAGGGCCACCACTCCTTCGGGGATCGGGATGGGCTCCGGGAAGGGCCTGCCGATGAGCGCCCAGCGCGCGGCCTTGTCGTCGAACCCGGCCTCCTTGGCGGCGGCGACGGCCTCGTCGATCCTCCCGGCCTCCTCGAGGAGGTCCGGATCGGGCCCCCCGAACGAGAGCGCCGCCTCAAAGTCCCCCAGCGCGCGGCAGGATTCCACAAGCGCGGCCCTCGCGGCCGTGGCGGACGGCCCCTCAGGCGCCCCTTCGAGGTACGCCTCGAGATCGGCGCGCGCGTCGGCGAACCGCCCGTCACGGAAACGGTTCGCGCCTCTCAGGTAGACCACGTCGAGGCGGCGCTCGCCCTTCGGGTAGGTCCCGAGGTGGCGGGTGCACGCCTCCTCGATCTGGCGCCTCCGCGCCCCTTCCTTCTCGTGCCACGCGGCGATGGCCCGGACGTACTCCGCGTGCGCCCGCTTGTGCCGCTCGGTGTTCGCCGGCGCGCGGAGGCCGGCAGGCGGCTCCGGGGCCGGGGTCTCCGTGGAGAAGAGGCGCTCGATGTCCTTGCAGGAGACCTCCTCCGCGTCGGGCGCGAGGAGGAGAAGGAGGAGGAGCGCCATCATGCCGTTCGTGCGCTGCCGAGGCCCCGGGCCGGGGAGGCGATCACTTGCTCCATTCGACCCAGTCCTTCTCGAGCTCCTTGATGTCGATCAGCTTGTTGTTGAGGAAGACCTCGTCGGCGGCGGCGTCGAGCGCGCTCCGGGCGTCGTTGATCACGGGGCCCGACACCGTGCGCCGGCCGCCCGGCGCTCCCGCGCCAGCCGGCGGTTTCGCGGCACCGCCGGGATCGGTGGCCTCCGACCCGCCTGCCTCCGGGTTCTCGCCGGGGAACGGCTGCTCGAGACCAGGGGGCGGCGCGGGGAGGTCGCGCTTCACGACGGGACCTTCCGCGCCCTCGGCGCCCGGCTCGGCCTCGGGCGCCGGCGCAGTCGGGTCCCCCTCGGGCGGGACCGGCGGGGGCTCGTTGAGCCCCTCGAGACCGCCCTCCTTCACCGTCTTCACGTTCCTCTTGATCGCCTCGAAGTAGCGGTCGAGGAGCCCCCAGTACTTCTTGTACTTGACGATCTTTTTCCGCTCGACCTCGCGCAGGAAGTAGATGAAGGACCAGCCCTGCGCGTAGCAGAGGCCGGCATTCGCGTAGTACTCGCCCTGCGAGTACTTCAGGAACTTCTCGAGCGGGACGTAGCTCTTCTGCGCGAACGCGTTGGCGATGATGCCGGTGCGCCAGCGGAAGGGCTTCGCGACGAACTTGCCGCCGACGCAGTCGTGGCCCGCGAAGTAGTCGCCGTGCCCCTCGTTGAACCAGCTGTGGGGCGCGACGTCGCCCACGGCGTAGTGGATGTACTGGTGGAAGGCCTCGTGGTAGAGCACGCGCAGCGAGTCCTTCTTGTTGCTCTTGTCCTGGAAGAAGACGAGCTCCTCGTCCCCGCGCGACCAGTACCCCGCCGACCCCGGAGGCCCGCCGTACCGGTGGTACTCCTCGAGATCCTTGCAGACCCGGACGACGGAGATCGCCTTCACCTCCCTCGACGGCGGGAACAGCTTCTCGTAGACGTCGGCGCGGATCTGCTCGATGTGGACCGCGATCTTCTTCAGGAGGGCGCGCTTGACCTCCTTGTTGTAGACGATCAGGTAGTTCTTCGTGTCGAGCGCGTCCCATTCCTTGAGCCCCTCGAGCTTCTTCTTGCGCGCGGCGCGCCACTCCTCGGGCTTCTTCTCGCTGTCGACGAAGACGTTCGCGGACGCGCCGCCGCCACCCTCCTCGTCCACGTCCTCCTCGTCCGGCTCGAGGATCTTGAACCGGCGGATCGAGTTCTTGAACGTGGACATCATGTTCTCTTCGTCCGCGACGGCGCAGCCGTAGATGACGCCGTACACGGAGTCGCTGGGTTCGATCGTGCGGATCTCGGCGGCCACGAGGAGGAAAAGCACCTCCTGCATGCGCCGGTCACTCGGATCCCCGCGACCCGGCTTCTGGCGATAGACGCGAAGGTGCGCCTGGAGCCCCTTGGCGCTGATCTTGAAGCCGGGGTCGTCCTCGGTGACCTCGTGCTCGCCCCAGAGCAGCCGCTCGGCGTACTCCCAGACGTTCTTCTCCTGGAAGCGCATCATGGACTCGTAGCCGGGCACGCCCTGCTCGGCCGCCTCGCGCGGCGTCTCGGCCGTCCCCTCCTTGGGCTCCAGGAACCGGAGGACGAAGAGCGCCGGGGTGATGCCGCCGCGCTTCGCCTTGCCGTTCCACTTCCCGACGAGCGCGACCTCCTGGAACTTGGTCGGGACCTGGTCCCACTTCTCCGGGACCTGGATCTGGAAGCCGTTGCTCTCGTCCTTGTAGCGGGAGCCGAGCGTGATCGGCGCGGCGGCGCTGCCCGCACCGAGGAGCAGGACGAAGGCGAGACCGAGAGTCGTGCGTTGCATCTGGTTCCCCCGACGGGAGTGCCCGGGAGGCCGCCCCGGGGCCGATCCCGGCGAGACACCCCCGTACGCTAGAGGCTACGCGCTTCGGGCGGGAATGGGAGTCCTGCCGGCGTGTTTTTTCCCCCCCCGTGGTCCCGGCCGCGGGATTCGCGCATAATTGGGTCGATGACCGCGATGGCGGGCGGATCACGGGATCCCGGGGCGCGCTGGCTCACGCCGGAGGAGCTGAAGCGGTTCGCGGAGTGCATCTCCGGGGACGCGGCGCGCGACCAGGCCTGCCTCCGCGCGCTCATGGAGACGGTGAGCGAGGTCCTCGGCACCACCGACCTCGACGAGCTCCTCCGTCGCCTCGTGGACCACACGATCAAGACGACCGGCACCGAGCGCGGCTTCCTCCTGCTGCTCCAGGAGGATGGCGAGCTCAAGGTCCGCACGGCCCGCGACAGGTACGGTCGCGACCTGGAGCGCAACCCCGTCCTCTCCCGCTCCGTGCCCGAGAAGGTGCTCCATGAGAACCAGCCCGTCGTGGAGCGGGTGAGCGGCGACGGCCAGGTGCTGGACATCACGCAGTCGGTCGCGGCGATGCGGCTTCGCCAGGTGATGTGCTCCCCGGTGAGCGCGCGCGGCCGGACGCTCGGCGTCCTCTACGCCGACTCCACGTTCGGCGGCCCGGAGGTCACCCACGCCAACCTCTGGCTCTTCTACGCGCAGGCGGGCCTCATGGGGATGGCCATCGAGAACCATCGCCTCCTCGAGGAGACGCTCCAGGCCCGCGAGATGAGCCACCAGCTCCGCGTCGCCCGCGACATCCAGAAGCGCCTCTTGCCGGCGGGGCCCGCCCGCTTCGGCTCCGCCGAGCTCGCGGGCGTCTCCGAGCCCTCGAGCCGCGTGGGCGGCGACTACTTCGACTACTTCCAGGTGGACGCCGGGCGCTTCGGCCTCTGCGTCGGCGACGTCTCCGGCCACGGCATCGGCCCGGCGCTCGTGATGTCGAACGTGCGCGCGCACCTGCGCGGGCTCCTCCAGACGCGCCGCTCGCTCGGCGGCCTCTACGGCCTCCTCAACCGCGCGCTCTGCAACGAGCTGACGGAGGGGATGTTCGTCTCCCTCTTCGTGGGCGTCCTCGACAGCGCGAAGATGGTCCTCGAGTTCCAGAACGCCGGCCACACGGCGCCGATCATATACCGCCCCTCGGACGACTCGTTCCGCACGGTCCCGCCGACGGCGCCCGCGCTCGGCCTCATCGACGACCTCTCGGCGGGCCCCTGCCCGGCGATGAGCGTGAAGAGCGGCGACGTGCTCGTGTGCTATACGGACGGCGTGACCGAGCGCCACAGCCCGGAGGGCGAGCTCTACGGCGAGGATCGCATCCGCACGGTCGTCCGGCACGCCGTGGATAGGGGCGCGTCGCCCGCGGACATCGTGACGGCGATCCGCGAGGACTGCGAGAAGCACGCGCGGGACCTCCCGCCGCGCGACGACGTGACCCTCGTGGTCGCGCGCCTCTGAGACACGGGCGCCCCCGCGCCCCCCGACACGACCTTCCTGCGATGCACGACATCGGCCTCCTCGTCACCCTCGCCGCCGGGCTCGCCGCCGCCCTCGCGTTCGGATTCCTGACCGAGAAGCTGCGCCTCTCGCCGATCCTCGGCTACCTGCTCGCCGGCATCGCCGTCGGCCCGCACACGCCCGGGTTCATCGCCGACGCCGCGATCACCGCGCAGCTCGCGGAGGTCGGCGTCGTGCTGCTGATGTTCGGCGTGGGCCTCCATTTCCGTCTCGCGGACCTTTTCGCGGTGAGGAGGATCGCGATCCCGGGCGCGGTCGGGCAGAGCGTCGTCGCGACGCTCCTCGCGGCGGGCGTCGCGCATTGGCTCGGGTGGGGCTTCGGGGCGGGGCTCGCGCTCGGCATCGGGCTCTCGGTGGCCAGCACGGTCGTGCTCATGCGCGTCCTCGCGGACAGCCGGCAGCTCGACACGCCCCACGGCCACGTCGCGGTCGGCTGGCTCGTCGTGGAGGACATCTTCACGGTGCTCGTGCTCGTGCTGCTGCCGGTCACGGCGACCGTGTTCGGGGGGGGCGGGGGGGGCGTTCCGGACCTGGCGCGGGCCCTCGGGCTCGCTCTCCTGAAGGTCGCGCTCCTCGCGGCGATCATGCTGGTCGTCGGGGCGCGGGTGATCCCATGGATGCTGACGCAGGTCGCCCGCACGCGGTCGCGGGAGCTCTTCACGCTCGCCATCCTCGCCGTGGCGCTCGTGATCGCGACGGTCGCCTCCCTCGTCTTCGGCGTCTCGATGGCGCTCGGAGCGTTCCTCGCGGGCATGGTCGTCGGGCAGTCGAAGGTCAGCCACCAGGCCGCCGCGGACGCGCTGCCCATGCGCGACGCGTTCGCCGTCCTCTTCTTCGTCTCCGTGGGCATGCTCTTCGATCCGCGCTTCCTGTTCGCGGAGCCGGGGCTCACGCTCGCGACGCTGCTCATCGTGCTCGTCGCGAAGCCGCTGGTCGCCCTCCTGATCGTCGACCTCATGGGCTACTCCGTCCGCACGGCGCTCGTCGTCGCGTTCGGGCTCGCGCAGATCGGCGAGTTCTCCTTCATCGTCGCCGAGCTGGCGCGCCAGCTGGACGTCCTCCCCGCCGAGGGCCACTCGGTGCTCGTCGCCGCGGCGCTGATCTCGATCGCGGTGAACCCCGCGCTCTTCCGCACGATCGGGCCGATCGAGGCATGGCTGAAGGCGCGGCCCCGGGCCTGGGCCTTCCTCAACCGGCGGGCCGAGGCCCGCGCCGGCGGCGTGAACGCCGCCACGGAGGCGCGGCTCCGCGAGGACGCGGAGGCCGTGCATGCCGTCGTCGTCGGCTACGGCCCGGCCGGGCGGACCGTGTCCCGCATTCTCGAGGACTTCGGGGTACGGACGGTGGTCCTCGACCTGAACGTGGAGACGGTCGCGCGGCTCTCCGCGGAGGGGCGGCTCGCGATCTACGGCGACGCGAGCCGCGCGGAGATCCTCCGGGCGGCCGGGATCGAGCGCGCATCCTACCTGCTGCTGACGATGCCCGATCCCGACGCCCGGATCCCCGTGATCCTCGCGGCGCGCGAGCTCAACCCGAAGGCGCGGATCCTCGTGCGGGCGCACTACCTCGCGGAGAAGCCGATCCTCGAGGAGCTCGGCGCGACCGCCGTCTACGAGGAGGGGGAGGCCGCGGTCGCGCTCGCGGGCTTCCTGCTGCGGGAGATCGGGGCGGACGAGGCGCGGATCGACGCGGAGGCGCGGCGCATCCGCGCGGAGTTCGCGGGCGGCGCGGGCGGGCCGCTCGAACCTGCCTGACCGCTACCGCGCCTCGACGGGCTCGCGCTCGCGCCGGCTCGCCCGGCGCCGGCCCGGCAGGCGCCTCGCGGTGCCGGGCACCGGGAACGGCCGCTCCGGCGCGCCGAGGCCGCCCCTGTCGTCGCCGCCGCCCGGCGGCGGACCCGGGTCGAGGTAGAAGTCGACCGCGAGGAAGATGGCGCGCGAGTACCGAAAGATCGCGATCGACACGAGGACGTGGCCCGCGAGCACGCCCGCGTAGAGCGCGGGCGTCGGCTCGAGGAGGACGAGGAACGGGACGAAGAGCGCCACGGAGAGCCCGAACGACACGAACATGTGGACCTCGGACCCGCCGACCCAGTAGCCCTCCTCGCGCTCGAACGCGCGGGAACATCCCGCGCAACGCTCGGCGCGGAGGAGGAAGCGGCGGAAGATCCGGCCGCGGCCGCACGCCGGGCAGGCGAGCCGCAGGACACGGGCGAGGAGCCGGAGCGGAGAAAAGGGGGCGCGCAACACGACCGTTGCAGCGTAGCACGCCGGGGGGGGCCGGGGGGGCGGCGGGGCCGCTTCCGCGGCCAGGCCCGGGCCGAGGCAGCTGCCCCCGGACCCCCTCTGCATCGAGACGCTACGAGCCCAGCCGCGAGACCTCCGCGGGCATCTCCGGGAGATCGGCGAGCACGGAGTCGATGATCGCGTCGCCCGCGATCCCCGTGGCCTCGCCCTCGAAGTTGAGGATGAGGCGGTGCCGGAGCGCGGGCTTCGCGACCGCGTGCAGGTCCTCGAACGCGACATGCACGCGGCCCTTGAGGAGCGCCTCCGCCTTCGCCGCGAGGACGAGGGCCTGCGCGCCGCGGACCCCGGCGCCGTAGCGCAGGTGCTTCCTCGCGGAGGCGGACGCTTCGCCGCTCTCCGGCTGCGTCGCGCGCACGAAACGCGCCGCGTAGCGGACGAGCGGCTCCGCGACGGGCACGCGCCGCACGAGGTCGAGCATCGCGAGCAGCCCCGGCCCGTCCAGCACGGGACGCGGCTCGGGGGTCGCGACACCGGTCGTCGCCTCGACGATCCGGACGAGCGTCGTCTCGTCGGGGTCCGAGACGAGGATCTTGTAGAGGAAGCGGTCGAGCTGCGCCTCCGGCAGCGGGTAGGTGCCCTCCATCTCGATCGGGTTCTCGGTCGCGAGCACGAAGAAGGGCGGCGCGATCGCGTGGCGCGTCCCGGCGACGGTGACCGCGCGCTCCTGCATCGCCTCGAGGAGCGCGCTCTGCGTCTTCGGCGTCGCGCGGTTGATCTCGTCGGCGAGGATGATGTTGCCGAAGATCGGCCCCGGCTGGAACTCGAACCGCTTCCGTCCGTCCGCGTCCTCGACGATCACGTTCGTTCCCGTCACGTCCGCCGGCATGAGGTCGGGCGTGAACTGGATCCGCGAGTAGGCGAGGCGGAGCGAGCGGGCGAGCGTGCGCACGAGCAGCGTCTTCCCGAGCCCGGGCGCGCCCTCGAGGAGCGCGTGGCCGCCCGCGAGCAGGCAGACGAGGATCTCGTGGACGACCCGGTCCTGTCCGACGACGACGCGCCGGATCTCGCCTTCGAGATCGCGGATCGACTGCTGGAATCGGTCAAGGTCCCGGTCGAGGTCCATGCGCACCAGCCGTTTTAACGGATCGGCCGCGATTCGGCCGGGGGGAGGGTAAGAAAATCTTCCGGAGGCCGGGCCCCCGGACGGCCAAAGCGGTAAAAATGCGTACTGTCATGGCGAGGCTGGAGATCCGGAGCGAGGGCACCTGCTCGGTGGTCGAGCTGGGTCCCGACCCCGTGCCCCTTGGCTACGACACAAGTGGGCGCGCGGCGTGGGGCCGGGGCCAGGTGGCGCGGCAGGTCGCGGAGGTCATGGGCGACCTCCTCCGCGCCGCGGACGGCGAGCACAGGCTGGCGCCGGGGGAACGCGTGGACCTGGGCGGCATCGAGGTCGTCTACCACGCGGGCGAGGGCGATGTCCGGGCCGCCGCGCTGAACGAGATCGGGCGCCTGCTCCTCACCGTCGGGAGCCTCGACGATCTCGTCGGGCGGATCCTCGACGCGATGGTGCGCGTGCTCCACGTGCGGCGCGTGGCGCTCGCGCTGCTCGATGACGACGAGGTGCTCGCGGTGAGGAGCGCCCGCGCCGACGGGATCGAGATCAATACCGCGATCGCGAAAGCCGCCCTCGATGCCGGCGCCGCGATCCTCACGTCGGAGGCCGCGGTCCGCGATGACCGCGAGGACGAGGTCTCGATCGACGTGCGTTCGATCCTCTGCGCGCCGCTCCGGGACGAGGGGCGCGCGCAGGGCGTCCTCTACGCGGACAACGAGGGGCGCGCGACCTCGTTCAGCAACGACGAGCTCGACTTCGCCTCCGCGCTCGCGCACCTCGCGTCCTTCGCGATGGGGAACGTCGCGCGGACGGAGCGGCTGCGCGAGGAGAACACGATGCTGAAGCAGCGGCTCGGCGTCCCCGGCTCGCTCGTCGCGGCGTCGCCCGCGATGGAGGAGATCCGCCGCAAGGTGGAGAAGGTCGCCGGCTTCGACGCGACGGTCCTCATCACGGGCGAGAGCGGCGTCGGCAAGGAGATGGTGGCGCGGGAGATCCACGCCCGGAGCGCGCGCGAGCGCGGGCCCTTCGTCGCCGTGAACTGCGCGGCGATCCCGGAGACGCTCCTCGAGAGCGAGCTCTTCGGATACGCTCCGCAGTCCGCGCTCGCGGGAGCCGACCCGAAGGGCCGCGCGGGGAAGTTCGAGCAGGCCGACGGCGGCACGATCTTCCTCGACGAGATCGGGGAGATGAAGCCCGAACTCCAGGCGAAGCTCCTCCGCGTGCTCGAGGACAAGCGCGTGGACCGCATCAACGACACCGCCCCGCGGCCGATCGACGTGCGCATCCTCGTCGCCACGAACCAGAACCTCGGCCGGCTGGTCGGCGACGGCCGATTCCGCGAGGACCTCTTCTACCGGCTCAACGTGGTCGCGATCGAGGTGCCGCCGCTCCGCCGCCGCCGCGAGGACATCCCGCCCCTCTCCGAGTTCTTCCTCCGCACCTATCCGGGGCCCGAGGAGCTCCGGAAGGCGCGCCTGTCGAAGGCGGCCGCGCGCGCGCTCGAGGCGTACCACTGGCCGGGCAACGTGCGGGAGCTCCGGAACTGCATCGAGCAGGCGCTGATCCTCGGCGACGGGAAGACGATCCGGCTCGCCGACCTGCCGGCCCAGGTGCGCGCGAGCGCCGGCGGCCCCCTCGAGGAGCTGCCCCCGCTCGTCGACGTGGAGCGCGACCACATCGCGCGCGTGCTCCGCGCGACGAACTGGAACAAGGCCCGGAGCGCGCGGCTGCTCGGCATCTCGAAGCCGACGCTCTACGACAAGATCCGCACGTACGGCCTCGCGCCGGAGTGACGCCTGCCCCGTCGGCGCCGCGCCGGCGGCGAAGGCTCAGGGCCGCGACGGGAGGGGGCTCCGGGGGCCTGCGGGCGGCCTCGCGCCTTGAATCCCTTGGGGGCGCGGCTACTCTTTCCACCCCATGGCCAAGAACAAGCGCCGGCCCAAGAAGGCCAACCACGGCAAGCGCCCCTGCTCCCACTTCGGCCGCCAGAAGAACGCGATCCGGACGCCGCGGTAGGCTGCCGCCGACCCGCGCCCGGTGTCTTCGCCGTGCGCGTGCGCACGCGGCGGGCCGCTCCTTTCCGGATCTCAGGTGCGCGGCTGCCCCACGTAGTACGTGTTGAGCACGTCGTGGTCGAGGTGGTGGACGGCAAGGACCTCGAGGTCCGCGGCACGGAGCATCTCGAGGGCCCTCTCCTCGCCCCAGGCGGCGCCGAGGCCCTCGCCTCCCGCGGCGAGCGACACGGACATGCAGTGCATGCACGAGATCGTGTAGATGAACGGCGCGAAGGAGTGCTCGAGGTTGTTGTGGAGATGGCTCGAGCAGCGGATGTCCTGCATCAGGAACGTCCCGCCGGGCCGGAGCGCGCGCCGCACCCCCGAGAGCACGGCGTCCGGGCGCGACTGGTCGTGGATCGCGTCGAACGCGGTCACGAGGTCGAAAGCTTCCCGGTCGGCGATGCCGGCGCAGTCCTGCACCTCGAATCGCACGTTCCTCGCCCCATGACGGTTCGCCTCGGCCCGCGCGCCCGCGATCGCCGCGTCGGAGATGTCATAGCCCCGGAATCGGCTTTTCGGGAAGAGGCGCGCCATCCGGTTGATCGCCCGGCCCCGGCCGCATCCGACGTCGAGCACGTCGATCCCCTCGTGCAGCCGGTCGAGAAGGCCGGGCACGAGAGGCAGGATCGTCGTCTCGAGCGCGCCGACGACCGTCTGGCTGCTGTCCTCCGCCATCACGTCGTGGAAGCGCGTGTACTTCGCGTAGGGCACGCCGCCGCCGCGTCGGAAGCACTCGACGATCGGATCCTCGACCGCGGCGAGGAGCGGGATGAACTGCGCCGTGATGGCGAAGTTCGTCCCGACCCCGGTCAGCAGGTCCGCGCGGTCCCCGGGCAGCCGGTAGCGGGCCGCCGGCGCGTCGTAGTCGACGATGCCTCCCGTGACCATCGCGCCAAGCCACTCGCGGACGTACCGCTCCGAGAGCCCCGCGCGGTCGGAGATCTCCTGGCTCGTCGCCGCGGGGTGCCCCCGCATGGCCGCGAAGAGCCCGGTCCGG
Source organism: Planctomycetaceae bacterium (assembly GCA_011525755.1). GTDB lineage: Bacteria > Planctomycetota > PLA2 > PLA2 > PLA2 > PLA2. The sequence goes on from WYBS01000204.1 coordinate 39,285, forward strand.
TGGCCCACCGAGATCATGAGGGAGAGCGCTCCCCCGTTGAGGATGCCCGTGAGCCGCTCGGCGAAGGTCTCCGTTGTGGTGCCAGCCATCACAGGGGGAAACACCGGGGGGAAGGCCCGACCGCAACAGGGGCTAGAATGCGCGGCTTGGCAGGCATGATCGCGTCCATGGAACGACCCCGGAGGGGCCCTTCGGGCACGGGCGGCGGGTTCCCCGGACCGCTCGGCTGTCTCGGCACCCCCGCGAGGGGGCAGGGTGGATAGCCGCGACGCCGAGCGCTACCGCCGGGTGCGTGCGATCCTCCACGCGGCGGGCGAGAAGCGGGGCGCCGAACGGAGCGCCTACCTCGACGGGGCGTGCGGTGCCGACCGGACGCTGCGGCAGGAGGTGGAGCGGCTGCTCGAGACCTCGAGCGTCCCGACGAACCAGATCCTCCCGGCGGCGGCCCCCGCACCCCCCCCGGTTTTCGGCCCGTACCGCCTCGAGCGCGAGATCGGCCGCGGCGGGATGGGAACCGTCTACGAGGCGATCGACACGCGCACGTCCGCGCGCGTCGCCCTGAAGGCCCTCCACCCCTACCTGCTCGGGTCCGCGACGCTCCGGGAGCGGTTTGCGCGCGAGGCGAGGCTCGGGAAGCAGGTGAGCCACCGGAACGTCGTGCGCACGCTCGAGTACGAGAGCGTCGACGGCTACGACCTCCTCGTGATGGAGTACGTGGAGGGACGGACCCTGCGGGCGCTCGCGGACGAATGGCGCACGGTACCCGAGGGGTTCCTGCGCGAGATCGCGCGGCAGGCAGCCTCGGGCCTCTCGGCCATCCACGAAGCGGGCATCGTCCACCGCGACCTCAAGCCGGAGAACATCCTCGTCACCGACGACCGGCGCGTGCGCATCATGGACCTCGGCGTCGCGAAGATCCACGACGCCTCCGTGGCGCTCACGATCGAGGGGCAGTTCCTCGGCTCGCTGCCCTACGCCGCGCCGGAGCAGTGCGAGGGCCGCGAGGTCGGGCCCGCAGCCGATCTCTACTCGCTGGGCGTCGTCCTCTACGAGCTCGCGACGGGGGAGAACCCGTTCCGCTCGGAGACGCCGGGCGCGAGCCTGCGCGCGCACATGGACGTCGTGCCGCCCCCTGCCACCGAGCGGAACGGCGACATCTCCCCCTTCTTCAGCGAGGTGCTCGCGACGCTGCTCGCCAAGAGCCCGGGACGCCGCGTCGCCTCGGCGCGGGCGCTCGTCGGGATCCTCGAGGCCGGCGAGCAGGGCGCATGGTGGACGGAGCGGGAGCGGGAGATCCGGGCGCGACGCCTGCCCCGCGTCCTCGTGCGACGGGACACATCGTTCGTCGGGCGGGCCACCGAGCTCGACCTGCTCCGCGCGGCGTGGCGGGCGGCGTGCGCGGGGGAAGGCCAGGTCGTGATCCTCGAGGGCGAGCCTGGCATCGGCAAGTCGCGGCTCATCGACGCGTTCCTCCGCGATCTCGATCCGGACCGTGCCCACGTCCTCTACGGGTCGTTCCCGCCCGGGAGCGGGCTCCGCGGCCTCGTCGACGCGGTGGTCGCGCGCTTCGGCCGGGTGGGGATCGACCGAGAGCTGAAGGGGCGCCTCGGCGAACTCGCCGCGCTCGCCCCCGTGGTGGCCGGCCTCATGCGCGACGGCGCCGGGCCCTCCGAGCCGGAGAGCCTCGCGGCCGCGTTCCGGGAGCTTCTGCTCGCGCTCGCGCGCGAGCGGCCGGTGGCGTGGGCCGTGGACGACCTGCACTTCGCGCCGGAACGCACCCGCGCGATCGCCTACGCGATGGCGCGCGCGGCGCAGGAGGGCCGCGCACTCCTGCTCCTCTCCGCGCGGAGCCTCCCGCCCGAGGAGATGGGCCCGCTGGAGCGGCTCCCCCACGTCCGGAGGATCGCCGTGCCGCGGCTCTCGGATGCCGACGCGGCGGCGCTCGCGCGCGAAGCGCTCGGAGGCGACGAGGGCGCGCTCGAGATCGCGCGGCGCAGCGATGGCGTCCCGCTCTTCGCCTGCGAGCTGGCGAAGGTCGCCGGGAAGCGGGCGGGACCGGACCTTCCTTCCGCCGTGCGCGGCCTCCTCTCGGCGCGGGTCGCCGCGCTCTCGCACGACGACCGCGCGCTGCTCGACGCCGGCGCGGTCCAGGGCTTCGAGTTCGACGGCGACCTGCTCGCCGCCGCGCTCGGGCTCCCGATCGTCACGGCGCTCCAGCGGCTCGCGGACATCGAGCGGGGCACGGGGCTCGTCCGGGCCGAAGGGCGGCGCTACCGCTTCGACCACCATCTCGTCCAGGAGATCCTCTACGAGGAGCTGCCGCCGCGGCTGCGCGAGGAGTACCACACGCGCATCGCGGACGCCTGCCCGGAGCGGGAGGGCCCGGTCGCCGCCCGCTTCCTCGCCTCGCACCATCTCCGCGGCGCGCGCCCCGAGGCGGCGCTCCCCTTCCTCCCCGCCGCGCTCGACCACCTCGCGAGCCGCTTCCAGAACGAGGAGGCGCTCGGGCTCCTCGACCTCGCGCTGCGCCTCCCGCTCCCGGCGACCGATCGGGTCGATCTGCTCGTCCAGCAGGCCGCGCGCTGCGAGATGCTCGGGCGGCGGGCGCCGCAGAGGAAGGCGGCGGAGGAGGCGCTCGCCCTCGCGCAGGGCCTCGGCGACCCGCGGCGGGAGTGCCTCGCCCGGCTCGCATGCGGGACGCTCTTCCTGGGCGTGAGCCGCGACGAGGACGCGATCGGGCACTTCGAGCGCGCCGTGACCCTCGCGCGGGAGACCGGCGACAACGCCCTCGCGATGCACGCCACCGCCCGCCTCGGCACCGTGTTCAGCCGGGTGCGGCGGGACGGGGAGGCGATGGGGATGCTCGGGGAGGTCCGCGACTGGGCGCGGCGGGTCGGAAACCCGGTCGAGGAGGTCCGCGCCGTCGCGGGGATCGGCATCTGCCTCCGGCACCTCGTCCGCCACGCCGAGGCGCACGATGCGTTCGCCGAGGGGCTCCGCGTGTGCGAGCAGGCGGGACTGCGCCGCGAGCGGTGCTACGTCGAGGGGAACCTCGGCACGTCTCTCTGGCTCCTCGGTCGCTTCGAGGACGCGCGGGCGCACCTCGAGCGCAACTTGACGCTCGCCGCCGAGATCGGCGACCGGCGCGCGGAGTGCGCGGCGAGCGGGAACCTCGGCCTCGTCCTCCGCGACCTCGGGTTCCTCGAGGACGCGATCGCCTGCTTCCGGACCCACCTCGCCCTGGCCGAGGAGATCGACAGCATCCGGGCCCAGGTCATCGCCCGCATGAACCTCGGCGAGATGCTCGGCTCGCTCGGGGACCGCGACGGAGAGGCGCGGGAACTCGGCGTCGCGCAGTCGCTCGCCGACCAGATCGCCCAGGACTACATCCTCGGGCGCACGCTTTACGCCCGCGGCCGACGCGCGGAGGCGGACGGCGATGCCGCGCTCTCACGGCGGCTCCACGGCGAGGCGCTCGCGCATGCGCGCGCCTCGGGCGACCGCGTGGGCGAGGCGTGGATCCTCCTCGCGCTGGGCGCGCACGACCGGCTCCGGCTGGAGGAGGCGGACGAGCTCGCGCAGAGCCTCGACCAGCCCGCGCTCGACGTGATCGTCGCCGCGGCGCGCGGCGACTTCGCGCGCGCCGAGGAGGTGCTCGACCGCGAGGGCCCGCGGCTCGGCGTCCCCGCGCGGCTCGAGAGCCACTACCGGATCTGGAAGGGGACGGGTGCCGCGCGCCACCTCGACGCGGCCGCGGCCCTCCTCGAGACGACGAGGGATCACGCCCCGGCCGCGGCGCGCGACGTGATGGTGGAGCGCGTGGCGAGCTACCGCGAGATCCGTGGCGCGGCGGCGGCCCGCGCCTGATCAGCTCGCGGAAGGCTCCCGCAGCAGCCGGAGGACCTCCGCGAGGTCGGGCGGCAGCGGCGCCACGAACTTCATCTCCTCGCCGGTGCGCGGGTGCCGGAGCAGGAGCTCCGCGGCGTGGAGCGGCTGCCGGTCGAGCACGACCGGGTTCTTCCAGGTGGCCGGGAGGTCGGGCCGGAGGTCCTTCAGCTTCAGCTGGCGCCGCCCCGCGTGGACGCGGTCGACGGCGAGCGGGTGGCCGATGAACGCCATGTGCGCGCGGATCTGGTGCCGCCGGCCGGTCTTCGGGCGGACCCTCACCCACGCGAAGCGCCCGAACGCCTCGATCGTCTCGTACTCGGTGCGCGCCTCGCGGCCCCCCTCGGCGACGCGCGGGCGCTCGCCCGGCGTCTTCCGGTCCATGATCGGCGCGTCGATCACCCCGCTCCTCGGCTCGGGCACGCCGCAGACGAGCGCAAGATAGGTCTTCTCCGCGTCGCCCTGCCGGAACGCGTCGGTGAGCCGCGCGGCCGACTGCGGGTGGCCGCGCGCGACGACGACGACGCCGCTCGTGTCGCGGTCGATCCGGTGGACGAGGCGCGCGGACGGGCCGTAGCGCCGGCGCAGCAGGAGGTCGAGGCCCTCGTCCTCGTGCCCCTCGCCCGGGTGCATCACGAGGCCCGGCGGCTTGTCGACGACGATCATGTCCTCGTCCTCGTAGAGCACCGGGACCGCGAGCGGCTGCCGCACGCGCGCCACGTCGGGCACGCCCTCGGCGCGGCCCTCGCGGATGCGCTCGGCCGCCTCCTCGAAGCCGGGCAGGTCGATCGAATCCCCGTCCTTCACGAAGAGGCCCGGCCGCGCGCGGTGGCCGTTGACGCGCGCGCGCCCCTCCTTCAGGTACTTCATCACGAGCGCGCGGCTCACGCCCTCGATGTGCTCGACGAGGTAGCGGTCGAGCCGCCCCCCGCCTCGCTCGACGGTGAGCTTCATGCCCCCGGAGCCCCCTCGAGGATCGCCGCCGAGCCGCTCGCGCCGAGCCGGTCGGCGCCCGCCTCGACGAGCGCGCTCGCCTGCGCGAACGTGCGGATCCCGCCCGCCGCCTTCACGCGGCCGAAGCGCCGGAGCAGGAGCACGTCGTCGACGGTCGCGCCGCGCGGGCCGAACCCGGTCGACGTCTTCAGGAAGTCCGCGCCCTCCGCGACGGCCACGCGCGCCGCCTCCCCGGCCTCGCGGCGGTCGAGAAGCCCCGTCTCGAGGATCACCTTGAGCGTGCCCGCGGCCGCGGCCCGGCGCACGGCGCGCACGTCGGCCGCGACGGCCGCGAGGTCATTCGACTTGAGCGCGCCGAGGTTCAGGACCATGTCGATCTCGCTCGCGCCGTCCTCGAGGGCCATCGCAGCGGCTTTCGCCTTCACCTCCGCGCGGTCGGCGCCGAGCGGGAAGCCCGCGACCGTGACGATCGGGATCCGCGCGCCGCGGAGGTGGGGCACCCAGCACGGGTGCACGCAGAGGGCCCGGCAGGAGAGCCCCTCCGCCTCGGCGAGCGCCGCCTCCACCTCCGAGCGCGTCGCGTCGGGGCGGAGGATCGTGTGCTCGATCCGGGCGGCCAGCTCCCGGCGGTCTACTTCTTCTTCTCCTTGTAGACCGTGTGCTTGCGCAGGAGCGGGTTGTACTTCTTCAGCTCGATCTTGTAGCCCTTGCGCGTGTTCTTCTGGGTCATGTAGGTGCGCTGCCCGGACTCGGTGCACTCGAGGATGACGTAGGCGCGCGCCTCTTTGCTCTTTCGTGCCATGGGAGCCCGGGATTAGACCACGGCTCAGCGGGGCATGCCAGTAGCGGGGAAGGAGGGGGGGGCCGGGGGGGAACCCGACCCCGCGCGCCGAGCGGATTCCCGGCCGGGACCGTGCCGGATCGAACCGGGCACGCTTCAGCGGTCGCGCTCGAGGTAGTAGTCGCCGAGCTCCTCCACGAGATCGTGGTAGCCCTCGGGGGGGCGCAGGGACTCGATCGCCTTCTGGAGCAGGCGGATCGCGCCGTCGAGGTCCCCGGCGTCGTGCCTGCACTCGGCGATGCGCGCGAGCAGGTCCCCCTCGACGCCGCCCGCGTCCATCGCCGCGCGGTACTGCACCTCGGCGAGCGCGGGCTCCTCGAGCCCCCGCTGGAGCAGCGTCCCGAGGCCCAGCCGCGCGAGGAGGAACCCGGGCTCCGCCGCGATCGCGCCCTCGTAGAGGCGGCGCGCCTCCTCGAGGTGGCCCCGCGTGGCGCCCGCGTGGTAGTGGTGCACCCGCGCCTGCTCGTAGAGCGTCGCCGCGTCGCGGCCGGCGCGCGCGAGCACGGCCTCGAACCAGGTCCGCTGCGCCGCGACCAGGTCGGCCGTGTCCTCGAGGACCGTCTCGATGAGCCGCCCGTCGCTCGAGAAGAGCTGGAGCCGCACCTCGGGCGGGCGGCCGTAGGGAAGGTCGGCGACGACGAACCGCCCGTCGGGCAGCACCGCGACGTCGAAGGGAGCGAGCGCCTGCCCGGGCTCCTCGCCCGCGGGCACGGTCCAGCCGTCGAAGGTCCCGTCGCGCGCGATCCGCGCGACGCCGAAGGGCTCGCTCTCCTCGCTCTCGGGCGCGACGAGCAGGAACGCGCCGCCGTACCCGTCCGCCTTCACGCGGAAGGGGCGGCGGAGCTCCGGGTGGAGCGGCACGCGCCCCTTGGGCGTGCCGTCCGGCGCGTGGACGCGGACGGCGCCCGCGTCGGTCTCCGCGACCCAGATCGCGCCCTCCACCTCCGCGAGCCCCTGCGCGCGCTTCCAGCCGCCGGCGGGCGCGGGGAACGAACGCCGGTACTCGCCGCCGTCCCCGAACACCTGCACGCCGTGCTCCTCGCCGAGGCCGCCGCACGCGACGAGGATCTCGTCGCCGACCGGAAGCACCGCGCACGGCTCGTCGAGGACGCCCGCCATGTCCTGCTGCTGGATGCCCGGGTTGTGGAGCGCGCCGAGGAGCGCGATCTGCCGGCCGTCGGGCGCGAACCGCCGCACGCGGTGGTGGTGCGCGTCCGCAAGGAGGATCGATCCGTCGCGGGCCACGGCGCAGGCGCTCACGTGGACCCGAGGGGGGCCGCTCGGGTAGACGGCGAACTGCCCCGTGACGACGGGCCCCTCGAGGTCGAGGAGGACGACGGTCCCCTCGAAGGTCGCGTAGACGATCCCGTCCGCGCCGCGCGCCGCGATGCCGCCGAACATGCCGGAAGTCTATCAAGGGGGGCGCGGGGGGCGCGGCCCCCGGCCCCCCCCTCGCTTCTACAGCAACGGGCCGAGCAGCCGCACGCAGTTCTCGACGAAGCGGAAGCGGAGAGGCCTTCCTGCCCATTCCCCGGGGTCGATCCGCCGCGACCCCCCGACGTACCCGTGCTGGAGGTCGCGCAGCTTCCCGGTGAACTCGCGGTCGTAGATGAAGAGCGAGATCTCGAAATTCAGGTAGAAGCTCCGCATGTCGAGGTTCACGGACCCGAAGACGCTCGTGTGGCCGTCCACCGTGATGCTCTTCGTGTGGAGGAGGCCCGCCTCGAATGCGTAGAGCTTCACGCCCGCGGCGAGGAGCTCGTCGAAGGTCGAGCGGCCCGCGTGGTGCACGAGCATCGAGTCGTTGTGCGCCGGGAGGATGACCGCGACGTCGACGCCGCGCTCGGCGGCCGAGACGATCGCGGTCAGCAGGGCGTCCGACGGGACGAAGTAGGGGGTCGTGAGGATGAGCTCGCTCCTCGCGGCGTAGATCGCCGTGAGGATGAGCTTGTGGATCGCCTCCTGCGCGTAGCCGGGGCCGGAGGGGATCACCTGGACGTTCGCGGTCCCGGCCCGCGCGGGCGACTTGACCATGCTGCCGATCGCGGGAAGCCCCTCGTCGGTCGCGAGCTCCCAGTCCCCGACGAACGCGATCGCGAGCGCCTCGACGGCCGGTCCCTCGACGCGCGCCATCGCGTCGACCCACTGCCCGAGCCCCTTCGAGACCTTGAACTCGCGCGGGTCGAGGATGTTCAGCGATCCCGTGTACCCGATCTTGCAGTCGACGACGACGATCTTCCTGTGCGTGCGGTGGTCGGCGCGGACGACGAAGCTCCGGAGGAGGCTCGCCGGGAGCGCCTCGACGACGCGGACGCCCGCCTCGCGGAGCTCGCGCGCCACGTGGCTCGCGAAGAAGTCCTCGCTCCCGATCGAGTCGAGGAGGAGGCGGCACGTGACGCCGCGCTTCGCGGCGCGGACCGCGGCGGCGGCGACCTCGTCGGCCATGCCGCCGGTGTCCCAGATGTAGAACTCCATGTGGACGCTCTCGCGGGCCGCGTCGATGTCCGCGATGATCGCGCGGAAGGCCTCCATCGAGTCGCCGAAGAGGACGATCCGGTTCCCGCCGAGCGCCGGGATGCCGACCGTGCGCACGCCGAGATCGTGGATGCAGAGGGGGTCCGGGGGCAGCCCCGCCCAGTCGGCCTTCGCATCGCGCGGCTTCATGAGCCACTCGCGATAGGCGGGGAGGAGGTCCTTCATCCGCCGCTCGATCCGGTTGCCGAGGCGGCTCTCGCCGAAGAGGAAGTAGGAGATGGCGCCGAGGAAGGGCGCGACGACGATCACGCCGAGCCACGCGATCGTGACGCCGACGGGCCGCCGCCGCCAGATGACGCGAAGCCCGAGCGTGACGAAGATCGCGACGTGCGCCACCGCCAGCAGGGCCGACACCACGCGTACATGGTACGCCCATCGGCCAGCGCAAGTGGTTGCGGCGGAACGGGTTGCGGCGGCATCACCCGGACGGGTGGGTCCGGGTTTTTGGGAGGTCAGGCGTCGAGGTGCGTGAACTCGGCGCGGTAGCGGACGAGCGCGGGGCCGCCCGGGAGCGCGCCGGGAAGGAGCTCGACGACGCCGGGGGGCCCGGGAGGGTCGAGCGGCACGGGAC
>WYBS01000041.1 GCA_011525755.1 Planctomycetaceae bacterium
CTCCTCGCGCTCTGGAAGAAGGACCGGATCTTCGAGCGGTCGATCGAGCAGGCGAGGGGACGCCCGCGATTCACCTTCTACGAGGGCCCCCCGACCGCCAACGGGATCCCGCACTGGGGCCACGTCCTGACCCGCGTCGCGAAGGACGTCTTCCTCCGCTACAAGACGATGTGCGGCTACGAGGTCCCCCGCCGGAGCGGCTGGGACACGCACGGCCTCCCGGTCGAGGTCGAGGTCCAGAAGGAGCTGAAGCTCCCCGGGAAGGCCGAGGTCGAGGCGTTCGGCATCGAGGCCTTCACGCGCCGCTGCGTCGAGAGCGTCTGGCGCTACATCGGCGAGTGGGAAAGGATGTCGGACCGCGTCGGCTTCTGGCTCGACCGGGAGGGCTATGCGACCTGCCACCGCTCCTACGTCGAGAGCGTCTGGTGGGCGCTCAGCGAGCTCTTCAAGAGGGGGCTCCTCTACCAGGACATGAAGAGCGTCTGGTGGTGGCCGCAGGGAAACACCGCGCTCAGCGCCGGCGAGGTCGGCGAGGGCTACCGCGCCGTGGACGACCCGAGCGTCGTCGTGCGCTTCGCCGTGAAGGGGAAGCCGGACACGTTCCTCCTCGCGTGGACGACGACCCCCTGGACGCTCCCGAGCAACGTCGCGCTCGCCGTCGGCGCGGAGGTCTTGTACCGGGAGATGAAGTCCGCGAAGGAGACGCTCGTCGTCGCCGATGCGCTCGTCGAGTCCGTTTTCAAGGACCAGCAGTACGAGAAGGGGAGGGGGTTCGGGGGAGGGGAGATGGTGGGCTGGCAGTACGAGCCCCTCTTCTCCTTCCGGAAGCCCGAGGGGAAGGCCTGCGAGGTCGTCGCCGGCGACTTCGTCACGCTCGACACGGGCACGGGCATCGTCCACGTCGCGCCCGCCTTCGGCGAGGACGACAACCGGCTCGCGAAGCAGAAGGGCCTCGCCTTCCTCCAGCTCGTCGAGCCCGACGGCCGGTTCGCGAAGGACGCGGGCGACTTCGCGGGCCTCATGTTCAAGGAGGCGGACAAGCCGATCACTCGGAACCTGAAGGAGAGGGGGCTCCTCTTCAGCCAGGGGACCTGCCGGCACGAGTACCCCTTCTCCCCCCGCGCCCCCGACGATCCCCTCATGCAGTACGCGCGCAAGTCCTGGTTCATCCGCACGAGCGGGGAGAAGGACAAGGTCGTCGCCAACAACTCGAAGGTCCGCTGGCAGCCCGAGCACATCCGCGACGGCAGGATGGGCGACTTCCTCCGGAACAACGTGGACTGGGCGATCAGCCGCGAACGCTGGTGGGGCACGCCGCTCCCGATCTGGGTGAACGACGTCACCGGGCGGATGGAGTCCGTGAGCTCGGTCGGGGAGATCCTCGGGAAGAACCCGCGCGCCTTCGCGAAGTTCGAGGAGGCGAAGCGGAAGGATCCCGCGCTCCACGACGACCTGATGGTCCACAAGCCGTGGATCGACGACGTGACGTGGACGAACCCGGGCGAGAAGGGCACGTACCGCCGCGTCCCCGAGGTGATCGACTGCTGGTTCGACGCCGGGTCCATGCCCTTCGCCCAGTGGGGCTACCCGCACAAGGGCGTCGCGGAGTTCGAGGCCGCGTTCCCCGCGGACTTCATCACCGAGGCGATCGACCAGACGCGCGGCTGGTGGAACGCGCTCCTCCAGATCTCGACGCTGCTCTTCCCCGCCGAGAAGGCGCCGCACCCGTTCCGTAGCTGCGTCTGCCTCGGCCACATCACGGACGAGGAGGGGAAGAAGCTCTCGAAGCGGCTCAAGAACTACGTGCCGCCGATGGAGGCGCTCGAGAAGGAGGGCGCGGACGCCGTGCGCTGGGCGCTCCTCGCGTCGAGCGTGCCGGGGCAGAACACGAAGTTCGGCCCGCAGGCGGCGAACGAGGCGACGCGCGACCTCCTCCTGAAGGTATGGAACGTCTTCTCGTTCCTCGTCACCTACGGGAACATCGACAAGTGGGATCCGCGCGCGACGCGGCCGGAGGAGCGCGCGACGCTCGACCGCTGGGTGCTGGCGGAGCTCGACGCCACCGTGCGCGACGTGCGAAGGGCCTTCGAGAACCTCGAGAGCCACACGGCCGCGCGGCGCATCGCGGCGTTCCTGGACGCGCTCTCCAACTGGTACGTGCGCCGGAGCCGGCCGCGCTTCTGGGCGGGCGGCGACAGCGAGGACAAGCGCGCCGCGTTCGCGACGCTTTACGAGACGCTCGACGAGCTCTCGCGGCTCCTCGCGCCGCTCACCCCCTTCCTCGCGGACATCCTCTACCGGCGGCTCGTGCTGCCGTTCCGCCCGGACGCCCCGCCGTCGGTCCATCTCGTCCCCTACCCCGAGCCGCGGAAGGAGCGGCAGGACGAGGAGCTGCGGAAGTCGATGGGGCTCGCGCGCGACCTCGTCGCGCTCGGGCTCCGCGTGCGCAACGAGAGCAAGCTCAAGGTGCGGCAGCCGCTCCGCGAGGCGATCGTCGTGCTCGCGGGGGGCGAGAAGCTCGA
>WYBS01000205.1 GCA_011525755.1 Planctomycetaceae bacterium
CGGCAGTTCACGTACATCCTTCCCTCGAAGTACAGCCACGCGCGAGGGGCGGGCGTCCTCTTCTGGCTCCACGGCGCGATCCGGCAGCCCGCGCCGGGCGGCGGCGCGGGCGAGGCGCAGATGTTCCGCCCGGCGGTCGAGGATCTCGGGCTGATCGTCGTCGGGCCCTCCACGTACGACGGCGTCGAGTGGGGCGATCCGGCGTGCCGCGCGCTCGTGATGCACGCGATGGACCACGTGAAGACGCACTTCAACGTTGACGAGAACCGCGTGTGGATCGCGGGCGACTCGGACGGCGGCCGCGGGACCTACGCGATCACCGAGACCTTCGCGCACTTCTTCGGCGCGGCGGTCCCGGTCATCGGCGCGCCGGGCGGCGTCACGCGCTTCCTCAACTTCCGGAACCTGCCGTGGCTCGCGATCAACGGCGGGAAGGACAGCATCTTCAAGATCGAGCACGTCCGCGAGGCCATCGACGGGATGAAGGCCGCGGGCATCCCGCTCGAGTGGAAGCTCATCGAGGACGGCGCGCACGACCCCCGCTTCTTCCTCACGTACAAGGACGAGGTGCAGGACTTCCTCAGGAAGCACCCGCGCGAGCCCTACCCGAAGACGGTGGAGTGGTGCGTCGACCCGTCGCGCGAGACGGGATTCCCCGGCAACACCTTCCGCTGGATCCGCATCGAGGAGGCGGGCGAGTCGGAGAGCAACTTCGACTTCGACGACGAGCGCGGGATCCTCGGCCGCGGCCTGCCACGGGTCCGCGCGACGCGCGACGGCAACCGGATCGACGTAAGCACGCGAGGGGTGAAGCGGGTGACGGTCCTCGTGTCGGACCAGATGCTCGACCTGAAGAAGGAGGTCACGGTCTCGGTGAACGGCCGCGTGCTCTTCAAAGGCGTGGCCCTTCCCGACGCGCGCGCGATCCTCGAGGAGGCGCGCCTGATGAAAGACCGGGCGCTCGTCTTCAGCAACCGGATCACGCTCGACGTGGACGCCGCGCCGGCGGAAGGCGGCTAGACGGCAGTCCGAAGAGAGGGGGCCTCGGGGGCGGGCCGCTACAATCGCGGCATGGTCGGCTCCCTGAGGCGCGTGGCGATCCTCGTCCTCGCCGCCGCGGCGTGGGCGGGCGACGAGGTGGTCGTGAGCGACACCGCGCTCGGGTGCTTCGCCGAGGGGCAGGATCTCACTCACCGCTACGTCCGCGAGGGCGACTTCTACGTCTGCGGGGCCGTGCGCATCCCGGCCACGCACCTCGCGACGCTGCGTCGCCTCGCGCTGGACGCGCCGGGGATCCCGGAAGCGCTGCCCGAGGAGCTCGGCGTGACGCGCGCGCGCCTCGAGGAGATGGAGTACTACATCCTCGAATCCGCCCTCCGCGGGCTCGAGGACTACGTGCCCCTCGAGGTCCCGGAGGAGCTCAAGCACCTCGTCTCCTTCGAGGCCGTCGTGAAGGCGGCGCGCGAGACCTTCCTCGACGCGGGCGACAGGGACTCGAACCACTCGGAGTTGAGTCTCACCCTGCCGGGGGATCCGCCGATCACGATCCGGAGCCAGAGCGAAGCGCCGTGGATGCAGCCGTGGCTCGTGAAGAAGGGGGACGGCGAGGAGCGGGCGGTCGTCTCGATCCATCTCGCGAAGGCCCTTGCGCTCTTCGTCGACGCGCGGGGCCCGAGCGCGCAACACCTCGACGGCGCCCGCTACTGGCGGGAGGAGTTCTGGAGGGATGACGACGTCTGGGAACGCCGCGTCGGGAGGCATCTCGTCAAGCACCACGCGAAGACGCTCTGCGCCGGGCTCGCCGGCTGGGAGGGGGCGCTCCGGCGCGCGCGGGTGACCGAGGCGACGATCGGCTTCATCAACATGCAGCCGTTCTCGCTCTTCGTCGAGCTCGACTGCGTCGGCGGCAGCGTCATCGACGGGATCCGCTGGTGGAACGTCTACGACGAGACCGAGCTCGGCTACGACGGCGACGACCTCGTGCAAGCGCTCGACGCCGCGGAGCAGGCCGCGAACGGGCTCCCGTTCCTCAAGGCGTGGAAGGCCGCGGACCCCGGACGCCACATCACCATCGACATCGTGGGCCGCACGGGCCACGCGGAGAGAAACCTCCGCAACTTCGTCGAGCCCGCCTGGAAGGACTCCGGCCTCGAGGGGGACCCCGAGTTCGAGCTGACGCTCCGTTCCGCCCCTTCGGAGTGGTCGAGCATCTGGTTCTCGGCCGCGTCGAAGGGAGCGCTCCTCCTCAAGGCCGATGAGACGTTCCCGGACGCGAAGGGCATCCGCCCGCAGACGCCGGAGTACGCGGTCATCGCGCCCGACGGCAAGGTCACGAGGCGGAAGCTGCGCGACTGAGGCTACGCCTTCAGCGCCGGGTAGTCGGTGTAGCCCTTCTCTCCCGGCGTGTAGAACGTGTTCATGTCCGCCGCGGCGAGCTTCGCGCCCGTACGAAGGCGCTCCGGGAGGTCGGGGTTCGCGATGAACGGGCGGCCGAACGCGACGAGGTCGCCGCGGCCCGCGGCGAGATCCTTCTCCGCGCGCTCCTTGTCGTAGCCGCCGCTCAGCACGAAGGCGCCCCTGAACGCCGCGCGCATCTTCGCGACCGTCGATTCCGCGGGTTTCGGCGCACCCATCGCGGAATGGTCCACGACGTGGAGGTAGACGAGCCCGAGCTCGCGGAGACATCTCGCGAGCAGCTCGTACTGCGGCTCGACCTCGGGGAAGGGCGCGATGTCGTTGAAGATGCCGTAGGGCGAGAGGCGGATCCCGACGCGGTCCTTCCCGATCGCCTTCGCGACCGCCGCC